>CALWGP010000033.1 GCA_944380095.1 uncultured Lachnospiraceae bacterium | reverse complement strand
GGCAGAGAAGTGTGGATGAGCGTAGAAGGCGGAGACAAATAGAAGAGGAAGCGGCAGGAGAAGCCGCTTCCTTTTAACTGTTGCAGCACAATTATTTTGAAACCGGTGAATCTTTTACTTCTTCCCGGTAGCCATATCCGGTCAGAATGGCGAACAGGATCAAAATAACCATGAAAATGCCGTAAAAATTGTGCGTCACTACCTGAACCGGGGAGAGGTTCAGGCCGGGAACGGAGCTCATGGCCAGAGTGACGGGGTAGACGGCGTGGACGGTCCAGGGGGCCAGAGACGTCAGGCAGAGACCGCCGCAGTCCATCAGGTTGGCCCGACGACAGCGGGGAACTCCGTGTTGGGTTCCGATTTTGCAGACGATGTCTCCCAGGGCGATCATGCTCACCGTGCAAACGCCGGTGATCGCGCCGAGGGAGCCGACGGAGAGAGCGATGATCAGTTCGGCGCTCCTCCTGCCTCTGGGAAGGCGCGAGATGGCGCGGGACAAAAAGTCGATGAGGCCGCTTCCCTCCACGATCCCCAGAAAGAGAAAGGCGCCGATGAGCATGAAAATCGTAGAGGAGGTGCCTTCGATGGCTTCAGGAACGAGTCCTTCCACCCGGAAGCCGCCCGGGTAGGAGAGGAGATCGCCGGGGACATACAGCCCCGTGGCGAGCCCTGCGAAAAGTCCTGCCGCGATCCCCCAGGAAAGGGCCGCGATGAGATGCATCTTTTTCAGGCAGAGTACGATGATGACGACGGGAACTGCGAGCATGACCAGGGACAGCGGCCGAAAGGACAGATCCGTCGATACAGAAGCCCGGTTCGAAGACCCGCCGAGAAAGAAATAGGCGATAAAACAGGCTGCCGCCACGGGAAGGGAATAAAAGCATCGGCTTTTCACCACGTCGCCCATGTCGGCGCCCTGAGTGGAGGCGGAGGCGATGGTGGTATCTGAAACCGGTGCCAGATTATCCCCGAAAAGACCGCCGGAAACCACGGCTCCTATGAGGAACAGAGGATCTGCACCCACCAGGATGCCCAGCGGAAAGAGAAGGGGCATAGAGACGACATACGTGCCCACGGAGGTTCCGGTGGACATGGATAGCAGGCAACATAAAAGGAAGCTGACTGCGCAGAAAGCGGCGCCGGACACACGGGCCTTTACCAGAAGAAAGGCCAGGGAATCGATGAGGCCGCTGGCCGCCACCAGCTTGCCGTCCACGGCAGCGAACAGGATCGCCACGGCCACCGTACCGAACATCGGACGGGCCAACCCTGCGATGGCGGCCTCTCCATATGCGCTGCGGTCTTTGGCGAACAGACAGCCCGCGGCGACAGCGGCGAAGAAAGCGACGCTGTAACCGCTTACGTCGGATTCGCTTATGGCGGCCAGCAGGATGAACAACAAGGCGGTCAGCAGCGGGATGAGCCGCCCGAACGTCCCACCGTAAAACGCGAGTTTTTTTGGCTGTGTATTTTTCAAATCCGGATCCCTCCTTCGTTGCGGGAATGGCTTCATTATAGCATTGAGAGGGGTCGGAAGGCAGAGAAAATGCGGTCTTATGCGATTTTTCAATAAGGGGACGGGACTGATCGAAAATCGGAATTTTACAATTTACCACGTCAAAGTATAGAATATTCTTGTATCGTAATTTCGCGGAATTCGCAAAAAAAAAACGCAGCGGCAGGACAGTTCAGGAAGGCAGCAGAAAGGGACGCTGCGGTTTGGCGGAAAAGGAGCAGAAAATGGACTGGAGCAAGGAACAACGTCGATATGCGGACGTGTTGGTTCGAATCGGAATCGCCCTCAAGCCGGGGCAGCCTGTATTCATTGAAGCGCCGGCGGAGGCGGAAGCCTTTGTATCGATTTTGCTGGAAGCAGCCTATCGGGCGGGAGCGAAGGAAACGCAGGTGCTCTTCACCAGCGAGGCGGCGGATCGGGTAAAGGCGTGCAATCAGCCGGTGAAACCCCAGCAGCAGGAATGGGACTTGTGCAGAAGCTTCGCGGAAAGAGGGGCTGGCTACATCCGCCTGCTTTGCCCGGATTTCAAAGATCTGACGCACATACCGGCGGATACGGTAAAACAACTGGCGCAGCTGAGCGCGGATCGGCGGAAGCTGTTTCGGACATCCAGCGCTCACGGCGGGTTCACGTTGGCGTGCATTCCTTGCCGGAGCTGGGCGGATCAGGTGTTTCCCGATCTGGAGCAGGGAAAGCGGATGGACGCTCTCTGGGATCTGGTGATCGGTTGCATGCGCTGCAGGGAAGAGGATCCGGTCGAAGCCTGGAGCGAGTACATCCGCCGGACGAGGTTGCGGAAAGAGGAGCTGGATCGCGGAGAATATACGCTCTACCGATTTGAGAGCGCCGGCACGGATCTGACCGTAGAACCGGCCCGGGGAGTCCGCTGGATGGGCGGATGCAATGAATTCCCGGGGGAACGGGTTTTCATTCCGAATCTGCCGACAGAAGAGGTATTCTGCATTCCTCACCGGCAGAAAGTGAACGGCCGTGTGACGTCCACGCTCCCCCTGAATTACGGAGGAGGGATGATCGAAGACTTCACTCTCTGGCTGGAAGAGGGACGCATCGTGAAGTATGAAGCGAAAAAGGGGCAGGAACTCCTGGCGGCGATCATCGAGACGGACGAGGGATCCCACTATCTGGGAGAGTTCGCGCTGGTGGATCAGAAATCTCCTATCGCAGCTACAGGAAGAGTCCTGTATACGACGCTGTATGACGAAAATGCGGCCTGCCATCTGGCGATCGGCGCGACGGCCGGACCCGCGCCGGGAGAGGACGCCTGCCAGCGGGGGCTTAACCGGTCCGCTCTGCACGTGGATTTTATGTTCGGATCCGACGATCTGCACGTAAGCGGCCGAAAAAAGGACGGTACATGGGAAGATATTATGCGAAACGGACGCTGGACCGGGCGCTTCGCATAAACGATTTTCTGAACAAATCATGAGGAGGATGGTACAAATGTTAAACAGGATCAGGCCTGAACTGAGAATTTTCATTTTCAGCTGTGCAACTTACATTGTGGCGGGCTTTATGAGCACGCTGACATCGACTCTAATGGCGTATTTCGCTGCAGATACGGGAATGACCTCGGGAATGCAGGGCATTTTCCTTTCCATGGGCGGGTTGATGACCGCTATTGTGGCATCTCTGCCCGGTCGGGTAGTGGATCGCTTCGGAACGAAGAAAACTCTCTATCTCATTGCGGTAGGCCTGTTGGCCAGCCTGCTGCTGTTCTCCACGGCTCATTCGGGAATCGAATGCATGATCTGGTTTTCCCTCTACAGTCTTGTGACAGCAGCTTCCGTGCCTTGCAGTACGCAGGCGCTGAAAGTCTATCGGGTAGAGGATCCTTCCAAACTGTTGCGGATTAACCTGATCGGCAATATGGTGGCAGGAATGGTAGCGGCCTCGTTCTCCGCGGCACTGATCGAAACGATGGGGCTGACCTGGAGACAGGCCTTTCTGGTGTTTGCGGGAATCAGCGCCGTGATCCTTCTGATCGGTTTCCTTTTCATGTTCAGCCTGTCCTATGACTTTTCCGGCGTGGCATCCGCGACGGCAGCATCCGCTGAAGCGCGCCATGCGGAGAAAAGCTATCGCTATACGGATATGGAGAGAAACGCCTGTATCGCCCTTTGCCTGCTTTACATAGGCTACATGGGAGTGGGAATCGCGTTGGGCAACTGGATGCCCGCCTATTTACAGGGAAAAGGGTTTACCGGCGTGGAAGTGAGCCTTCCTAATACGGTAGGGAAATTCGTACAGCTGGCGGCGTATGTCCTGCTGCCCACCGTGGCGGCGAAGCTGCTGCGTTCTATTAAGGTGACACCCGTGGCCTGCGCCTTGCTGATCGTTTCCATCTTCGGCATTTTGGTGTCCACCAATCTGACGGTCATCACCGTGGCCAGAGGGCTTCTGGCGGCGATTATGGGATTTCTGTCCATGCATGTGCAGAGCGACTGCGCGCTGGTTTCCCCGAAGAAAGCCGGAGGCCGGTTCAGCTCTACGGTGCTGGCCAGCGCCAATGCGGGCGGCGTCGTTGCAGTCATCCTGATGGGGTATCTGCCGGGCGTGATGTCCAAACTGATCATGCTGATCATCTTTGCCTGCCTGGGCATTCTGGGCGCTGTACTGCTGATTCGTCCCTATCAGGAGATCAGCAAACTGAAGGCCAACGCAGGGGACTGATCCCGGCGCAGCCGATAAAATCCTGCAGAAAGAGCGGGAAGGAAATTTGATCTGGTGCGGTTTGCCGCAGCAGGGGGAATCTCCCAAAAGGGGGTGGGCGCTCAGGCGACTTTTCAGCTATGCTGACAGGAACCTGAACTCCCACCCCCCTTTTCGAAGGCGCCCTCCGCCGCTGCATCCCTTTCGATCTGGGGGATGGATTCCGGAGGGAGTCCATGGTATGATACAAGGAATACAGGGCATCATGGAAAGGACGGCAAGGAGGAAAAGAGAGATGGAGATCAGCGCACTGCAACAATTTCTGGTACTGGCGGAAACGCTCAATTTTACACAGGCGGCGGAGAAATGTTTTGTGACTCAGCCCACCCTGAGCCGGAAGATCGCGGTTCTGGAAAACGAGCTCGGGGTGCGCCTTTTCGTGCGATCCCGCAAATCCGTCATGCTGACGGCGGAGGGGAGCGCCCTGGTGGAGCACGCGCGCCGCATTGTCAGCGAATATGAGGAGATCCTTTCCATCACGGATCCGTACCGGCGCGGGATCGGGGGAAGCCTGAAGATCGGTTACAGCTCCTACCCCTTCATGCTCAATATTTATATGGAAGTGGAAGAGAGGATCAAACAGCGGTATCCGGAGATCCGAACACAGATTACTTACGGGGAATTCAGCGAAAATCTTGAGATGTTGCTGGAGGATCAGATCGACGGAATTTTCATTCTGGACTGCGGCCTGGATAAATATCCGGAGCTGGCCTGGGAGCAGGTGGCGCCCTCCAGGGCCTATATACTGGTGAACCACAATCATCCATTGGCAGGCAGGGAGAGGATTTTTCTGGAGGAGTTGACGGAAGAGCCCTTCATCGTATCCAACCGGGAAAATTATCCGGAACTGTTCGACTTCCGAATCCGCTATTGTATGGAAAAGGGGATCAGGCCGGAGAACATACGCTACGCCCGGAACGTGAAGGACGTGATGGTGATGGTTTCCCGGGGCGAAGGGGTTGCGGTCTTAAACGAAGACGGGCAGATCGACACCATCGGGACGATACACGCCATCCCCCTGGCGGATGCGGTGCCGCCCGTGCATTTGGTTTTCGTGTGGAAGAAGAAAAAGCAGTCTTCCTGTATCGGGAAATTCGTGGAAATCCTCCGTGAAGTGCAGCGGGAGGGGTAGACGGTTTGGGATTGAGCTTTTGAGGAACGGATGCTAAAATGGAGGGCGGAAAGGAAAGGATGTTATGGCGAGAGAATTGGAACGCATCCGGCTGCCCCTCCAGGTGTCCGGAATCATTAAAACCTTACAGGCAGCCGGATTTGAGGCCTATGCGGTGGGCGGCTGCGTCCGGGACAGCCTGCTGGGCCGGACGCCGGACGACTGGGATATTACCACTTCCGCGAAACCGCGCCAGGTGAAGGCGCTTTTTGCGCGCACCGTGGATACGGGGATTGCCCACGGCACCGTGACGGTGCTGCAGGGGCGTTTGGGGTATGAGGTGACCACTTACCGGATCGACGGCGCCTACGAGGACGGGCGGCATCCCAAGGATGTGACCTTTACCGCTTCCCTGGCGGAGGATTTAAAACGCAGGGATTTTACCGTCAACGCCATGGCCTATAACGAGGAGGAAGGGCTGGTGGATCTTTTCGGCGGGCGGGAGGATATGGAAAGAGGGCTGCTTCGCTGCGTGGGGGATCCCATGGAGCGGTTCGCAGAGGACGCCCTGCGCATGATGCGGGCGGTCCGCTTTTCCGCCCAGCTGGATTACGTCATCGAAAAGGATACGATGGAAGCCATCCGGACGCTGTCGGGCACGCTTTCCAAAATCAGCGCGGAACGGATCCGGACGGAGCTGGTGAAGCTTTTGGCCAGCGGCCATCCGGAACGGTTCCGGACCTGCTGGGAAACGGGAATGACCGCGGTATTCCTGCCGGAATTTGACCGGATGATGGAAACGGGGCAGAACAATCCCCATCACTGTTATAGCGTAGGGGAACACGCCCTTTGCACGCTGCGTTGGGTCCGTCCAAAACCGGCGCTGCGGCTGGCCGCGCTTTTGCACGATGTGGGAAAGCCGGAGAAGAAATCGACGGATGAAACGGGAGTGGATCATTTTTACGGACATGCGCAGCTAGGGGCGGAAATGACGCGAAAGATCATGCGCCGTCTGAAATTCGACAACGATACCACAGACCGGGTGGTGCGGCTGGTCCGGGAACACGACCGTAAAATCGGGCTTTCTGCGGCGCAGATGCGGCGGGCCATCAACCGTGCCGGGGAAGATCTGTTCCCTGACCTGTTTGATTTAAAGGAAGCGGACCTGCTGGCCCAGAGCGATTATCTGCGGGTAGAAAAGCGCGAAGAGCTTGCATGTCTGCGCAGCCTTTACGGGAAAGTGAAGGAGGAAGGGGACTGCCTTTCCCTAAAGGGGCTTGCGGTGACGGGCCGCGATCTGATTTCCGTCGGGGCCAGCCCGGGACCGGGGCTGGGGGCTTTGCTTAAAGAGCTGCTGGAACTGGTGCTGGAGGATCCGTCCTGCAACGAAAAGCAGACGCTTTTGGAGGCGGCCCGCAGCAGACTTGCGGACGGCCATTCATAACCGGGAGGACTCTCTCATAAGATAGGTAGTACCTAGGGTATGGGAGGGAATGCGGGTGAATGACAGATCGGTAAGCGTACTGGAAAATTATGATTTTGAGATCATCCGGACGCAGAAGAGCAGGAACGCAATTTTGTGTGAAACGAATAAAGGCTGGATGATTTTGAAAGAATATAGAGGACAGCGGTTTAGGCTGGAGCTTTTGGAAAAGCTTCTGGAAGAAATCGCGGACAGCGGCTTTGAACGGGCGGAGCGGCTGGTCCGCACCAGGGAAGGGGAACTGTCCTGCCAGGACCAGGAGCAGACGACCTGCATTGTCAAAACCTGGCCCGGCGGTAGGGAATGCAGTTTAAAAGACGGGCAGGAATGCCGCACTTCCACGGCTATGCTGGCCTGCCTGCACAAGGCCATGAGCCTGCCTAAACTGGCGGGCCAAAGCGGCCTTCATGCCCAGGGGCTTCTGGAAGAATATGAAAAGCGAAACAGGGAGCTGCGCCGGGTGCGCAGGTTCTTGCGGGAAAAGGGACAGAAAACGGCCTTTGAGATTTACCTGCAGCAGAATTTTGACGGGTTCTGGGAAGAAGCCCTGCGGGTGACGGAAGAGGTGCGTTCGTACCGGGAAGTGCTTGGCGCTGCGCAGGGGACCTTTTTCCACGGGGATTTCCAGCACCATAATGTGCTGTTTTCCCCGGGAGGGGCCAGCGTTGTCAATTTTGAGAAATTCGGCCTGGGATGTCAGATGAGGGACCTTTATCTGTTTTTGCGCAAACTGCTGGAGAAGACAAACTGGTCGGCGCCTCTGGCAAGGGGACTTCTGGATGTTTACGGGAAAGAAAAGAAGCTGACTGCCCCGGATTTTTTGCAGCTGTATTACCGGTTTGCCTATCCCGAGAAATTCTGGAAAATCGCCAATTTTTATTATAATACCGGGAAGGCTTGGATTCCCGGACGCAACATGGAAAAGCTGCAGAAACTGGTGGATTTGCAGAAGGCGAAAAATGCGTTCCTGGAGCAGACATTTTCCCTGTAACTATTGACAAACCTGATAACTGCGGGTATAAATAGAATATAATGTTCTCAGGCAAGGACTTATGGACATTGCGTTTCTATTTTGATTAAGAATTACAGGAGGAGTTCATAATGAACAAAACAGAACTGGTTGCAGCTATGGCTGAAGAAGCCGGCTTATCCAAAAAAGATGCGGAAAAGGCGCTGAAGGCTTTCACCGATGTTGTTGCGGCTGAACTGAAGAAGGGCGAGAAGATCCAGCTGGTAGGTTTTGGTACTTTTGAAGTATCCGAGAGAGCTGCCAGGGAGGGAAGAAATCCCCAGACCGGCGCTACGATGACCATTGCCGCTTCCAAGACCCCCAAGTTCAAAGCAGGGAAAGCATTAAAGGATTCCATTAACTAATTGATAGATGGACACGGAAACAGCAGCTGCCGCAAGGCAGCTGTTTTTCGATATTACGCATTTTACGCCATGAAAAAAGGTCCGGCGGGACCCCATACAGGAGGAATGAAATGAGACTGGATAAATATCTGAAAGTATCCCGGCTGATCAAGCGGCGGACCGTAGCCAATGAGGCCTGCGACGCGGGCCGGGTTTTGCTCAACGACAAGGTGGCACGGGCGTCTGCGGATGTGAAGGCGGGCGACGTGATTACCATTCAGTTCGGAAACAAGGAGGTAAAGGTAAAGGTCCTCTCCGTACAGGAAACCGTGCGGAAGGAAGAAGCAAAGGAAATGTTTGAATATCTGTAGGCTGCCTTGGTCTACCTGCTGCCTTCCCTGCGTATAATGAAAAAGGACAACGGCAGGGAGGGCGCTATGGAAGAACTAAACAACAGCAAGAACAGGCAGCACAGGATCAGCCTTATCAACCGGCAGACATGCGCGATTAACGGGGTTTCGGATGTGCTGTCCTTTGATGTGGCGGAGATTTTGCTGGAGACGGAACAGGGAATGCTGATGATCAAAGGCAGCGATCTCCATGTGAGCAGGCTGACGCTGGAACAGGGAGAAGTGGATGTGGACGGCAGGATCGACAGCCTGACCTATTCGGAAAATATCAGCGCGGGAAACAGGGCGGGGTCTTTGTTTGCCAGGCTGTTTGGGTAGTCCATGAGCCCGTTTATCGCAAGGGAAGGCGCGTTCTGGCTGGATTGCGTGCTGCTGGGAATCGCCATGGCCCTTGTCTATGACTGCCTGCGGGTGTTCCGGCGGGTGGTGCCCCATGCCGGTTTTTGGATTTCGCTGGAAGACCTGCTTTACTGGGCCTTTGTTTCCTTCCGCTTTTTCGGCCTTCTGTATTCCGAAAATAACGGCAGCCTGCGGTGGTTTTCCGTTGCGGGCGCTTTTCTTGGCATGGCGCTGTTTGAAAAGACCGCCGGTCCGGTTTTTGTCCGGGCTGTTTCCTCCGTTTTCCTGCGGATGATGGAACTGGCGGCAAAAGGATCCCGCCGGATCCTGGCCCCTTTTTTTAGGGCCGGGCATGCGGCCAAAAAAAAGGCGGCATCCGGAAAGCGCCGTCTGGGAAAGAAGCTGGAAAGAGGGATCCGTCTGTCAAAAAAGCGGTTGACTGTTTGGGGGAGAATAGCTAAAATGAATGTATGCGGACGCCGCAAAAAGAGACAGCGAGGCGAATAAGATGGTGAAGAGAAAAATTGTATTCCGTCGGAAAAAGAAAGAAAATCGCCTGGGTATGGTGATGGTTACCATCGCTGTCTGCATGTTGCTGGTCGTCGTCGCGGTCAAGAGCGTGGAGCTTAGCCGCAAGCAGCAGACTTACGCGGCGCGGATCGCCCAGCTGGACAGCCAGATCGAGCAGGAACAGCAGCGGGCGGAGGACATCGAAGAATACGGCAAATACACCAAGACCACGAAGTTCGTGGAAGAGGTGGCAAAGGATAAGCTCGGCCTGGTTTATGAAGGCGAGATTATTTTTAAGCCGGAAAAATAAAGAGAAGAAAACAGGGACGATTGAGCGGACTGGCCGGCAGCCCGCACGATCGTCTTTTTTGATTCAATAGGAAGTTTTATTTCCGGCCGGATCAAAAAAGAAGGAAAGCATATCGCTGATTTGACAAATCCCGCGGCTTTTTCAAGCTATACTGGAAGAACAAACGACCCGGCGCAGCCGGGGGTGCAAAATCCGGGGAGGAGGAATCAGTGTTGAAAACCAGAACGGGGGATTTTCAGGCGGAGCAGTCGGCCTATCTTCTGGAATATGACCGCCGGCGTATTTTGAACTGCGCGGATACTTTCCGGAGCCTGGCGGCGGTACTGACCGGGATGAATCTGGAGGAAGAAGACGGGGAGGAAGGCAGCCGGGAACAGCGGCTGCAAAAAAGACGGGCGCAGGAGGACCGGAAAAATTACGCGGCCTATTTAAGGCAGGTGGCCGGGCTGATGCAGGCCGTGGCAGGCACTTCGGTACAGCTGATCCGTCTGGGGGGAAGGCAGGAACGGCAGATCATCAGGGCCCTTGCGGGGGAAGGGATCTGGGCGCAGGATCTGTATCTTTTAAGGAGCCGGGAAGGGAAACTGGAAATTTCCGTTTCCGTCTGCACCAAAAAGAATACCAGCGTAACTGCGGCGGAAATCGCGGGATTTCTTTCCGTGCTGATGGACATCCGCCTGGTGCCCCAAAAGCGGAATCCCTACTTTGTGGGCAGGGAACCGGTGAGCCTGTATTTTGAGGAGGAAGCCGCTTACTGCTGTCTGACGGCGGCGGCTACGGCGGTAAAGGAAAACGAAACGGTATCCGGGGACAGCCATTCGTTCTGGGAGGAAGACGGTGCGGTTACCATGATCCTTTCGGACGGCGTGGGGTCCGGGGAAAAGGCAAGGCAGGACAGCAGCCGGGTGGTGGATCTGACGGAACAGATCCTGGAAGCCGGGCTGGGCGGACGGATGGCGGTGCAGCTTTTGGACAGCTTAATCCGGGCGGAAGGGGACGAGGAACGGATGGCGACTCTGGACGTGTGCCGGATCGATCTGAAAACGGGGGAATGCGCCATCACAAAAGCGGGCGGGGCCTGCACGTTTCTCAAACACGGTACGGACGTGGAACAAGTCAGCTGCAGGACCCTGCCCCTTGGAATGGGAAGCGGCGGGGAGGACAGGGAAGCGGTCCGGAGCCTGCGGGAAGGGGATATGGTGATTATGATTTCGGACGGCGTGGTGGAGGACTGGCCCTGCAGGGATGCACAGGAGTGCCTGATGCGCCGGATCGGGGAACTTTCTTCCGATTCGCCGGTGGATCTGGCAAACCATATCCTGCGCTACGCCATCGGCCGGTGCGGGGGAAAAATCCGGGACGATATGACCGTTTTGGTAACGGGGATTTGGGAAAACCAGGTTCGTTGACTTCCCGGCATTGGATCGGGTACAATAAAACCGGGGCGAAAGAGGACTATGACAAAAGAAATCGGAATTTATATGGAAGAAAACCGGATGTTTCCGGAAAACGGGAATATGGTCATTGGCGTTTCGGGCGGGCCGGATTCGGTCTGCCTGCTTTGGCTGCTCTGCGCCCTGCGGGAAAGCCATCCGCTGGACCTGCAGGTAGTGCATGTGGACCACGGTCTGAGACAGGAATCGGAAGAAGACGCCCGGTTTGTGCAAAAGCTGTGTGAAGAATGGGGCGTGCCCTGCCGGGTGGTGCGGGCAGACGTAGCGGGCGTGGCCGCAGAGAGGAAGATCTCAAAGGAGGAAGCAGGAAGGCTGATCCGGTACGAAGCTTTTGAAAAGGCGCTTGGGGAAATGGATGAAAAGGACGGGGGATGCGGCTGCGTGGCGGTAGCCCATAACCGGGACGACCGGGCGGAGACGCTGCTGTTTCATCTGTTCCGGGGGACGGGGCTGGACGGGATGGCGTCCATCCGTCCGGTGCGTCCTTTGTGCGATAGAAAGCCGGAGGGCGCCCGGGTAATCCGGCCCCTTCTGACAACGGGCCGGGAGGAAATCGAGGCCTTTTTAAAAAGCCACGGGATTTCCTGGCGCGTGGATGCCACCAATGCAGGAGAACAGTATGCCCGCAACCGGATCCGCAACCGGATCCTGCCCTATGCCCGGGAGAACGTCTGCCTGGCGGCCAACCGGCATCTGGCCCGGGAAGCGCAGCTTTTGGAAGAAGTGGCGGATTTTATGCAGCGGCAGACCTATAGGGCGCTGGAACGCTGTCTGGAAGAGGAGGGGGACGCCCTTTTTCTGGATACCGGCCGGCTGCGCAGACAAGAGCCGCTTCTTCAAAAGGCCTGCGTCCGGGAATGCCTGCGCCGGAAGGGGGAGGGCCGGGATTTAACCAGCGCCCATGTGGACGCGGTCTGGGCACTGGCGGGAGAAAAGACCCAGAGCGGCCGGAAGATTTTGCTGCCTGCCTGCAGGGTGGAAGCGGTACGGGAATTCAGCCGGCTGAAAATTGCTTCCCTGCCGCTACAAGAGGCAGGAGCCACAGCCGGCCAAAAGGGCAAAGAAGGTTTGGACAGGCCGGAACGGGTCTTTGCCTTACGAATTCCTGACAGGGAGGGCAAAGAGGAAACGCAGTTTGTCCCGGGGCTTGGGGAAGTTTCTGTGCGCCTCCTTCCCGGACCGGCCCGGAGCGCGGATTTCCCGGGGGCGGCAGGGGAGTTTTTCAAAAATATCCCGGAAAAGACGTATACGAAATGGTTTGATTATGATAATATAATAGAATCTGTCGTGTTTCGGACGCGCAGAAAACAGGATTTTCTGACGATCAGCGACGCCCTGGAAAAAAAGAGCTTAAAGCGTTATATGATTGAAGAAAAGATACCGGCGGATCAGAGGGACAGCCTGATGCTGCTGGCTGACGGGTCCCGGATCGTCTGGGTGCCCGGGCACAGGATCGGCGCGGCATATAAGGTGACGGCACAGACGGCGGTGATTCTGGAAGTGCACATAAGAGGAGGAGACGAGGATGAAAGAAAGAGTGGAAGTATTACTGACGGAGCAGAAGGTGGATGAGAGGATCCAGGCCATCGGCGAGCAGATCAGCAGGGATTATGAGGGAAGGCAGGTGCATCTGGTCTGTGTGCTCAAAGGCGGCGCATTTTTCATGTGCGAGCTGGCAAAGCGCATTACGGTTCCCGTGTCTTTGGATTTCATGTCCGTATCCAGTTACGGAAGCGATACGAAATCCAGCGGGGTGATCCGGATTGTCAAGGATTTAGACGAGTCCATCAAGGATAAGGATGTGATCGTGGTGGAAGACATCGTGGACTCCGGACGCACGTTAAGCTACCTGCTTAAGATGCTGCAGTCCCGGGGCCCCAGGAGCCTGGCGCTGTGCACCCTTTTGGACAAGCCGGAACGGCGCGTGGTGGACGTCAATGTAAATTATACCGGGTTTCAGATCCCGGATGAGTTTGTGGTGGGCTACGGGCTGGATTATGACCAGAGATACAGAAACCTGCCTTACATCGGCGTAGTGAAATTTGACGAATAAGGAAAGGCTTTTTGCCGAAGGAGGATACTGTGAATAGAAGCGGCAGAGGAATCAACCTGGTTATTATACTGCTGTTGGCCGCAATGGTGCTGTTCTGGTTTTCCGGGACGCTCAAAAAGATGGAAAATACCTGCACGCAGGCCGAGTTTGAACAGTTTTTGGCAGAGGATGAGGTGACGGACGCGCTGATTGTCCAGAACCGGGAAGTACCCACCGGTTCCGTCCGGATCCAGCTGACGGACGGCGATGTGAAAACGGTCAATACCACCGACGTCAACGAAATGAAAGCCCTGCTGGAAGAAAACGGGATTGTCCCCATGGTGCAGGACGTACCGAAGGAAAACGTATTTCTGACTTCCATTTTACCGGCGCTGATCATGGTGGGAGGGGTTGTTTTCCTCTTTATGATGATGAACGCCCAGAACGCCCAGATGAACGGCGGCAGTAAGATGATGAATTTCGGCAAGAGCCGGGCGCGCATGAGCGTGGGCGGGGACAGCCGGATTACATTAAAGGATGTGGCAGGCCTGCAGGAGGAGAAAGAGGACCTGCAGGAGATCGTGGATTTTCTGAAAGATCCGGCGAAGTTTACCAAAGTGGGCGCGCGGATTCCCAAGGGCGTCCTGCTGGAGGGGCCTCCCGGTACCGGCAAGACCCTGCTGGCAAAAGCCATTGCGGGCGAGGCAAACGTGCCCTTTTTCTCCATTTCCGGTTCGGATTTTGTGGAGATGTTCGTGGGCGTGGGCGCATCCAGGGTAAGGGACCTGTTTGAGGACGCCAAGAAAAACGCGCCCTGTATTGTATTCATCGACGAAATCGACGCCGTGGCAAGACGCCGGGGAACCGGCATGGGCGGCGGTCACGACGAGCGGGAGCAGACCTTAAACCAGATGCTGGTGGAGATGGACGGTTTCGGCGTCAACGAGGGCATTATCGTTATGGCGGCCACCAACCGGGTGGATATTCTGGATCCCGCCATCCTGCGCCCCGGCCGCTTTGACCGCAAGATCAGCGTGGGAATGCCGGATGTGGGCGGACGGGAGGATATCCTGAAAGTGCACGCCAAAAACAAGCCGCTGGCGGACGACGTGGACTTAAAGCAGGTTGCCCAGACCACCGCAGGATTTACCGGGGCGGACCTGGAAAACCTTTTAAATGAGGCAGCCATTGTGGCGGCCAAAGCGGACCGGGTTTTTGTCAGCCAGGAAGATATCAAAAAAGCTTTCGTGAAAGTGGGGATCGGCGCGGAGAAAAAGAGCCGCATTATTTCCGACAAGGAGAAGAAGATCACGGCTTACCACGAATCGGGACATGCCATTTTGTTCCATGTGCTGCCGGATGTGGGACCGGTCTACACGGTTTCCATTATTCCCACCGGGATGGGGGCAGCAGGCTACACCATGCCGCTTCCCGAGCGGGACGACATGTTTATGACCAAAGGCCGGATGCTGCAGGAGATTATGGTTTCCCTGGGCGGACGGATCGCGGAGGAGATCATTTTCGACGATATTACCACCGGGGCTTCCAGCGATATCAAGCGGGCGACCCGGATCGCCAGGAAGATGGTGACGAAGTTTGGTATGTCGGAAAACGTGGGCGTCATCTGCTACGACGATGACGACGATGAGGTATTTATCGGCAGGGATCTGGCCCATGCGAAGGCCCACAGCGAGCTGGTCAGCGGGGAGATCGACCGGGAGGTTAAAAATATCATCGACAGCTGCTATGCAAAGGCAAAGGAGCTGATTGTACAAAACGAGGACGTCCTTCACAAGAGCGCCCGGCTCCTTCTGGAAAAGGAAAAAATCGGCAGGGAAGAGTTTGAAGGACTGTTTTCGGACGGCGGGGCAAAAGCCTGATAATTGAAAACTACCGTCATAATGCACAAAAACAAACCTTCAAAATTGTGATATTTGTGAAATCCGGGTATGTACAAAAGGGGTTCGGTCTGCTATTATAATACTCGTAACCCCCCCAATACATTATAGTTTTTTGCTATACCCCATAAGAAGAAATACCTTCTCTAAAAAAGGACAGCGGAAAAAAGCCGCTGTTCTTTTTTTGGCCTTAACCACCCGGAAATGCTTGCGAAGGGGAAGGATGTAGTATACAATAATGATACTAAGGGGTGTGTACAATTTTATGGATTTTGAACGATTATTCAAAGACCAGCTGTACCTGAATGAAATGCGTCCCGTATTCAGTAAAAGGGCGCTTTATACGGATACAACCGAAAACTTTGTGACTCCGGCCGAGCCTGCGCCATACAGCAGGATAAAGATCAAGTTCCGCTCCAAGCGAAGCAACATCGACCGGGTTTTTTTGGTGTGCAAAGGTCAAAAACAGCTGATGTTCAAGGTTACGTCCGATGAACAGTTTGACTATTACGAGGTCAGGCTGCAGCTGGACAATGAGAAAATTTCCTATTATTTTGAAGTACAGGTGGGGGCGATTACCTGTTACTACGATTTCAGGGGAGTGGTGAAGCGGCCGGATGAGCACTACAATTTTGTGATCATACCGGGATTCGATACGCCGGACTGGGCAAAGGGCGCGGTCATGTACCAGATTTATGTGGACCGCTTCTATAACGGGGATCCTTCCAACGACGTGCTGACCAACGAGTATCAGTATATCGGGGCCAAGAGCCGCCGCATAGAGGACTGGTATCAGTATCCCGCGGCCATGGACGTAAGGGATTTTTACGGCGGGGATCTGCAGGGCGTCCTGGATAAGATGGATTACCTGGAAGACCTGGGCGTGGAAGTTTTGTATTTTAACCCGATTTTTGTTTCCCCCTCCAACCATAAGTACGATATCCAGGATTACGACCATGTGGATCCCCACTACGGGAAGATCGTAAAGGACGAGGGCAGGCTGCTGGAGGACTGGGAAAATGAAAACACCCATGCGGAGCGCTACATCTGCCGGGTGACGGACCGGGAAAACCTGGAAGCCAGCGACAAAATGCTGGTCCAGGTCATTCAGGAAGCCCATAAGCGGGGGATGCGGGTGATTCTGGACGGGGTGTTCAATCACTGCGGTTCCTTCAACAAGTGGCTGGACCGGGAACGGATTTACGAAAATGCGCCGGGATATGAGAAAGGGGCTTATGTTTCCGGGGAGAGCCCGTATCATAATTATTTTAAGTTCCATGATGAAAACCGCTTCCCTTACAATTCCACCTACGACGGCTGGTGGGGACATGATACCCTGCCGGTGCTCAACTACGAGGGTTCCCGGGAGCTGGAGGAGTATATCCTCTATATCGGGAGAAAATGGGTTTCCGCCCCGTTTTGCGCGGACGGCTGGAGGCTGGACGTGGCTGCCGACCTGGGCCATTCCGCCGAGTACAATCACCGGTTCTGGAAGAAATTCCGGGAAGCGGTGAAGGAAGCCAACCCCAACGCCATTATCCTGGCGGAGCATTACGGGGATCCTTCCGGCTGGCTGCAGGGCGACGAGTGGGATACCATTATGAACTATGATGCGTTCATGGAGCCGGTGACCTGGTTTTTAACGGGGATGGAAAAGCACAGCGACGACTGCAGGATGGACCTGCTGGGCAACGCGGATAACTTTTTCAATGCCATGGCCTATCACGGGGCCAGCATGTCCATGCCGTCCTGGATGACTTCCATGAATGAGCTGTCCAACCACGACCATTCGCGTTTTTTGACCCGGACCAACCATAAGGTGGGGCGTACCAATAACCTGGGACCGGAGGCGGCCAACCAGGACGTCAACAAGGCGGTCCTGATGGAGGCGGTGGTGATCCAGATGACCTGGCCCGGGGCGCCCACGGTTTATTACGGCGACGAGGCGGGGCTGTGCGGGTTTACGGATCCGGACAACCGGCGGACCTATCCCTGGGGCAGGGAGGACCGCAAGCTGATTGAATTCCACAAAGCGATTATCCGGATGCACCGTAAAAACCCCGAATTTAAGCGCGGATCCACGAAATGGCTGCATTCCGATTATAATTTTATTGCGTTCGGCCGGTTTAACCGGACCCACCATTCCGTGATCCTGATCAACAATAACGATCACGAGATCACAAAGGAGATGACCGTGTGGGAACTGGGGATCCCCCGGGAGGCGGAGATGACCCAGCTGATCTTTACCGGCGAAAAGGGCTTTTCCACAGAGCCGGTGCCCTATGAGGTGACCACGGGCAGAATTACCGTGACCATGCCCAGGACTTCGGCCATGGTGCTGCAGTATGTGAATGAGGAACCGGTAATGGAAAAGCAGAAGGTAAGGAAGAATTTCTGGCAGATCCGGTGACGGAGTGCCGCACGGCGCAGAAGAGAAAGCGGAAGGCGGCTGCGAAAACCGATTTCCCGGGAGGATGACGACCGGGAAGCGGATTTTGCAGCCGCCTTTTCCGTTTTGCCTTGACTCTGCCATAATTACAGGGTTTATACTTCAGATATTCGAGGAATAAGGAGGACGGAGTATGGAGAAGAATCTCACTTCCGGCAGCGTTTTCAGAAATATTGTGATCTTTTCATTGCCCTATCTGCTGTCCTATTTTCTGCAGACTCTCTATGGCATGGCGGATCTGTTCATCATCGGCCAGTTCGAGGGGGTTTCCAGCACCACGGCAGTTTCGGTGGGCTCTCAGGTTATGCACATGCTGACCGTGATGATCGTGGGGCTCGCAATGGGATCCACCGTTTCGATCGGACAGGCCGTGGGCGCGGGCGACCGAAAATCCGTGGCCTCTTGTATCGGGAATACGGTCACCCTGTTTCTTGGGATGTCCGTTGTCCTGACAGCGGTTTTGCTTTTGCTTGTCAATCCAATTGTATCCGTTATTTCCACGCCAAAGGAAGCGGTGCCGGGAACCGTCGCCTATCTGACGATCTGCTTTCTGGGGATTCCGTTTATCACGGCCTATAATATTATCAGTTCCATTTTCCGCGGGATGGGGGATTCCAAAAGCCCCATGTATTTTATCGCGGTGGCCTGCGCGGCCAATATCGGGCTGGACTATCTGTTTATGGGCGGTTTTCATATGGGACCTGCGGGCGCGGCCCTGGGGACCACGCTGTCCCAGGCTGTGAGCGTGGCTGTCGCCCTGGCAGTGATCGCAAAGAAAAAAGGCGGGATTGCCGTAGGCCTGCAAGACCTTGCGCCCCGGTCTTTCGTGATGGGGAAGCTTTTGAAAATCGGGGTTCCCATTGCCCTGCAGGACGGCTTTATCCAGATTTCCTTCCTTGTCATTACCGTGATCGCCAACCGCAGGGGGCTTAACGATGCGGCCGCCGTAGGAATTGTGGAAAAGATCATCAGCTTTTTGTTTTTGATCCCGTCCTCCATGCTGTCTGCGGTGTCCGCCCTGGGCGCGCAGAACATCGGCGCGGGCAGGACAGAACGGGCAAGGCAGACGCTGCGCTGCGCGGTGATCATCGCAGCCTGTTTCGGCCTGTGCGTGGGCGTGCTGGCCCAGTTTGCGTCGGAGCCGGTTGTGGGGCTGTTTACCGACCCGTCCAAAGCGGAAGGGGCGCAGGTAGTGCGGCTGGGCGGGCAGTATCTGCGCGGCTATGTGTGGGACTGCCTGTTTGCGGGAATCCATTTCAGCTTCAGCGGCTATTTCTGTGCCTGCGGGAAGTCGGGGCTTTCCTTTTTGCATAACGGTATCGCCATTTTGCTGGTGCGTCTCCCGGGGGCGTATCTGGCGTCGGCCCTGTTTCCTTCTACCCTGTTTCCCATGGGGCTTGCCACGGCGGCGGGGTCGCTGCTGTCGGTGATCGTCTGTGCCATCGCCTTTTGGCTGCTTTCGCGAAATAAGAAACCCGCTGCGGCCGCAAGCTGAGGAACCAAAGATCGACAACCGCCTTCGTCAGCTTCAGGACGCCCGGAAATACGCATTCCGGTGAATTCCGCATAAATCCCTTCCTGTTTTCCAATACTGAAAAGGATTAAAACTGGAAAACGGGAGGGATTTTTATGCTTTCATTGTGGGCCATGCAAACGCAGATGCCGCGTTTCCCGAAGCTGCAGGAAGACATCCGAACCGATGTGCTGGTCATCGGCGGCGGGATGGCGGGGATTTTGTGCGCCTGGTTTTTAAAGCGGGCGGGAGTGGAATGCGTTTTGGCAGAGGGGGGCGCCCTTTGCGGCTGGAACACCGGGAATACCACCGCGAAGGTGACCTCCCAGCACGGGTTGCTCTACGACGAACTGGTTCGAAAAGAGGGGATGGAAACGGCGGGACTGTATCTGGCGGCCAATCTTTCCGCCGTGGAACAATACGCGAAGCTGTGCCAAAAACTGGGCAGCCCGTTTGAGCGCAGGGACTCTTATGTCTATTCCGTAAACGATCAGGGAAGGCTGGAAAAAGAGATGGGAGCTTTGGAAAAACTCGGTTATCGGGCGCAGTTTTCGGACGCCCTGAGGCTCCCCTTTTCCGTAGTGGGCGGGGTGAGATTCGCGGATCAGGGGCAGATCGATCCGCTGGATCTGGCGTCGAGGCTGGTGAAAGATCTGACTGTTTACGAGCGGACGGGTATCCGGGAAATCGCAAAGGAGGGGGCGGTGACGGACGACGGCCGCAGAATTGAGGCGGATCAGTATATCGTGGCCACTCACTTCCCGTTCTGGAACCGCCACGGACTGTACTTTATGAAAATGTATCAGCAGCGTTCTTACTGCATCGCGCTGGAAGGCGCGCAGGACGTGGAAGGGATGTACGTAGACGAAGCGGCAAACGGCTTTTCCTTTCGAAGCGCGGGGAGATACCTCCTGGTGGGAGGGGGCGGGCACCGAACCGGGAAGGAAGGGGGATGCTGGCAGCAACTGCGGCAGTTCGCCGGTCGGTTTTACCCGAAAGCAAAAGAAGTCTGCAGTTGGGCGGCACAGGACTGTATGACGCTGGACCGGATCCCATATATCGGACGATATGCGAAACATCTGCCCGGCGTCTGGACAGCCACGGGATTCAATAAATGGGGGATGACCTCTTCCATGGTTGCGGCCCAAATTCTGACGGACGAAATCCTGGGAAAGGAAAGTCCCTTCGCGCGGGTTTTCGACCCTTCCAGAGCCATGAGGAAGGGGCCCCTTTTGCGCAACGGAATGGAAGCGGCCGGGAATCTGCTCGCGCTTTCGAAGAAAAGATGTCCGCATCTGGGCTGCGCCCTCAAATGGAACGGGGCGGAGCACAGCTGGGACTGCCCCTGCCACGGTTCGCGGTTTTCGGCGGAGGGGATGCTTCTGGACAACCCGGCAACGGATAAACTTTAAAAAATTTTGTGCGGGTGAAACTTCTTTGCAGAGAAAATCCTCTATTAGATAAAGGCGCAGGAAGGGAGAGATGCCATGAAGCAGGCTTTGTATCAGAAAATAGCGGACTATCTCATAGAGCATCAAAACGGCCTTTATCGGCTGGCCTACAGCTACACCGGCAATCCGGAGGATGCCATGGACGCGGTGCAGAGCGCGGCATATAAAGCGCTGATCCATCACGAAATGCTGCGGGATGAGAATGCGGTGAAGACCTGGTGCTATCGGATCGTGGTCAATGAGAGTATGGCCCTTCTTCGAAAGCGCAGGAAGGAGAGCCCGGTTCCCGAGCCATGGGATGCGCAGGCGTCCTATATCGAAAAGGGCTATGAGCAGGACGACGACCTTTACAACAGGGTCAACCGTCTGCCGGAAAAGATTCAGGAGGTGATCAAGCTTCGATTTTATGAAGACCTGTCGTTGAAGGAAATCGCGGAGATTACGGAAACCAACCTGAATACCGTAAAAGCCCGGCTGTACAGGGGGCTGCGGATGATGAAAAAGGATCTGGAGGAGGCGAAGGCATGAAAGAATTGGAGCAGGCGAGAAAACGGTACGATGAAATCCCGGTGCCGGGGGAACTGCAGGACCGGATCAGAAGGGCAGAGGGCGATGCGCGGGCGTATCTGGAAGCGCGGCAGGATTCCCGGAAGCCTTCGCAAAGTAAGCTGCGGGGCATTTCGCACAGGAGAGTCCGCAAAGGGCTTTGGGCCGCAGCCGCAGCGATGGCCGTCTTCGTGACGGCGCTGAATACCAGCACGGTTTTTGCGCAGGAAGTGGGCAAAATACCGGTGATCGGCGCTGTGGCCAGAGTATTTACGTTTCGAACCGACGAACAGCAGCAGGACGGGATCTGGCTGTCCGTGGAGATCCCCAGCGTGGAAATGATCGCGGAGGATACCGGGGGGCTGGCGGACTCCATCAACGAGGAAATCCATGCCCTCTGTCAGCAGTATGCGGACGAGGCGGTAGCCAGGGCGGAGGATTACAGGACGGCATTCCTGGAAACCGGGGGTACCGAAGAAGAGTGGAAAGCCCATAATATCCAGATCCGGGTCTGGTATGAAATCAAATCCCAGACGGAGGATTATTTATCTTTCCTGGTGATGGGAACGGAGAACTGGACTTCCGCATACAGCGAGAGCAGGTACTATAATATCGACCTGAAAGAAGGAAGTCTGGTAACGCTTGAGGACGTGCTGGGCGAGGACTACAGGGAAATCGCGGACGCTTCCATCCGCGGGCAAATGCGGAAACGGACGGAATCAGGAGAAGTGTTCTGGACCGAGGAAGAAGGCGGATTTTCAGGAGTCACGGATGCTACGAAATTTTACATGAACGAAGCCGGAAATCCGGTGGTCGTGTTCGACAAATACGAGATCGCACCCGGGTCATCCGGTGAGATAGAATTTGAAATCGAAAGGTAAGAAAAGGTGAGGAAAATGAAAAAAAGAGCGATGGCGATGTTGCTGGCAGGAATTTTGGCGGCGATGACGGCTGCCTGCGGGCAGGCGGCGGGAGAATCCACGGCGCCCGCAGAAGAGAGCATT
>CALWGP010000032.1 GCA_944380095.1 uncultured Lachnospiraceae bacterium | reverse complement strand
ATGGAATGGATGTTGTCCGTAACCTCATCCCTGCGGATGGCGTTCATATCCGTGTAGAGTCCCTCCCCGTGGGAAAAACCGTATTCTTTGAGGGCATAGCGTTTCCACTTTGCCAGGGACTGTACCACTTCCGCCCGGTAGTCGTCCTGCTCTTTGATGCCGAAAGAAACCGGACGTTCATAGCCGTTTAAGTTATCGTTCATGCCCGAGGCGGGATCCACAAAAAGGGGGGCGGAAACCCGCAGGAGATTTAAGTGTTTGACCAGAAGGCTCTGAAAAAAGTCTTTCACGGTCTTGATGCCGATCTGGGTATCGTGCAGGTTCAGCTGGGATACATATCCCTTTGGTATGATCAGATTTTCCATAGGACCTCTTTCTTCCGAAACGGAAAGGATTTTGAATTCTTATGGCCGCAAACCTGCGGCCAAAACACCTCTTTATCATAATACAGTGTAAAAGCGCTGTCAAGAAGCGGAATCGGGACGTCTGGCGATTGGCAGCATACCAAAGCCTCGTTTCCGAAAGACCAGGATTGCCGAGAAAAGCCCGAGACTGATCAGGCTTACCGCGATTCCTGCGTTCAGCCCTGCCGGATAGAAGGTAAGGGAAATCTCGTGTTCTCCCTCGGGAAGCTCCACGGAAATAAACATGGAGTCATATTCTTCAATTTCGGCGGCAGCCCCGTCCACTTTCAGAGTCCATCCGGGTTCATTGGCGATGGAAAGCAGCAGGCGGCCGGGGGTAGTGACGTTGATATGACCGGTCACATGGGTGGAATCCCAGGAGTCCACCGTGAAAGACTGCCGTCCCAGCGTTTCCAGGGTCAGGGAGAGGACGGAGGGATTTAACAGGGCGACAGAGACGTTTAGTTCGTCCTCTTCTTCGTTGGTAAGGGTAATCTGTTCCCCGGCCTCGTGATAGCCCAGATCCAGGATGTAATCATAGTTGATTTTGGTGAACGTTTTGTTTAGACTCCCGGAGGAAAGTTTTACCGTGTCCACCGTGTTATTATCGCAGTAAGCGTAGTAATGCCCGGAAGAAGGGGCGCTAAACTGCGCTTCGGGGCCGCTTTCCGCCACGGAGACGAGGTCGAACAGGTTCCCCTGTACGCCGGTGGAAGCGACCATGGCGTTTTGCATGTCAAAGGGCTGGGAAGAAGAGCCTTCCAGATCCGAAGAGGAAAGGTTCCAGCCGTCTTCCAGGATAAAACCGGCAGGCAGGGTAAAGTTGTTTTCATACAGGTAAACCCCGTCCTGCTCGTCAATGAGCGTATACAGGGAAGAATCTTCTGCATCGGAACGGGAAAAAGTATAATGTACGTTCAGCAAAGCCGAGGTAAAAGGAGTCTGGCCGTCGAAACAGTAGAATACCTTGCTTTCGCTCATGCCCATCCGGTCGTACCAGTCTTCCACCCGGGTATTGGCGGTGGAGGAAAAGAGGGAGGCGGTGGGATAGCCTGCCAGGGCGCCGTCGTTTTTGGTGACCCGGCTGGTTTTTTCAAAGCGGTAAAAGCCGGGGTCTTTTTGCGTGACCCGTTCCACCAGCGCCCGGTAGGCGGGGATGCTTTCCAGATATTTGCTCCGGCTGGTGGTGGAAACGCTGGTGTAGGCCATATTGAAAGTAGCTTCAAAGGCTACCACGCCTATGGCCGCAACGGCAAGAATCCGGCAGGCCATGGGGCCGGGCCTTTTTTTGTATCCGTACAAAAGCAGGGCATAGGCGGCAATTAAGGCAGCGCTGAGTACGAAAACCCAGGGGGCAAAAGCGTCGCTTTCCACGATTTTTTCCGAAAGGAGAAGGAAAAAGAGACCGAAAGCGGCGCATTCCAGCAGACGGTTCAAAGAAAAACCTTCCAGCCGGTGAACCGCCTCAAAACACATGGTCAGCACCAGGAAAATGTAGAGGAAGGACTGACGGCAGGGCAGGGAGTTGGGATAGTTAAACCCGTGCCAGATGTAGTTTAAAAGATTGACGGAAAAACTGATCAGCAAAAAGGCGCACAGCAAAAACCGGCCGAATTTTTCCCGGACTGGGATTTTTTTGTTGAACGCATACAGGGGGATCAGGAAAAAGACTGCGCTGGAACAAAAAAGATTGGGCCAGTGGTCCAGTCCGGCTTCCGGTTCCACGCCTGTGGCGTGTCTGGCGATGACATCCCAGATGGAAAAATACCAGGAGACGGTTTTGGGGAAATTAAAGTCGGAATATTCCGTGGTACTCATGGCGGCCAGCTCCGGGAACAGGAGGACAGCGGCCATTCCGCCGGCTAAGAGGGAATACAGGGCGAAACGGCCCACGGCCTGCCCCCTGCGTTTCCAGGCATATTTCATGCCCCTTTCATCCGTCAGATCCAGCAGCAGTACGAGAAAGTACAGACATAAAAACAGGCAGATCATAATGGAAATGTAGTAGTTGGACAGAATGGAAAGGGCCAGGGTGACGCAGTAAAGGACAGCTTTTCCCTCGTGGACAAGCCTTTCCAAGCCCAGCAGGATCAGAGGGGCCAAAAACAGGCAGTCCATCCACATGACGTCCCAGTTATAGGCGGCCACGAAGCCGGACATGGCATAAAATGTGGAAAAGAGCAGGATCAGCCCGCTGCGGGTGTGGAAGCGTTCCTTTAGATACCAGGAGAAGGTAAAGCCGCAAAGGCCGATTTTTAATACCACCATATAGCTCATAAACTCGATCAGGTACTGGCCGGGCAGCAGGAGCATCAGCCAGTTGAGCGGACTGGCGCAGTAATAGACAAAGAGGGCCAGGTAGTTGGACCCCATACCGATTTTCCAGGAATAAAAAAGGGATTCCCCGGACCGGATTTTCGTCAGGAATTCCTGAAGGAAGGGGACGTACTGGTGGTACATGTCGGAATGCATGAAGCTGCCGTCCCCGAAAGGATAAATCTGATTGCCGATGAAAATGGCAATCATGGCCAGAAAGGGCAGCAGGAAGGAAAAGAAGCAGATTTTTGAATCGGACAGAAAGCTGCGCAGGCGTCCCCGTAAGGGGGAAGCGCTGCGCAGGGCAAAAATCGAAACGGGTTTCATCAGTCGGTTACCTCCGGCAAAAACGGTTTACTGGTCGAACAGGAAATAATACTGCAAAGTTTCATAGTCGGACAGGAGCTCTTTTTGGGCATCCGTATCCGTGTCCGTCCCGTCAGACAGCAGCACGCGGCTGGTAGAAACCGCGGAAACGTCTTTGTTTAAATCAGACAGGAAGGCAAAGTAGGAAGACAGGGGCAGGCCTGCGGCTTCCAGCGTCCTGGCGCCCAGGAAATTGGGGCTGGTTTCCACGCCGGTCTCTTCTTCGATATCGAAATTGGCCCAGATAAAGAAGGGGACCTGGTAACGCAGATATTCTTCTTCGGCGGACAGGTCTGCGCAGCTTCTGTCGTGCAGGGCCAAAACCGGGTTGACGACGGAATCCGTGGGCTGGTGGTCGCCGAAAAAGACGATAATCGTATCCTCATCCCGCATGGAGAAATAGTTGACCAGTCCCTCAATGGCCGTGTCGGACAGTTTGATCAAAGAAAGGTAGGCGGGCAGCAGCTTGGAAGAAGAACCGTCCACCGTGATATCGGGGCTGAAGTTGTCATAATCATCCCAGTCGCTGTAGGAGGAGTGGTTCTGCATGGTAACGTTAAACAAAAACAGGGGCTGGTCCTTTGGCTTGTTTTCGAATATATCGATGAGCTTCTGATAATCCCCAAGGTCGCTGGTGTATTTGCGGACCTTCGGGGCGTCTTCGTAAAATTCTTCGAAGTACATTTCCTGAAAACCGAAATCGGGATAGACGGTATCCCGGTCCCAGCCGCTGGCATGATAGGGGTGCATGGCTACGGTATAATACCCCAGGGACGCCAGATGGGAAGCGAGGGAAGGATGTTCCTTCTTAATATACTGCTGATAGGGAATGCTGCCATAGGGCAGGAAAGCCATACTGTGCCCGGTCAGGTATTCGAACTCGGTGTTGGCCGTATTGCCGCCTTTGACGGAAACATCCAGATATCCGGAGATAGCGTTGTCCGCCCCTTCCAGAAGACTGTGGACAAAAGGCATATAGTCTTCATTGGTGGAAAATTCCCCCAGGACCGCAGGATCGGAAAATGCTTCGTTCATAATCACAATGATATTGGGAAGGGAAGTCTCCTGCGTCTCATCCTGCGTCCGGATGAAGGTCTGGTCCAGGGAGGCCGTGTCGTGACCGGAATTTTTGCTGCTGTCGGAAAGCACCGGCCTGGAACCGTAGGAAGCCAGGATTTCCTCGGCTTTTTCGCCGGAGTAGCCGGAAGGCTTTTCCACGGAAATATACTGGAGTTCCATGAGGAAAGCGGTCAGGGTCCCGTCCTTATACTGGATGGTCGTAGGCGTAAAGAGCTTATCGTACAGCCGCAGCTTGGTCTGTACGATGGTCTCGTTGTGAAGCATCTTGGTGTAGCCAAAAAGAAGGAAACCGGAGCAGGCGCCCAGAAGCAGGCGGGCCTGCCAGGGACGGAAGGCAAACTTCCCGGAGACATTCGTCTGCTTTGCGCGGTCTTTTCTGCGGGGAAAGCGGGCTTTGATGAAAAATTCCACGAACAAAAGGGCGATCAGGCTGACAAGGGAGACGACCGCATCTTTGTCCAGGGAATAGTCGTAGTTGTCCGCCACGCTGGCAGCGGTGCCGATGGAAAAAAGATCCCACGGCTGGATGGGCGCCCCGCGAAACTCCAGAACATAGAAGCCGGCCAGCCCGTAAACGGCGCAGAAAGCGGTTTGAATCATCAAGGCGGCGTTGATGCGGCCCGTGAGGGCGAACAGGAACAGGGCCATGATTTCAAACAGGGCAATATTGAGAAGCTGCACCCTGGGCTCCATGGTGGAGAAGGGATCGTGGGTATACCATTCCAGCAGGTAAAAATTCACCACGGGAATGAGAAAAAGCAAAAGATAAGGGCTGCATTTTCTGGCGCAGCCGAAAAGTTTCTTCATATAGTACCTTCTTTCTTTCGTTCTTTTCCCATAATAATAGTGAGAAGAAAACGGGATGTCAAGTAAGAAACTTGCCGGAATGGACTCCTTTTTTTAGGCATATATATTGAGAAAGAAACCCGTCTTTCATTTTTTTTAAGAAATAATTATAGGAAAAATAGAAAGCGTATGGTACAATCTATGTGATTTTATGAAGGAGATGAGCACATGGGCGATAAAAAGAAGGATTTGATTCCCATTCTGGCGATTGCGCTGTTTCTGGTGATTATCATTATTCTCTGCGTTGTGCGTCTTGGCGAGAGAAAGAAAAACGAAAGCAGGCAGGACGCGGCCGCGGCAGAGAGCGTGGAGATGATCTACGCCCAAGAAACGACCGCAGAATCCGGCGAAGTTTCCCTGGAACGTAAGGAAAGCGCTTCTGTAGCGTCAGAGGAAGAAAGCACGGAAACGGAGACGGAATCCCAAACCGTTTCCATGCAGGAGGAGTCCGTAGAAAACCAGCTGCCCGCCGGCAAAGAAAAGACGGGCAATCAAAAAACCGGGACCGGGGTACGCACCATCAGCGGCAACGACCCGCTGGCTGCGGCAGAGGGCGTCAATAAAACAAACGAAGAGATGCTGATGGAGATGTCCGGTTACTGGGAGCAGGACAATATGGAAGCGGTCCGTGACCTGGCCCATCTTGCCTGGTTTATGAAGATGTCGGCAAGTATTGCAGACGAGGATACCTTCTATTATTATGGGGAGCGCAATGCCCAGGGACAGCCGGAAGGGACAGGGATCGCCTGTTATGCGGATAACGAGTACTATTACGGACAATGGTCGCAGGGAAAACGGGAAGGAACCGGGGAATGGGTGAAATATTACGTCTATTATGACGATGACACCGTTTCGGACCGTGCCTACACCCTGCACATGTATATGGGCGAATGGGCCGACGACCTTCCCAATGGCAGCGGCCAGGAACACTATGAGCTGGATTTGTCCCAGGCAGCCAAAAAGGACCGCTATCTGCAAAACGTGATCGGAAGTTTCCAGGACGGCATGTACAGCGGTGAGATGTACCTGACCACTTTAAACTGGGACGGAAATCAGGAAGAGTGGAACGGGATGGCGGAGGGAGGCGTATGGAGCCCCTACGGAGCGGCGACCAATAAAAAGGAAGTGCCGGTGTGCCAGGATGTGGACGACGACGCCAACTATTTGTGGATTCTGGTCCGGAACAATAAGGACAGGGGAATCGACGAACTGATGCCGTAAAGAGAAATGCAAAAAAGAACGTCCGGGGGGACGTTCTTTTTGTATTGGCATTTTTGTATCTTTTGCCGTCCTGCGGCCAGTGGGACTCGAACCCACACGGTTGCCCATTGGCACCTAAAACCAACGCGTCTGCCAATTCCGCCATGGCCGCTTCAGATGGATTTTACCTTTTTTGCGGGATGATGTCAAGAACGAACTGCATTTGTGCAACATGGCAGAAAATGGGATATAAATTTTGTAAATGCTGTGAAAAACAAAAGGGAACGTCTCAAAATTGCAATTTACTTATGCAGAATTGCAAAAAATAAGTTATAATAAATGCAAAAAATATGTTAATATCTCTGTGAAGGGGAGGTGATCTCAATGGCAATCCGATGGATCGTAACCGATATGGACGGCACGCTCCTGGATTCCAGGGACAGGATTTCGGACCGGACGAAAAACTGCCTGCTGGAATGTCAGAAGAAGGGAATCCGGCTGATCCTGGCCAGCGGACGCAGCTACATCCGCCTGCTGCCTTATGTGCACCAGCTTTCGATGAAAGAGTATGACGGCTGTCTCATTGAGATCAACGGACTGGCCTTAAACCGTCTTAAGACAGGGGAAAGACAGGTGTTTGCCCAGCTTTGGGAAAAGGAGATTCAGGAGCTGTTTTCTTTCCTTTCCCGGATGCAGGTGGAGATTCAAGGATATGAGGACGAGAGCGTTTATTACTGGATTCCGCAGTGGCAAAGACCGTTTAAGATCCGGGAGCGGGAGGAAAAAGGATATCCGCCGGATCATCCGCTGGTGGCCAGTGCCTGGTCCTGGGTGACCACCAATCAGAACAACTATCCGGTGGTGCGGGAGATTTTTTCCGTACAGGAACTGCCCCGCCATATCAATAAACTGAATTGCACCGATACGCCGGAGAAGATGAGGCGCGTATATGCCGCGCTTGGAGAGAGGTTTTCCGGCAGATATGAGATGACGCGCACCTGCCCCAGGCTGGTGGAGATTGCGCCGGCCGGCATCACCAAGGGCCGGACTTTAAAGCGTTTTATGCAGCAGGAGGGAGTTTCCCCCGACGAAGTGATCGTATTCGGAGACGGGGAAAACGACGCGGACATGTTCCGCCAGGTCAGGTACAGCATTGCGATGGGGAATGCGGAAGACTTTGTGAAAGAACAGGCTTTCGATGTGACGGCGTCCAACGACGAGGACGGCCTTGCGCTTGCCCTGAAAAAGTACGGCGTGCTTTAGCGCCTGCCAAGCTGCCGGAAAGGGAATGCTTTCTAAAGACGGGGAGAGGTGACATGAAGGAGAGTTTAAAAGCGAGACAGGCGGAGATCCTGAAGTGCCTGATCACTTCCAGCGCGCCTTTGGACATCGCCTTTTTTCAGGAGAAATTCCACAAAGGGGAGCGGACGATCCGTTATGATATCGGACAGCTCAAGGAAGTCTGCGCAAGACACCGGATCGAAATCCGCTATCAGTCCAGGAAAGGATATTATATTCCGGCTTCCCAGAAGACGGAATGTTCCCAGCTTCTGGTGCAGACCGAGATCCAGTCCAGGGACGGCCTGACCGGGAGGGACGAAGAGGAGCGGTATCAGAAGATTTTTCTTTATCTGTTTGTACAAAAGAGTCATGTGACGGCAGAACGGATCGCGGAGGCCTATTTTGTTTCCCGGTCTACCCTGGCCCGCTTCTTGGGGAAGATGGAAGGGTACTTTGAAAATCAGTTTTTCCTGGACGCGCGCAAATCCATGGGGTACCGGCTGGAAGGGGACGAACTGGTCCTGCGCAGGATTGCCGCGGGGATTTTGGCCGGCCTTTTCCGGGGAAGCTATACGGCGGAAGACTGGTATATGCTTTTGCCGGACGAGCTGAAAGATAAAATTTCGCTGGAAGATATTTCGGAAATCAGCAAAAGCATCCGGAAGATGAACGCCAGGTTCAACGTCTGGATTTCCAATATGTCTTATCTGAACCTTTTAAGTTACTGCATGGTCAGGGCCATCCGCCTGTACTCGGTAAAAGTGGTTTTTGCAGGGGAGGCGATGGAAGAAGGGGAGGGCACTTATGCCAGGGAGCTTTTGCGGGAGCTGTCGGGAGAACGGGAAGGCCGGACGGAACAGGAACTGAAATGGCTGTCCCAGATTCTGGCGGAGAACGGCATTTTTACGGAAGAATGTATGGTGGAGCCGCAGATGCTCCAGCGCGTTTTGCATAAAATTGCGGCGCATATCGAAGCGACCCAGGGAAAGGGACAGTACAACTTAGAACAGCTTAAAAAAGACCTTTTCGATCATTTGAAAAACTTTTTCAGCCTGAGTTTGAGCGGGATGCAGGAAGAGGAAAATTCCTATATCCTCGAAGAAATCCAGGAATATTATTATCCGTGGTTCCAGATGGCGAAAGAATGCGCGGCCATTATCGAAGCGGAAACCGGACTGGTGTCCGGGGAGATGGAAATCTGCTATCTGGCCGTTTATCTGTATAAAAACAGCGTCCATGCGGAAAATGAGCAGAAAAACGTCCTGGTGGTATGCGCCACGGGAAAGGGCTTGTCCCACCTGCTGACGCTGCGGATTAAAAATGTATTTCCGACCCTTAACGTAGTGGGACAGGTATCCCCCTACCAGCTGGCAAAGGCCAGCGATTTAAAGGACGTGGATTTTGTGATTTCCACGATCCCGCTGGAAAATACCGTGGTCCCGGTGGTAAAGATTTCACGGATCCTTTCGGAAGAAGATATCAAGCGGATCAAGGACTTCCTCAAATATGGGAAGCTTGTGGACGAGATTCCATTCAGCCAGACCAACGAAGCTTCTTTTACCGCCAAAAAGGATGCCTTCCTTCCCCAGGAAATCCCGGCGGGGGGCGGCGGGCTGGTAGAGGCGGCGACCACATTGAGCCGGCTGATTTTGACGCTGCTGGAATATACCTCCAAATTTCCGGAAGAGTATCAGCTGGGCAGGGACGCCATGCTGGGAATGATTATCCACATGAGTATGGCGGTGCCGCGCTGGTTTGACCCGGGACAGCAGCTGGAGTCGGGGGAAGAATTTACCAGGGAATATAACAGGATCCGCAGAAACCATCCCGATGTGTTTGCGCTGATGGAAAAGTTTTTCCTGCTTGTGGAAGAGAACCTGCAGATTCGGATTCCGGTTTCGGAAAGAGTTGCATTCTTTTTATATATCATAGAGGAGGAAAAGGGATGAAAGCATTTCTCATCAAAAATGGTCTGCTCGTATCCCCGGCGAACGGATACCGGCGGACGAAAAAAGACGTCCTTGTCAGGGACGGGAAAATCGCGCGGGTAGAGGACGAAATCAACGAGGACCTTCCCGTGGTGGATGCTTCAGGCTGTATCGTGACGCCGGGCCTGATCGACATTCATACGCACTGTTATCCGAAAGCCTTCCTGGGGCTGGAGCCGGATGTGCTGGGAATCCAGAGGGGGACCACCACGATCTTGGACGCCGGCAGCAGCGGCGCGGACACGTATGAGGATTTTCGCACCAATTATATTGATAAGTGCAAGACCAAAGTATTTACCCTGCTTAACGTTTCCAGGGAAGGACTGCTGGTGGGGCATGAGTTAGACAGCATGGAAAAGATTGATGTGGACGCCCTCAAAGAGACTCTGGAGAAGTATCCGGACAATATCGTGGGCTTAAAGGCCAGGGCCAGCGCCAGCGTTGTGGGACAGATGGGGCTTAAACCCATCGAACTGGCGGCCAAACTGGCGGCGGAAACCGGGAAGCCCCTGATGGTGCATGTGGGCAACTATCCGCCGGCGCTGACGGAAGTGCTGAAGCTTCTGGGCAAAAACGATATTGTCACCCACGCATATCATGGCAAGAAAGGCGGCATCCTTACCGAAGAGGGAGGAATCATTCCCGAAGCAACCGAAGCAAGAAAGCGCGGCGTTTTGTTTGACATCGGACACGGTGTGGCAAGCTTTTCCCTGCGTGTTTTTGAAAAGGCCATGGCGGCGGGCTTTGACTGCGACCTGATTTCCACGGACCTGCATGTGGAGAACTATGAAGGCCCCGTATACAATCTGGCGGCTGTTTTGAGCAAACTGATCAACTGCGGCGAGACTTTGGAGAATGCGATTCACAAATGCACCTGTGCGCCGGCAAGGCATTATGGGCTGGACGGCTTAGGAGAGATTAAAGAAGGATATGTGGCGGACTTCAACCTTATGGAACTTGTTCCCTGCGAGGAGATCGTGGAGGATTCCATCGGGGATACCATCACGCTGAAAGAAAAACTGGTTCTGAAAAAAACGATTTATAGCAGAGGTGATGAAAGTGAAGTATTTGAGCACAATTCTTGAGACCAACGGAATAGACGAGCAGCACAGGGAAGCGGCTACCGCCTCCTATCTGGCGGCGAAGGAGAGGATGAGGCAGCTCCCCGTAAAATTCAGCGACGACGCGGAGATGATGCTGAGCAACCATCTCATGGCGCTGATCAAGCGGATTTCCGAAAATAAATTTATTGATCCCATTGAAGAAGAGATGATGGGGGAGCTTTCGGACAAGGCATGGGAATATGCAGGGCAGGTGGCGGACCCGCTGTTTGCCGAGGCAGGGATCGGGCCGGACCGTTCGGAAGTCTTCCTGGTAGGGACCCACATGGAAATGGCTTTGGCGGCAATGGCGGCCGAAGTTCAATAATAAGGAGGTAATGAGCAATGAAAGAAGTATTGGTAGTAATCGGACATCGGATGGGAAAAGGACAGGCGGTTGCCCGGGGCGTGGAAAAAGCAGGCGGCAAGGCAATTGTCATCCCCGGCATGGCTGCGGATATGAAGCTGGGCGACGTGATGCATAAGGAAAATGCGGATCTTGGGATCAGCTTCTGCGGCAGCGGCGGCGCAGGGGCGCTGACGGCACAGAACAAATACGGCTATAAGGCAAAATCTTCCCTGCGTTCCGTGGACGCGGCATGTACGGCGGTAGAAGAAGGCTGCAAGGTAGTCGGCCTGGGCTTTCTGGATGTGGAAGAGCTGGGACAGCGTCTGGTAGAAACCTATCGCAAGGTTCACGGGGAAGAGTAAGATGTTTGGATTTGGAAAACCTGCGGTGCAGGTGGACTCCTTTCAGGGGCAGCAGCTGCTGACTGAAACGGAGCATGAAATGACCATTACCATGAGCGGCGATTCTTTGGAGAATACGGTGGGAAATGTGTTCCAGGTGATGCGCAAGCAGATCTTTGAGGATATCAAACATCCGATTATCCACATGGAGGCCAAGGAGGTCTATTTTGAGGAAGTAAAGGTGAAGAAAGAAACGGAGCGCTTTCTTTTCCTGTTTATGCCCAGGGAAAAGACCTATTTCACCATTACCGCAAGGATCGTCGTGAAGGTAAAATATTTAAATATTACAAAGGAGGATTTCTAAACATGTTGGAAATTATCATCTACTCTGCCATCATCGGAATTATCGGTGGCGGATGTATCGCGGCGGGGGCAGCCAGAATGTTCCATGCTCCTGAAATTCAGTCCATGGGCGCGTTCCGTACGCTGGGCGAGTTAAATGCCTGCAACGGCGACCCGATCGCGCATTTCTCCTTCGGCCTGGGCTTCTTCTTTTCTTCCGCGGCATCCGCTGTGGCGGCAGGCAGCTTAAGCCAGGACGTTCTTCACCGTATCGTCCCCAACTGGAGTGCTGCGGCCCTTCTGGTCAAGAACAAAAAGGTGGAAGAAACCTTACATAACCCCCGCAAGATGATGGTTGCGGGCGCCATTGTGGGCGGCGTGCTCGTCGTATTCTTAAACACCCTGTCCAGCATCATCCCCGAGAAGCTTTCCCTGATCGCTTCCGAAGTGCTGACCCCCGCTACCACCTGGCTGTTAAACCCTGTTATGCCGGCAATCTTCTGGTTGGCTGCAATTGACGCAGGTAAGTCCACCGGTCTTTGGGGCAGTATCCTGGGCGGTATTTCCGCACTGGTTACCGGCAATGCGGTTCCCGGTATCGTGCTTGGTATCCTGATCGGCAAGTCTGCGGAAGAAAACGGATACAAGAGCAAAGTGGTGCAGATCCTGATTGCCATCGTTGTGGTAATGTTCATTGCGATCGCATACTTCAGAGGCTTCTTTGACCAGTTCATGTTATAAGGAGGAAGAAAGAGAATGGGAAACAAGAAATCATTTTGGGATAAAATGGATGCCTTCCTCATGAAGGACAGCGCGTTTATTGTGCTGATCATGGGGGCGGCGGCTGCGATTTTCGCAGGTACTTATATGTATATCAACCTGGGAACGGGCGCATTCAATGATATCAACATCGTTGCCATGCTGCGCGACGGTCTGGACGGCGGCGACTATGCGGCGGCTGCAGGATTTGCGGCAGGCTTTTTGATCGCACGTATCCTGGAAGGTCCCCTGGTAGGCCTTCTGGATATCGGAGGCTCCCTGCAGACCGGTGTGGGCATCGGCCTTCCCGCCCTGTTCTTATCCATGGGATGGAATCTTCCTTTTGCAAACTTCTTTACTGCCCTGATTACCGGCGCCATCCTGGGCCTGATCATCGGCGCGGTGATCATGTTCATCCGTAAAGTGGTTCCGGACGGCGTGGCAGTGGGCGGCACCTCCGTTATGATGGGCGCCGGCAATGCAACCGGCCGTTATCTGGCCCCCCTGATCATCGTTGCGGCTGCACAGTACAATGTTTACACCGGCATCGGTGCGATCCTGGGCGCGGCGATCTTCTATAAATGGGGCAAGGAAATGACCGGCGGCGCAATCCTTGGCGCTATGATTCTGGGCGGCATTTTCTTATAAGGAAGCGCCTGTGTAGGAGGGAAATGAAATGAGCGTATATCAGGATATCGGACTGGAAAGAGTCATTAACGCCAGCGGCCGCGTGACCGTTCTGGGCGTTTCCACCATCAGCGACCGGGTGGCACAGGCGGCGATTGCAGGCGGACAGTCTTATGTCGTGATCGACGACCTGATGGTGCGGGCGGGGGAGATTATCTCCCGCTATACCGGGGCGGAAGACAGCTGCCCTACTTCCTGCGCATCGGCGGCTATCGCGATTTCCATCGCCGGGCTGATTTCCAAAGGAAAGAAATCCATTATGGACAGGCTGCCGGATTCTTCCGGCCTGGCCAATGAGATTATCCTGCAAAAAGGACATGTAATCAACTTTAACGCTCCGATCGAGACCATGATCCGTTTGGGCGGCGGCGTACCGGTAGAAGTGGGTACGGCGACGGAAGTCGTTCCTGAGGATATCGAAGAGGCAATCACGGATAAAACGGTGGCTGTGATGTATGTCAAGAGCCATCACTGTGTCCAGAAGGGCATGGTGGATCTGCCTACTATGATCGATATCGCACACAGAAATAACCTGCCGCTGATCATTGACGCAGCGGCGGAAGAGGATTTCCGCAAATATATTGCCATGGGGGCGGACCTGGTGTTCTACAGCGGGGCGAAAGCGCTGGAAGCTACGACTTCCGGTTTTGTCACCGGCAAAAAGGAATATATCGCTTACGCCAGGAAGCAGTATCACGGGATCGGACGCGCCATGAAGGTGGGCAAGGAGAGTATTATGGGCCTGCTGGCCGCGCTGGATCAGTATGAAAACAAGGACCGGAAGGCGGAAGTGGAAAAGAATATCGAGATCGTAAAGTATCTGTGCGAACAGATCAACCGGATTCCCAACCTGAAGGCGGAAATGATCCAGGACGAGGCGGGACGGGCGATTTACCGCGCCAGGGTATATGTAGACCCGGATAAGGCCGGGATGACGGCTACGGAACTGGATCGCCGGTTAAAAGACGGGGATCCTACGATCCGCTGCCGCACCGAGTTTATGAGCCTGGGCAAGCTGGACTTCGACCCCAGGCCGCTGGTGGCAGGCGATAAGGAACTGATTGTGGAAAAACTCAAAAAGATTATGGAGGCATAAAATGGGACTGAATTATTACAATGACAGAGTTTGCCTGAATGTGCTGGGCGGAAGTCTGGAAAACGCGAAGGAAATCTATGAAGCTGCAGAAAAGTATGTGGCGGTAGGCGTTCTTTCCGCAGATTATCCGGATGTTCCCAGCGCGGTGGAAGATATGAAGAAATATATGGATGTTCTGGAAGGGAACCTTTCCGTTGGTCTGGGAGGCGGCAACCCTGCGCAGTGGAAAGCCGTTGCGGAGATCGCAAAGGAAATCAAGGCCAACCATTTCAACCAGGCATTCTGCGCAGTGGGCTGGACCAGGGCCAACGCAGGTACCGACGACGTGCACATCAACTCCATGGTGGCGCCCTGCGGCAAACCCGGCTATGTGAAAATTTCCACAGGCCCCCTGTCCAAAGACTGCAAGGAGCCTGCGCTGATCCCTGTGGATACGGCCATTGCCATCATCAAGGAAATGGGCGGCAACTCCATCAAGTTCTTCCCCATGGGCGGACTGAAATGCAAAGATGAGCTCAAAGCGGTGGCCGAGGCCTGCGCGAGAAACGACTTCATCCTGGAGCCTACGGGCGGCATTGACCTGGATAATTTCCGGGAAATCATGGAAATCATCCTGGGTGCGGGCGTGAAGAAGGTAATCCCCCACGTTTATTCTTCCATTATCGATAAAGAAACCGGCAATACCCGGATTGAAGATGTAAAGAAACTGCTGGGGATTGTCAAGGAGCTGGTTTAAAAACCGGTTGAATAAGGCTGTCAGTATTTCATCATAAACAGCAGCGAAGGGCCGATACGCGAAAGCGCCGGCCTTTTCTGCCGTCTGCGAAAACCGGATAAAAAAGTATTTGCCCTGTGGGAAGTTTCCCGGTATAATAAAACTGTTGCGTTAATTCGATTTTGGAGGTACTCAAAGAAGATTATGGAAAGATTGGTTGGAACCGTATCCAGAGGCGTGCGCGCGCCCATTATCCGGAAGGGAGACGATCTGGCTTCCATCGTGGTGGATTCCGTTCTGGCTGCCGCCGAGAGCGAAGGCTTCGCCCTGCGGGATAGGGACGTGGTGGCCGTGACGGAGGCAGTGGTGGCCCGGGCCCAGGGAAACTACGCCAGCATAGATCAGATTGCAAAGGATGTACACAGCAAATTCGGGGAGGATACCGTAGGGGTTATTTTCCCGATCTTAAGCAGGAACCGTTTTGCGATCTGCTTAAAAGGGATTGCCAAAGGCTGCAGGAAGATTGTCCTCATGCTCAGCTATCCTTCCGATGAAGTGGGAAATCACCTGATCGATGAAGAAGAGATGGATGAGAAGGGCGTCAATCCCTGGACAGACGTCCTGACGGAAGAAAAGTACAGGGAGCTGTTCGGCTACAAAAAGCATGTGTTCACAGGCGTGGACTATGTGGAATATTATAAGCAGCTGATTCAGGAAGCAGGGGCCGAGGTGGAGATTATTTTCGCAAACCATCCCAAGGCGATTTTAAATTATACCGGTTCCGTACTGACCTGCGACATTCACAGCCGTTTCCGGACCAAGAACACCCTGCTGAAAAACGGGGCGAAGAAAGTTTACACGCTGGATGAGATTATGACAGAGAGCGTGGACGGCAGCGGATACAATGACAAATACGGCCTGCTGGGCTCCAATAAAGCTACGGAAGAGACGGTAAAGCTGTTCCCCATCCACTGCCAGGAGATGGTGGATGAAATTCAGAAAAGACTGATTGAAAGAACCGGAAAGCAGATCGAGGTCATGATCTACGGGGACGGCGCTTTCAAGGATCCCGTGGGGAAAATCTGGGAACTGGCGGACCCGGTGGTTTCGCCGGCCTATACGAAGGGACTGGAAGGAACGCCCAACGAGGTGAAACTGAAATATCTGGCGGATAACGATTTTAAAGATCTTTCCGGGGACGCCTTAAAGGAAGCCATTTCCGATTACATCCGGGAAAAGGACGAAAAAGCGGCCAGCCTGGTAGGCACCATGGTGACCCAGGGGACCACGCCCAGACGGCTGACGGACCTGATCGGTTCCCTCTGCGACCTGACCAGCGGCAGCGGCGACAAGGGAACGCCGATTATCCTGGTGCAGGGCTATTTCGATAACTATACGAAATAACAAGCCTGCCGTTTCTTTGACGAACAAAAAGCAGCGCCTTATCTTACCGGGACGAGGGCGCTGCTTTTTGCAAGTAAAACAGATAGCAGATAAACCATAAATCATTTTAAAATTTTTATAAATTCGAACTTTTCAAATCCGTAATCTTATGCTATAATTCTTTTTGTTCCGATGCAGATGTAGTTCATTGGTAGAACATCAGCTTCCCAAGCTGAGGAGGCGGGTTCGATTCCCGTCATCTGCTTTGCGATATCCCGGAAGGCTTGTAAACAGGTCTTCCGGGATTTTTTTCGCTCGCGGGACATATTCTGAATATTAAAAAATGATTTACAGTTTATCTTGTATTTTGGCGTAGGACGGCTTATACTCAAAAATAGAAGTGATTCCCCGCCTTTTTACGGGGTGTTTTTTTCGGGATTTTCAGAAGAGAAAAAGAAGGTAGAAGACGATGATGAAAAAGCAGGCCGCAGCTTCCAATCAGATCACGGAAGGGGTTATCTGGAAACAGCTTTTGCTGTTTTTCTTCCCTATTTTGTTCGGGACTTTTTTCCAGCAGCTGTACAATACCACGGACGCGGTTATTGTGGGGAACTTTGTGGGGAAAGAGGCCCTTGCCGCAGTGGGAGGGCCTTCGGCTACGATTATCAACCTGCTGGTGGGTTTTTTTGTCGGTTTGTCTTCCGGCGCGACGGTGATTATTTCCCAGTATTACGGGGCGGAAGATAAAAACAGGGTGAGCGAAGCGGTTCACACGGCCATTGCGCTGGCCATTGCCGGGGGCGCGGTGATGACGGTGATCGGGATTGCGGTTTCTGGGTTTTCCCTGTCTGCCATGAATACGCCCGCTGATATCCTGGGGCCTTCCCTGACTTATATGCGGATTTATTTTCTGGGGACCATCCCGTCCATGATTTATAATATGGGCTCCGGTATCCTCAGGGCTGTGGGCGATTCCAAGAGACCCCTCTACTTCCTGATTGCCTCCTGTTTTATCAACATTGTGCTGGATTTGTTTTTTGTGGTGGTGCTGCAGATGGGAGTGGCGGGGGCCGCGATTGCAACGATTTTGTCCCAGACCCTTTCCGCCCTGATGACGGTGGTGGCGCTGATGAGGGCTTCCGATTCCTACCGCCTGATCCTTACCCGGATCCGTTTCCACAAAGTCCACCTGTTCAATATCGTAAAGATCGGGCTGCCGGCGGGGCTGCAGTCGGCCATGTATTCCATTTCCAACCTGCTGATCCAGTCCTCCATCAATTCCTTTGGTACGGACACGGTGGCCGCCTGGACCGCTTACGGGAAAATAGACGGTCTGTTCTGGATGATTATGAGCGCATACGGCGTTTCCATCACAACCTTTGCGGGACAGAATTTCGGCGCCGGCAAATACGAACGGGTGAAAAAGAGCGTCCGGGTCTGCCTGGGACTGGCGGCATTTACCAGTGTTTTGCTGAGTTTTATCGTGGTTACTTTCGGCGGGACGATCCTGCTTTTGTTTACCAGGGACGCCCAGGTGATTTCCATTTGCGAGGGGATCATCCGTCTGGTGGCGCCCACGTATATCACCTATATCTGTATTGAAATTTTGTCTGGTACCTGCCGGGGATGCGGGGATTCCTTCATTCCCATGATCCTGACCTGCTTTGGGGTATGCGTTTTGAGGATCGTATGGATTTTCGTAGCCGTTCCTTTGCGCAACGACATTTCCACCGTGGTGTTCTCCTACCCGCTGACATGGGCCATCACATCGATTCTGTTTGTGATCTATTATAAAAAGGGCCGCTGGATGCAGAAGGATTCCATTACGGACGCGCCGGGAACGCAAAAGGAATCCCGGGGCACGACGGCATAGCCGCGTCAATACGGCTGCGGCAATACAGGGAAATTTTAGATAGAAAAATCTTTACAAAACGCTGCCGCTGGTATATAGTAATTCAGGTATAAAAGATTTCAAAACGGCTGACAATGGCGTCAGGGAGCTTAAAAAGAAGGCTCTCTGACGCCTTTTTTGCATGACGGGAAACCGGAAGGCGTAAAAAGCAGGGAGGAGAGGGCATGGGAATGAAATACATCTTTGTGACCGGCGGAGTGGTATCGGGACTGGGAAAGGGGATTACAGCCGCTTCTTTGGGACGGCTGCTGAAAGCGAGGGGGTACCGGGTGACCATGCAGAAACTGGATCCCTATATCAATGTGGATCCGGGCACCATGAACCCCATCCAGCACGGGGAAGTGTTCGTGACGGACGACGGGACGGAGACGGATTTGGACCTGGGCCATTATGAACGGTTTATCGATGAGAAACTGGACCGAAACTGCAATGTGACCACCGGGAAAATATATCAAGCCGTTTTGGCAAAGGAGCGGCGGGGAGATTACGGCGGCGGCACCGTCCAGGTGATTCCCCACATTACGGATGAAATCAAATCCAGGTTCTACCGGGCGGGGGCAGGGGAGGAAGGAAGAATCGCCATTATCGAAGTCGGAGGGACCGCGGGCGACATCGAGAGCCAGCCTTTTTTGGAGGCGATCCGCCAGTTCCAGCACGAAGTGGGCAGGAAAAACGCGGTCCTGATCCATGTGACCCTGATCCCCTATCTGAAAGCTTCGGGCGAAATGAAGACCAAACCCACCCAGATGAGCGTTAAGGAACTGCAGAGAATGGGACTATGGCCGGACATCCTGGTATGCCGTTCCGACTATCCGCTGGACGAAAAAATCCGGGAAAAAATCGCCCTGTTTTGTAATGTGGAAAAATCCCATGTCCTGCAGAATCTGGACGCCCCCTCCCTGTATGAGGTCCCGCTGCTTCTGGAAAAAGAGAAGCTGGCCCAGGCCGTGTGCGAATGTTTGAGCCTGCCCTGTCCGGATCCGGACTTAAACGACTGGAAGGCCATGCTGGAACGGCTGCACCATCCCCGGGAAGAGGTTACCGTAGCGCTGGTGGGAAAGTACGTGGCCCTGCATGACGCTTACTTAAGCGTGGCGGAAGCCCTGCGGCACGGGGGCATCGCCAACCGGGCCCAGGTCCATATCCGGTGGATTGATTCGGAGGACCTGACGCCGGAAAACCTGGAAGAATACCTGCACGATGTGGACGCCGTGCTGGTGCCGGGAGGATTCGGCCCCAGGGGCACGGAAGGAAAAATCCTGGCCATCGGCTACGCCAGGGAAAATAAAATTCCCTATCTGGGGATCTGTCTGGGCATGCAGCTGGCCATTGTGGAGTTTGCAAGAAACGCAGCGGGCCTAAACGGCGCCGGCAGCGCAGAGTTTTCGCCGGACTGTGCAGACCCGGTGATTGCCCTGATGCCGGAACAAAACGGCGTAACCTCTATCGGGGGAACCCTGCGTTTGGGCTCTTACCCCTGCATCCTGAAGAAAAACAGCCTGGCGGAACGGCTTTACGGACGGGAAAGGATTACGGAGCGCCACAGGCACCGCTACGAAGTAAACAACAGCTACCGGGAAGTTTTTGAAAAGCACGGGATGGAACTGTCCGGACTGTCGCCGGACGGCCGGATCGTGGAAATGGTGGAACTGACAGGGCATCCTTTCTTTATCGCCACACAGGCCCACCCGGAATTCAAATCCAGACCCAACCGCCCCCACCCTTTGTTTACGGGCCTGGTCCGGGCGGCTGTGGCGCAAAGAAAAGGCCTTTACAGGGCTGACGGCGTTTCGGTAGAATAAAGGAAAAGGACGGAAGCGGAAAGGCGTTTCCTTTGCGGACGCTGCAGAATGGAGGAGAATATGAGGACGAGAGAAGAGATTTTAGACCTTGTGGAAGAAGAGGACGTGGAATTTATCCGCCTTCAGTTTACGGATATTTTCGGCACGCTCAAAAACATTGCCGTAACGGCGGGACAGCTGGGGCGTGCGCTGGACAACCGGGTTACTTTTAACGGTTCCTTTCTATACGGGGACCGCAGGGCCGACGGGGAAGACCTGTACTTGCACCCGGATCCGGACAGCTTTGTGATCCTTCCCTGGAGACCCCAGCAGGGCAAGGTGGCCAGACTTTTGTGCGACGTCTGCCGGGCGGACGGGTCGCTTCTGGAGGAAAGCCCACGGCAGATCCTGCGCAGGACCTTAAAGCGTGCGGCCCAAAAAGGATATACGTTCCGCGTGCATCCGGAATGCGAATTTTTCCTGTTCCATACGGATGAAAACGGCATTCCCACCACGGTGACCCACGATCAGGCCGGATACATGGATATTGCGCCGCTGGACCTGGGGGAGAACGCCAGGAGGGATATGGTGCTGACCCTGGAAGAAATGGGATTCCAGGTAGAGTCCTCCCATCACGAGAAAGCGCCCGCCCAGCATGAAATCGATTTTGCCTATGGCGAGGCAATGGAGACTGCGGACCAGATTGTGACGTTTAAGACTGCCGTACGGTCCATTGCAAAACGGTTCGGACTGCATGCCACTTTTATGCCAAAGCCCCGTGCCGGGGCGGCGGGATCGGGCATGCACCTGAATATTTCCCTGTTCCAAAACGGGAAAAACCTTTTTACGGATCCTCAAAAAGAGGACGGGCTCAGCGATGAAGCCAGGTGGTTCGTAGGCGGGGTGATGGAGCATGCCAGGGCCATGTGCGCGGTGACCAACCCGCTGGTCAATTCCTACAAAAGGCTGACTTCCGGTTTTGACGCGCCCCGGGATATTATATGGACGGTAAAGAACAGAAACGCCCTCATCCGGATCCCTTCCGTGCGGGGAGAGGAAACCGCGGTGGAACTGCGTTTCCCGGATCCTTCCGCCAACCCCTATCTGGCGCTGGCCGTCTGCCTGGCAGCCGGTATGGAAGGGATTGAGAAAAAAACGGAGCCGGGGGCGCGCGCCAAGGATGTGCCGGAAGGGATGTCCGAGGAAGAGAAGGCTGCCGCCGGAATCCAGAGCCTGCCGGAAACCCTCCGGGAAGCGGCTTTTGCCATGGAAAGGGACGAATTTTTGCGGCAGGTGCTGGGAGAAAGCTTTGTGCGGCTTTATACCGCAGGCTGCCGGGCGGAATGGAACGAATATATGTCCCAGGTATCGGAATGGGAAGTGGAAAAGTACCTGTACCGGACGTAAGGCGGTGGCGGTATGAGCGGTGTAATCGCGGTTTTGCCCAAAATAGAAGACGCCAGGCAGATCAGCGGTATTTTAAAACGCAGGGGGATCGACGTCGCCGCACTGTGCACCACTGCGGCCATGGCGCTGAACAAAGCCCATGAACTGGAATGCGGCGTGGTGATCTGCAGTTACCGGGTTTCCGATATGCATTATACCCAGCTGGCCCGGTATCTGCCGCAGTATTTTGATCTGCTGCTGCTTGTGTCGGAAGCGGAAGCGCACAACGCGCCCCCCGGCATGATGCTTCTGACCTATCCGGTCAGGCCGGGAAGTCTGGCGGGGACGGTGGAAATGATGCTGGTCCAGCTGGAGCGGCGTCTGAAAAAGAGCAGGGCAAAACCGCCGAAACGGACACAGAAAGAGCAAAATTATATCAACAACGCAAAAATGGTTCTCATGGAACGCAATCATATGACCGAGGAGGAAGCCTTCCGCTATATCCAGAAGTCCAGCATGGATTCCGGAACCAACATGGTGGAAACGGCGCAGATGATCCTGATGCTGTTTTATGACTCCTAGGAACGGTCTGAAAGGAAAGAGATTCTGAAATGGTAACGATCAACACAAATTATGAAAAGCTGAAGGGCAACTATCTGTTTTCCGAAATTGCCGGCCGCGTGGCCGCCTACGCAAAGGAGCATCCGGACCAAAAAATCATCCGCCTGGGCATCGGGGATGTGACACAGCCCCTTGTGCCGGCGGTGGTGCAGGCTTTGAAAAAGGCGGCGCAAGAGATGGGGACGCCGGAAGGATTCCGCGGATACGGCCCCGAACAGGGATATGCTTTTTTGCGGGAGACAATCGCAAAGCAAGATTACGAAAACAGGGGCTGTGATATCGACGCGGACGAGATCTTTATTTCCGACGGGGCCAAGGGCGATGTGGGAAACATCCAGGAGATCTTTGGCCAGGATAACCTGGTGGCGGTGTGCGACCCGGTTTATCCCGTCTACGTGGACACCAACGTGATGGCCGGCAGGACGGGGGATTTTAATTTGAGGACGGGGGGATACGACAGGGTCCTGTATATGCCCTGTACCCGGGAAAACGGCTTTATCCCGCAGCTGCCGGACCGGACGCCGGATCTGATTTACCTGTGCTTTCCCAACAATCCCACCGGGGCCGCCATTTCAAAAGAGGCCCTGCAGCAGTGGGTGGATTATGCCAACCAAAACGGTTCGGTGATTTTGTACGACGCGGCCTATGAGGCCTATATTACACAGGAAGGAATCTGCCACAGCATCTATGAATGCAGCGGGGCAAAAACCTGTGCCATTGAAATGAGGAGCTTTTCCAAAAACGCGGGGTTCACCGGCCTTCGGCTGGGATTTACCGTGGTGCCAAAGGAACTGGTGCGCCAAGGCGTCAGTTTAAGAAAGCTGTGGGGCAGAAGGCACGGGACAAAATACAACGGCGCGCCCTATATCGTGCAGCGGGCCGGGGAAGCGGTCTATTCCAAAGAGGGGAAGGCACAGCTGAAGGCCCAGATCGCAGTTTATCAGGAAAATGCCCGGATCATCCGGGAAGGGCTGACGCAGGCGGGCTATACCGTGTACGGCGGGGTCAATGCGCCCTATTTGTGGATGGAAACGCCCAGGGGCGTTACCTCCTGGCAGTTTTTTGACCAACTGCTTAAGCAGGTCCAGGTGGTCGGTACGCCGGGAGAGGGATTTGGCGCTCACGGGGAAGGGTATTTCAGGCTCACCGCTTTCGGGACCCTGGAGAATACGAAGGAAGCGTTGGAACGGATCCGGAGAATGTAGCCGG
>CALWGP010000031.1 GCA_944380095.1 uncultured Lachnospiraceae bacterium | reverse complement strand
GTTTTGAGATATAATAAGACAGGATTGAAAAGCCAATGCGAAGAACAGGACAAGACTTCCCGGTCAGATTTGTTTACAGAGAGTCCCGTCAGGTGGAAAGGGACAACATAGCCGGGGCGGCCATCCCCTGCGAGCAGTCCGGGCGAACCGTATCGCCAGTAGCCCTGACCGGAATTCCCCCGTTATCGGGAAACCAGTTAATCCGATCCTTTTTGGTCCGCCGGGCACGGCGCTGCGGCGATAAGGCCTTGCGATCGGACGACAGGGCTGAGCGACCGGTTTTCCCGGTAACAGAAGTGGTAACGCGGAGAATTTAACCTTCGTCTTCTGACAGAGCGATCTGTCGGGAGGCGTTTTTTTGTCCCCATCGCCCGGCTTTCCTTTCCCAAAGCCTTTCCCAGGCTTGCAAAATTTTCATATTTTCAAAAGGAGAGAGAAATGAACACACTTGTCATCGTGCTGATTGCCGCCGTGTGCCTGATCGCAGCCTATACGCTGTACGGCCGGTGGCTGGCAAAAAAGTGGGGAATCGACCCCAAGGCAAAGACCCCTGCCGTGGTACATAACGACGGCCAGGACTACGTTCCCACGGACGGATGGACCGTATTTGCCCACCAGTTTTCTTCCATCGCCGGGGCCGGCCCGGTCACCGGCGCCATTCAGGCCGCCGCTTTCGGCTGGCTTCCCGTCCTTCTCTGGATCATCCTGGGCGGTATCTTTTTCGGAGCCGTAACGGACTTCGGCGCTTTGTACGCCAGCGTCAAAAACGACGGGAAATCCATGGGGCTTCTCATTGAAAAATACATCGGCAAGGCCGGGCGCAAACTGTTCCTGGGATTCTGCTGGCTGTTCACCCTGATCGTTATCGCAGCCTTCGCCGACATGGTCGCCGACACGTTCAACGCCTATGTGGTGACGGACGGCGTAGCCACGCTTTCCGAAAACGCCACCGTAAACGGGGCGGCCGGCAGCATTTCCCTGTTCTTTATCCTGTTTGCCGCCATTTTCGGACTGGTACAGAGGAAAATGAAATTCACCGGCTGGAAAGAAGTGGCTTTCGGCCTGGTCTGCACCGTCCTCTCTTTCGTGTGCGGCATGAACCTGCCCGTCATCCTGGGCAAGGATATGTGGGTTTATATCGCCTTCGCGTTTATCTTCGTGGCCGCGGTCCTTCCCATGTGGTTCATCATGCAGCCCCGGGACTATATGTCCACCTTTATGTTTATCGGCATGATCGTGGGAGCGGTTATCGGCCTTGTTTTCGCCCACCCTGCCATGAACCTTCCCGCTTACACCGGTTTTCAGAACGAAAGCCTGGGAACTTTGTTCCCCATCCTGTTTGTCACGGTAGCCTGCGGCGCGGTATCCGGTTTCCACAGCCTGGTTTCTTCCGGTACGTCCTCCAAGACAATTTCCAATGAGAAGGATATGCTCAAAGTAGGCTATGGCGCCATGGTCCTGGAAAGCCTTCTGGCCGTAATCGCCCTCTGCGTGGCCGGCGCGGCCGCCAGCGCGGACGGGACCGCAGCGGTGGGAACCCCGTTCCAGATCTTTTCCTCCGGCGTAGCCGGTTTTCTGGAGATGCTCGGCATCCCGGTATTCGTCGCCCAGAGTTTCATGACCATGTGCGTATCCGCCCTGGCCTTCACCACCCTGGACTCCGTTGCCCGCATCGGCCGCATGTCCTTCCAGGAACTGTTCAGCGTGGATGATATGGAACACACACAGGGCTGGCGGAAAGTCCTGTGCAACAAATATTTCGCCACCCTGGTCACCCTGGTGTTTGGCTATATCCTGACCCAGGTGGGCTATTCCAATATCTGGCCCCTGTTCGGCAGCGCCAACCAGCTGCTCAGCGCCCTGGTGCTGATCACCCTGTGCGTATTCCTGAAAGTGACCGGGAGGGAACTGCGGACCCTGGTTCCTCCCTTCGTCATTATGCTGGTTGTTACCTTCTCCGCCCTGGTGCAGAGATTCATTTCCCTGGTACGCGCGTTTGCCGCCGGGACCGGCGTGTTCATGGTGGAAGGGCTCCAGCTTATTGTGGCCGTCCTGCTGATGATCCTGGGTGTGACCATTGTGGTTACTTCCGGCAGGGAACTGGTGAAAAAGAAAGCTGCCTGACACAGAAAAAGGAGACGATCCTGCAGGATCGTCTCCTTTTTTTGAAATCCCTGTTTCAGGACCGTCCTTGTCCCTGTCTTTTGCGGTAAAGGATAATCTCCGGATCCGCTCCCTCGCATCCGTACTCGCACACCAGCAGGTATCCCTCATCCGCCGCCAGTCCCAGGCAGCGCTCATTTCCCGGTATCTCCACCTGGTTTCCCCAGTACATCTTATCGTCTTCCAGCAGTTTTACCGTCTGTCCATTGGAAAGCCGATATTCCAGGTTCACAAAAGATCCGGGAAGCAAATTCAGATCTTGCACATGCAAATTTTCGATTCCCAAAGCATTGATTTCTTCAATCAGCGCCTTCTTCGCCTCCAAAAGCCCATTGGTCTTGTCTTTTTGTCCTTTTTGATCCATCTTAATCCCTTTCTCCCGCTTCTCTTTCCCCTCCGGCTTTCAGCTGATCTGCCACCTTACATGGCTTCCTTCTTCGTCCTTGGTGACGATGAGCTGATCCTCGATTTCCTGTTTCAATTCCGTCACATGGGAAATGATCCCGATCAGCCGGGAGCCCCCGGCCATTTCCTGCAGCACCCGCACGGCCTGTTCCCGGGAATGCTCGTCCAGGGAACCAAATCCTTCGTCAATAAACATCATATCCAGACGCACCGTGGCGGAACTTTCCTGGATCTGATCCGCCATTCCCAGCGCCAGGGAAAGGGCCGCCATAAAGGATTCCCCGCCGGAAAGGGTGCGCACCTCCCTCTCCTTTCCGGTAACGGCCGAAAGGACCATCAGATCCAGCCCCCGGTTTTTCCCTACGCCCGCGCTGTCCAGATCCCGCAGCCGCAGGGTAAACTGTCCTGCCGACATTTCTTCAAACCGGCGGTTGGCCCGTTCCAAAATCCGCTCCAGATAACTGCGCTGCACAAAAGTCTCAATATCCATCCGGGCGCCGGACACGTTTCCGTCCAGCAAATCATACAGGGCGCTGATGCGCTGATGCCTGGCCATCAGGAGGTTTCTCTCCTCTGCCTTAGGGGCCAGGGACCCATAAGCGCCCCCATCGGCATGCAGCTGCCGGCGGATGCCCTCCGCGCTCTGTCCGGCCGTCTCCTTTCTCTTTTGGGCCTCTTCCAGGGAAAGCTTTAGTTCCTCCATCACAGGACGCGCCTGCCCGCCTATGGCTTTCCGGGCGTTTTCCAGCTGCCGCTCGGCTGCTGCCTGCCGCTGCTGCCAGACCTCCGCTTTCTTCTGAAGTTCCTGCGCCTGTTCCGGCCGGTAACGCCCCGTCAGAGTGCGCCAGTCCTCTTCGGTCATCCCTTTTTGCTCTAAAATCCGCTCATACTCCAGCCTTCCCGCCTGGGCCTCTTCGTTCAGCGCCGGGAGACCTTGCTCGCAGCGCCGGATCAGGGCTTCCGTCTTTTTTTCATTCTCCTGCGCGTTCCTGGAACTTCTTTCGGCCTGCGCGCAGGCGAGTTTCTTTTCTTCCAGCGCCTTGCAGGCTTCCTGTAAAGCAGCTCTGGCAGCTGATTCTTCCGGATACTCCTCCGGGATTTCCAGGCTTTCCAGCGCAGCCCTGCTCCGTTCTAAGGCAACGCTGGCATCGGCCAGTTGCCGTTCCGCTTTTTCCTGCCGCGCTTTGCCGTCCTTTTTTTCGGATTCCAGTCCGGTCAGGAAGTCCTGGACCCGTTTCAGTTCCCCCGCTTTTTTTTGCAACTTTTTTTCCTGCCGGGACAAAATCCCGTCCCATTCCGCCAAAAGCGCTTCCGCTGTCTTTAAATCCGTCAAAGTTTCCCCTGTTTCCGGCGTCAGCGCCGCAGGCAGGAAAGACGTAAGCCGCCCAAAAAACCGGTTCGTTTCCTCCGAAAGCCGCTCCTTTGTTTCTTCCGCCAGTTCCCGTTTTGCATGGCTTTGCATGGCCGCCTGTTCCTGTTTTGTCCGCAGACGGGCCGTCTCTTTTTGAAGCCCGTCCAGAAGCTCCCGGGTCAGGTTTTGATGGCTTTCCTCCAGCCTGCATGGGCTGGGATGCTCCAGAGAGCCGCACACCGGGCAGGGCTGCCCTTCTTTCAGCTGTTCTGCCGCCAGAAAGCCTGCCTGGGCGTTCAAAAACTCCCGTCTTGCCGTTTCATACTCCCGGTTCTTTTCCTCATACGCTTTGCTGGCCTGCCCATAGGTCTCTGCGTCCCGCTCAGCCTGCATCGTACGGCGCTTTGCCTCCCGTGCCAGTTCTTTTAACCCTTCCAGTTCCGATTCCAGCCCGGATTTCTTTTCCGCTTCCCCCCGGCATCGTTCCAGCAGGGCCGGCACGGGCTCCAGTTCTTTTTCCCGCTCCCTCTGCTTTTTTTCCGTCTCTTCCAGCTCTGCCAGGGCATTCCCGGCCTCTTTCGCCTTCGCTTCTGCCGCCTCTTTTGCCTTTTGGATTCGTTCTGTCTCTGCCCTGGCCGCTTTTCTTTTTTCAAACGTCTCCAGCGCCTTGTTTGCCCGTTCCGAAATCGCGGCGCAGCGCAGGGTTTCTTCTTCCTGCCGTTTTTTTGCCTCCTGCTCCCGCGTCCGGGCAAGCTTGGCCGCAAGGCGGCATTCCGGCAGCTCTTCTTTCCGGGCAGCCAGTTCCTGTTCTGCCCTCTCTACGGCCCTGTCCCGGTCTTCCAGGCGCAAAAAAACAGCCCGGATTTCATAAGCGGCGCGGATTTTGACCGTCAGTTCCATGGCTTCCTGCATTTCCTCCCTGACAGCCGCGCACTCTTCCAGATCCTTGCGTGCCCTTTCCAGCTCCTCAAACCGCTCTGCCAGCTGTCCGGCCCCGGCCAGCGCTTCCCTTTTTTTCATATAATCGGCTTCCGCCGCAAGATGTTCCTGTTCCGCCGCCTTCCGGCGTTCTTTCAGCCAGCCGCAGAGGGCCTTTAGTTCCCCCAGGAATTCTTCCATGGCTGCCGCGGAAAATTCTTCCGTTTCTTCAATCTGTTTTTTTAACTCCCGAATCCGCGTCCCTTTCTCCCCGTACTCCTCCGGGATCACCACATGGACGGCTTCCGTCCGGCAGGCCGTCCGGACCCGGTCCATCTCCTTTTGCTTTTCCTTCCGGCGGCGCCCCAGTTCGTTCACAATGTCCCGGTACAGCTCCGTATGGAACAGCCTCCTGAAAATTTCTTTCTTTTCATCGGATTTTGCCCGAAGAAGCTCCATGAATTCCCCCTGGGCGATCATGGCCACCTGCATAAACTGGATTTTGGTCAGGCCCACGATCTCTTCCAGCTTTTTGTCCGTCTCCTTGGGCGGATATTCCGTCCCGTCCGGCATCCGCAAAGAAACCGACTCGCTTTCTTCTTTCATCCCTTTTCCCCGCTTTAACGGCCGGATATGTCTGGGAACGCGGCGGACCTTATATTCCTGACGCTGTAAACTTTCTTTTTCCGGCGCGTCTCCTTCCGAAAAAACCAGTTCCACGAAAGGTTCTTCCCCTGCGGCCGCAAACTGGCTCTGCAGCTCGGTTCCGTCCTTTTTGTTCAGCCCGGAACTTGCTTCCCCGTACAGGGCAAAAACAATGGCGTCAAAAATCGTGGTTTTTCCCGCGCCGGTATCCCCTGTTATGAGAAACAGGTTCTGATTTGCCTTTGTAAAATCGATAACCGTCCGCTTCCCGTAGGAACCGAAGGCCTGCATGGTCAGCTTCAGCGGCTTCATCCCTGTCCCACCTCCTGCACATAGTTAATCACTTCCTGCAAAATCGCTTTTTCTTCCTCGTCTGCATCCTTCAAAAACGCGCAGCACAGTTCAAAGGGATCCGCCTCTTTGGCCTTTGTCCGGATTTGTCCATAGTCCGCCCGGCGCACCATTTCCCGGCGGATTTCCAGCAGGTTGGGGAATGCGCGCCGGATCCTGTCCTGCATTTCCATAATATCCAAGTCCACCCGGTCCGTAAGCACTGCCGTCACATAGTCGCTGCATCCCTGCGCCGTTACTTCTTCCAGCGTTCCCCGTAGGATTCTCACCTGCCGCAGGGGCGTTAAAGGCAGCACCTTGGCCGAAACAGCGCCTTTTTCCCGCAGTTCCACGCAGACAATCCCCTTTTGCTGTCCCGCCTCGCTGACCGAGCAGGCCAGGGGGGTGCCGCAGTAACGGTAAAACTCCCCTCCCGCCCGCATGGGTTTATGAATGTGTCCCAGCGCCGCATAATCAAAAGGCCGCAGTACGCCGGCCGATACTTCATCAATATTGCCCACCGTGCGGATCTCGGAATCCATCCGCTCCACTTCTTCCGCTTTTTTCCCCTCCGGCAGATAGAACTGATGGCTCACCAGCACGTTTCTCTCCCCCTCGTCAATCACTTCCCGGGCCAGCAGCCGGCGCACCGTTTCGTCATAGGACAGACTTTCCTCCTCCTGCGATGTCTGCACAACCTGCCGCACCATGGAAGGGCGGACGAAAGGAAGCAGGTAAAAATTCACCTTTCCCCACGCGTCCTCCATCGTTACCTTCTCGATGGATTCCTCTTTTGTCTGCGGGGGCATCCCGATCATATACACGTTCTGCCGGGCCAGCACGCTTCGAAAACAGTTCAGCCTGGGACCGCTGTCGTGGTTTCCGCTGATCATCATGATCACCGTTTCCGGAAGCCGTTTTGTCAGGTCGGAAAGAAAACGGTCGAATACCTCCACCGCTTCCGCGGAGGGTACCGCCCGGTCATAAATATCCCCGGCGATCACCACGGCGTCCGGCCGCTCTTTTTGGGCCAGATCCGCAATCTGTTTTAAAATATATTCCTGATCTTCTTTCAGGTCCCGGTTAAAAAGCCGCAGACCGATATGCAGGTCCGAAAGATGGAAAAATTTCATGGGGAGACAATCCTTTCTTTTCGCAGTCCGCAGGCTGGCGCCAGCGCGAAATGGCAAGCCCGCCTGCGCGGGCTTGCGATCCCATATATTATAGCATAAACCCCTTGACAATCTCAACTTATGTGGTATATTTATAACATCACATGATAAATATACCACATAAGGAGGTCGATTTCTATGACACAAAGACGCTGGTTGTATGGGCTGATGGGGCTTCTATCCCTGCTCGGACTGATCGGAATTTTTACGAAGGAGCGGTCCTTCCTCTTCTTTTTCGCCTTTCTGGTGGATTTCGAGTACTTCTTTCTCAAGTCCGACGAAATGCTGGAGGACTATATGAACCGTTCCGCTTCCCGGGCATTTTTCTGCGGCATGATCGCCACAGCCGCCGTCACGCTGCTTTGCTTTTTCCTTAGGGGGCAGATCGCGGGGGGATCCCTCTTAACCGGTTTTGCAGCCGGCTGGGCGGTATCCGTGACGGTGTACGCTGTCTCCACCGCTTATTACGGCATTCGGGAAAGGTGGGATCTGGCCAGTGATCAGAAATAGGATAAAAGAATATCGAAGCAAGTATGACATGAAACAGGAGGACCTGGCCCGGCTGGTGGGCGTCCGCAGAGAAACAATCAGCAATCTGGAAAAGGGAAGGTATAATCCTTCCCTGGTCCTTGCCTGGAATATCGCAAAGGTCTTCCGGGCATCCATCGAGGAAGTTTTCACTGTGGAAGACTGACCGCCGCAGAAATATAAAAGGAGCCGCCGCAAAATACCGGATATCCGGATTTTGCGGCGGCTCCGCCCTGTCTAAGAAGAAACTAAAAATGAAATTGTTTTGACAGCCGTCTTAAACTCAGACCTGGGGGCCTGCGGAAACAAGGGCTTTGCCTGCTTCATTGCCTTCATATTTGGAGAAGTTCTTGATGAATCTCTGCGCCAGATCCTTTGCCTTGGTTTCCCATTCGGAAACATCCCCATAGGTGTCGCGGGGGTCAAGGATGTTGGTGTCAACGCCGGGCAGCTCGGTGGGAACTTCGATGTTGAAGTAAGGGATCTTCTTGGTGGGCGCTTTGAGGATATCGCCGTTTAAGATCGCATCGATGATGCCGCGGGTGTCCTTAATGGAGATACGCTTGCCGGTGCCGTTCCATCCGGTGTTGACCAGATAAGCCTTCGCGCCGCTTCGCTCCATTCTCTTTACCAGCTCTTCCGCATATTTGGTCGGATGCAGCTCCAGGAAAGCCTGGCCGAAGCATGCGGAGAAAGTAGGGGTGGGCTCGGTAATGCCGCGCTCCGTACCTGCCAGCTTAGCGGTGAAACCGGACAGGAAGTAGTACTGGGTCTGTTCCGGAGTCAGGATGGAAACCGGAGGCAGTACGCCGAACGCGTCTGCGGACAGGAAGATCACTTCCTTCGCAGCCGGTGCGGAAGATACCGGACGCACAATGTTCTGAATATGGTCAATCGGGTAAGATACACGGGTGTTCTCAGTCACGCTCTTATCCGTAAAGTCGATCTTGCCGTTCTCATCCAGGGTAACGTTCTCCAGCAGGGCGTTTCTCTTGATGGCATTGTAGATATCGGGCTCGGAATCCTTGTCCAGGTCGATTACCTTCGCATAGCAGCCGCCTTCGAAGTTGAACACGCCGTTGTCGTCCCAGCCGTGCTCGTCGTCGCCGATCAGCAGACGCTTGGGATCCGTGGACAGGGTGGTCTTGCCGGTACCGGAAAGGCCGAAGAAGATAGCGGTGTTCTCGCCGTTCATGTCCGTATTTGCGGAGCAGTGCATGGACGCGATGCCCTTTAACGGCAGATAGTAGTTCATCATGGAGAACATACCCTTCTTCATCTCGCCGCCGTACCAGGTGTTGATGATCACCTGCTCACGGCTGGTGATGTTGAAGACAACCGCAGTCTCGGAGTTTAAGCCCAGCTCCTTGTAGTTTTTCACTTTTGCCTTGGATGCGTTGTAAACAACGAAATCAGGCTCGAAGTTCTCCAGTTCTTCTGCGGAAGGACGGATGAACATGTTGGTTACAAAGTGAGCCTGCCAAGCCACTTCCATAATGAAACGGATCGCCATGCGGGTGTCCTTGTTGGCGCCGCAGAATGCGTCCACAACATACAGCTTCTTGTTGGAAAGCTCGTCCAGGGCGATTTCCTTCACCGCTTTCCAAGTCTCTTCGGAAGCGGGATGGTTATCGTTCTTATATGCGTCGGAAGTCCACCATACGGTGTCCTTGGAATTCTCATCGACAACGATGAATTTATCTTTGGGAGAGCGTCCTGTATATTCGCCGGTCATCACGTTGACAGCGCCCAGTTCACTCACCTGGCCCTTATCGTAGCCTTCCAGGCCGGGCTTGGTCTCCTCTTCGAATAAGAATTCATAAGAAGGGTTATGTACAATTTCCTGAGTTCCTGTAATACCGTACTTGCTTAAATCAATTACCGCCATCTTACATTCAACCTCTCTTCTCTTAAATTTTGGTATCGGGCGGGATGCGGCCTGCTGTCCGCAGCAAAGCGCCTATTTTCCGGCCCTTTCCTAATTATACATGATCGGAAAATTAAATCAATAAAAATCGTCTAAAATTTTCCGGCGCTTATAAACACTTTTCACGCCCCAGCTACCAGCGCTGCGGCCACCTTTAACACCCCGGCCAGCACCATTACCCAGATGGGATTCATTTTAAATTTCTGCAGCAGCACCAGGCAGATCACAAAAATGACCACCAGCACCCAGTTCGTCCGCAGCAGGTCCACCGCCGCCCCGCTTCCCCAGAAAGCGGTCAGCAGAATGGAAATCCCGGCGGAAGCAATCATCGCCACCACCGCAGGACGGAGGGAATTGAGCACTCCCTGCAGCATGGCCATATTGCGGTATTTCAGGTACAGTTTCGCAATCAGCGTCACGATCACGCAGGACGGCAGGATACAGCCGCCCGTAGCCACCAGCGCCCCCGGGATCCCTGCGATTTTGATGCCCACAAAGGTAGCGGAATTGATGGCGATGGGTCCCGGCGTCATCTGGGAAATGGTGATCAGGTCCGTAAATTCTTCCATGCTCAGCCAGCCGTGCTGCGTTACCACCTGGCCCTGGATGAGCGGCATGGCCGCGTATCCGCCTCCGAAACTGAACAGGCCGATCTGTAAAAAACTCAAAAAAAGCTGCAGATAGATCATTTCCCTGCCCTCCTTTTTCCCGCCATTGTCCGTACCACGCCAATCAGGCCGCAGACGATCACCACATAGACCACGTTGACTTCAAAAATACAGGCCGCTACAAAAGCGCCCGCCATAATCAGCAGGGACATGGGATTTTTCCCGTGGACGATCCCCGCGCCCATTTCATAAACTACTGCGGCGATCACCGCACCCACGCCGGCCTGCATCCCTTCCAGCATCTGGCTGACCAGGAAGTTTTCCCGAAACGCATTGTAAAAAACAGAAATCAGGGAAATGATGACAAAAGGCGGTATAATCGTTGCAACGATGGCGGTAAAGGCGCCGATCATGCCCGCCAGCTTATATCCCACCACAATCGCCCCGTTGACCGCGATAGCGCCGGGAGACGACTGCGCAATGGCAATCAGGTCCAGCATCTCGTTCTCTTCGATCCAATGGTATTGATCCACAAACTTCTTTTTCATCAGCGTAACGATGACGTAGCCCCCGCCAAAAGTAAAGGCGCTCAGATACAGGGTAGACCAGAACAGCTTTCTTAAAATCTCTCCTTTTCGTTTCATCTTTTCCTCCATACCGGAGCACTTTTTGCCCCGACGCAAAACTATTGATTGAAAAATGGGCCATCGGGCACATTTTTCAATCTTCTTTCTCCCCGGCTTCCAGTATAGGCGGGGTTGTATTATATGTAAAATAGTATTATTCTATAAAATATATAACGATTTCATTATACAAAGCAGTGCGATGACCGTTCTTTACGGTCCTCTTCCCTGCCGCCTCATTTTAAAGGAGGGCCTTATGACGCTGCGGCATCTGAATATTTACGTTTCCGTTTTCCGGCACAACAGCATCACCGGGGCTTCAAAAGCCCTGCATCTGGCCCAGCCTTCCGTCAGCCTGGCGGTAAGGGAACTGGAGGAACACTACGGCCTTAAGCTTTTTGTACGGGAAGGCAGGCATATCCGCCCCACGGAGGCCGGGAAAGAATTTTACGGCTATGCCCTCCATATCGTCTCCCTTTTTTCCGAAATGGAACAGAAATTCCGCAACTGGGACGTGCAGGGAACCTTCCGCATCGGCGCCAGCATCACCATCGGCACCCACATCCTGCCTGCGCTCATCGGCCGCCTGCAAAAAGCCTTCCCCCAGCTGCGCATCGAAGCAGTCATCCAGAATTCCGCCGCCATCGAGCAGATGATCCTGGAAAATTCCATTGATATCGGCCTGGTGGAAAATCAGCCCGATCTGCCGGACCTGCAGGCCGTCGCGTTTCTGGAAGACTCCCTCTGCGCCATCGTCCCGCCGGGGCATCCCCTGGCCGCGCAGCGGTCCGTCACCCTGGCGGATCTGGCGCAGTATCCCTTTTTCATGCGGGAAAAGGGCAGCGCCGGAAGAGAGATCCTGGAAGCCAGCTTCGCCCTCCGGCAGCTGTCCGTCCGCCCGGCCTGGGAGAGCACCAGCACCCAGGCCATTGTCAGCGGCGTGGCCCGGGGACTGGGGGTTGCGGTCCTTCCCTTTTTGCTGGTAAAGCGGGATATCGAAGAAAAAAACGTCGCCCTCGCGCCTCTGGATCCGCCTTTAACCAGGCATCTCCACGTCATCTTCCATCAAAGCAAATACCGGACCGCTTCCATGGAGACGTTCCTTTCCCTTTGTCTGGAATACGGCGTTTCCTCCGGGCATCCGGCAGGCGGCCCTATTTCTTTGCATAGCGCAGCATCCGATAGAGGATGATCCCTGCTTCCAGAAAGGCAAAGGCTGCGCACAAAAGAAAGAGAAGGACGGAAGCCAATTCCGGATTCCACCAGGTCAGAAACCGCTGCAGATCCGGATCCGTCACAATCGCCTGCAGCCTGGGTACAAAATCCGGGTTCCATAACGGCAGGGCAAAGAGGATCCCATAGCCAAGGACAAGCTGTATCCCGCTGCAAAGGACATTGCAGATCAGCACCGGCAGGCAGTAACGTCCCGCAGCCAGCTGGAATGCCTCGTCAAAAAGCCCTGCGGCCAGGCCCAGGATAAAGAGGGGAAGGATCCGGTCCCACTCTTCTAAGTTAAATACGGGAACCACGGCCAGTTCTTCCCCGTCCCGGACCACGGCGCTGAAAAACTCCGGCGCAAAAATGAGCAGGACGCCGAACAGCACAATAAAAACGATCCCTACAATACCGTCCGCGCGGTTGATCCGCGCTTTCTTGGGCGGGACCGGCGGCAGACAGCCGGGCGTCCAGCCTGCCTGTTTTGTCTCCTTGTTTAAGTCCAGCCGGATCCCCCTCTTTTCCAGGACGGCAAAGATCAGCACGATTGCGCCAAAAGCACACAGACAGGCCGCGGCAATTTCCGGAATCGTCTGTACGATCCCATAAAGCACCGAGGGAACCACGGCCTGCGGGATTCCTTCTTCCATAAGCCCCATCCCCCTTCTTGCTTCTGCCGCAGCATTGACGCAAAACAGGGGGATCGCCGTACACAAGAGGACGACTTTCACAAGCCAGAGGAAAGAGTCATAAAACTCCGGCCCGATCAGGACGCGCTCCCCGTCCTGATACTGCTTTGCAAATTCCGCCGGGTCCCCAAGCTTTGCCAGCGCTTTCTCCACACTGCCTTCCCCGTCGGCCATATCCCCGATGAGCTCCGTCAGCTGTTCCTCCACTTCTTTTCGCTGCTTGCCCGGCAGGCGGCGTACCACCTGATAAATATACCGTTCCATCTGTTCCTGTTCTTTCGGGTTCATTCTCCATCCTCCCTCAGCAATCGTTCCATTCCCTGCGCCAGCTCTTCCCACTGTTTTTTCAGCTGCTTATAAACCTCGTCCCCGTATGCGGTCCGCCTGTAATATTTCCGCGGTCTGGCGCCGCCCGTTTCCCAGCAGCTTTCCAGCAAACCCTGTTTCTCCAGGCGGCGCAAAAGAGGATACAGGGTGTTGGGATCGATGGGGACTCCCTTTTCCTCCAGCGTCTGGATCAGGGAATATCCGTACCGCTCTTCCCGGATCTGGCTTAAGACGCTCAGTACCAGGGTCCCCCTGCGCAGTTCCTGTAAAAGCCCTTCCTGCAGATTCTTTTCCTCTCCCATTTTTTCCTCCATGTCGGAGCGCTTTTGCTCCTGTACGTTCTGTTTTTATAATACTGTATATTACACAGTATTGTCAATCTAATATTATTGTCTCCTTAACAAATTTCAATGCCAACCAGCTGCAAGTTCATTCCGACAAATGAAGTTTGCCATGGAACAAAGAAAAGGACCTCCGGCTTTTTGGGCCATTGGTCCTTCTTCCTATTCCCTTTATACTTCAAACAAAAGATCCGAATATACCGGCATGGGCCAGTATTCCCGGTCCACCATGGCCTCCAGTTCATCCACCGGGGTGCGCAGGGCTTCCATGGCGGGGACAATGGTGTCGCGGTAGAAAAAGGCCTGGGCTTTTGCGTCGTCTTTCATCGCCTGTCCTTCCTTTTCCTTCCATTTCAGGCCTTCCAAAGCCCCGGAGGCTTTGGCCAGCCTTTCGTTTACCTCCCGCAAAAGCGCCGACGTTACGGACGGATCCGCACCCGCTTCCTTTTCAACCTTCACCGTTTCCGCCAGGCTGCGGCTGTAGCGGATCACTGCCGGCAAAATATCCCGGGAAGCCATGTCGATCATGGTCCGTGCCTCAATATTGATGGTCTTTACATAGGTTTCATACAGGATTTCTTTCCGGGACTCCAGCTCCGCCCGGTTATAAATGCCGAACCTTTCGTACAGAAGGATCGCCTTATCCGTGGTCAGCGCTTCGATGGAATCGATCATCCCGCGGTAATTGGGCAGGCCGCGCCGGCGCGCTTCCTTCATCCAGGCCTGGGAATAGCCGTCCCCGTTAAAAATGATCTTCTGGTGTTTGGTCATGTATTCCTTGATCAGGTCATGCACCGCCATATCGAAGTTTTCCGGTCCTGCCGCCTCCAGGCGGTCCGCCGCTTCGCAGAAAGCTTCCGCCACAATGGCGTTGATGGCCGTGGTCGGGCTTCCGATGGAATCCGAGGAACCCACCATACGGAATTCGAATTTATTCCCCGTAAAGGCAAAGGGGGAAGTACGGTTTCGGTCCGTAGCGTCCATGTGCAGGTCCGGCACCGTGGACACCCCCGTGCGCAGGGTGCTTCCTTCCAGGCAGGAACGGGCCTCCCCCGTCTCCACCAGCTGGCGCACCACATCTTCCAGCTGCGTTCCCAGGAAAATGGAAACGATGGCCGGAGGGGCTTCATTGGCCCCCAGACGCAGGTCGTTGCCCACGTTGGACGCGCTCCTTCGCAGCAGGTCCGCATGGGTATCCACTGCCTTCATCACACAGGCCAGCACCAGCAAAAACTGGATGTTCTCATTGGGCGTTTCCCCGGGATCCAGCAGATTCACCCCGGTATCCGTGCTGATGGACCAGTTATCGTGCTTTCCGGACCCGTTTACCCCTGCGAAGGGCTTTTCATGCAGCAGACAGCGCAGGTTGTGCCGCTCCGCCACCTTTTTCATGGTTTCCATCACCAGCTGGTTGTGGTCCATGGCAATGTTGGCCGTCTCATAGATGGGCGCCAGCTCATGCTGGGCAGGAGCCACCTCGTTATGCTGGGTTTTGGCCGTAACGCCCAGCTTCCACAGTTCGATATTCAGATCCTTCATAAAGGCGCCCACCCGTTCCCGGATTACGCCAAAATAATGATCTTCCAGCTCCTGCCCCTTGGGCGCAGGCGCCCCGAACAGGGTCCGCCCGGAAAAAATCAGGTCCTTGCGCTTTAAATATTTTCCCCGGTCAATCAGAAAATACTCCTGCTCCGCCCCCACGGAAGGGATCACCCTGCGGGCCGTGGTATTGGGGTCAAACAGGCGTACAATCCGCATGGCCTGCTGGGACAAAGCTTCCATGGAACGAAGCAGGGGCGTTTTTTTGTCCAGCGCCTCGCCTTTATAAGAGCAAAACGCCGTAGGAATACACAAAATCCCGCCCGTGGCGTCTTCCTTCAGAAACGCGGGGGAGGTAATATCCCATACGGTGTAGCCCCTCGCCTCAAAGGTGGAACGAAGTCCCCCGGAGGGAAAGGACGAAGCGTCCGCCTCTCCTTTGATCAGCTCTTTGCCGGAAAAATCCATAATCATTTTCCCGGTGCTGTCCGGATGGGTGATAAAGGAATCGTGCTTTTCCGCCGTAATGCCGGTCAGGGGCTGGAACCAGTGGGTATAGTGGGTTGCTCCCCGCTCCACCGCCCAGTCCTTCATGGCTTTTGCCACCACGTCCGCAGTGGCCGAACTGAGCTCCCCGCCTTCTTCCATCACCCGCACAACCTCTGCAAAGGCTTTCTTGGGAATCCGCTCCTGCATTTTCCCCAGGGTAAACACATTTTCGCCAAACAACTTCTCCACGTTCAAAGTTTCACTCATCGTCCGTATCCTTTCCGCCTTTTTTCGTCCGAAGCAAATCCCCCGGCTGTATTTCTTCCGAAAGCGTCAGCCACAAAACCTGTTTGGGATGGGGCGCGCTGTCCATTTCCGCTCCCTCTTCGTCCTCGATCCGTTCCACCAAAGCCTCCACGTCCCGGCCGTCCGGTTTCATAATTTCAATCCGGTCTTTCACGCAGAACTTGTTTCTCTGCTCAATCCGGGCCCGGCCTTTTTCATCCGTTTCATAAACGATTCCCAGATAGACCGCATCGCTGTAATAGGTACTGGCGTCATAAATCTGGGTTGTCTCGTCGGGCCTGCCGAAATAAAATCCCGTGGTAAACTGCCGGTAGGTGCACCGTGCGATTTCATCCAGATACCAGGGCATATTCTGCCGGTACTTTTCTTCCGACTCCAGACAGTCGTCAATGGCTTTCCGATAGGTCCTTGCCACCGTGGCCACATACAGCGCCGTCTTCATCCGCCCCTCGATCTTAAAGCTGTCGATCCCTGCTTCCAGCAGTTCGGGAATGTGCCCGATCATGCACAAATCCTTGGAGTTGAACAAAAAAGTCCCTCTCTCGTTTTCGTAGACCGGCAGATACTCGCCGGGCCTGGTTTCCTCCACCACCGCGTATTTCCAGCGGCAGGGATGGGTGCAGGCCCCCCGGTTTGCGTCCCTCCCGGTAAAATAGTTGCTCAGAAGGCATCTGCCGGAATAGGAAATGCACATGGCGCCGTGCACGAAGCATTCAATTTCCATTTCCTTTGGGATCTGACTGCGGATCCGGCGAATCTCCTGCAAAGACAGCTCCCTTGCCGCCACAACCCGCTGTGCGCCCAGGTTCCACCAGAAGTTCCAGGTCTCGTAATTGGTACTGTTTGCCTGGGTGGAAATATGGATCTCTGCCTCCGGCCAGGCCCTTTTGGCCAGAGCAAACATGCCCGGGTCGGAAATAATCAGCGCGTCCGGCGCTGCATTGCGTCCGTCCCGGGTCTTTAAATCCCGCAGTTGTCCGAAATACGCATAAGCGTCTTCCAGATCCCCGTTATGGGCAAAAATATTCGCCGTCACGTAAACTTTTACCCCGTGTTCGTGGGCAAAAGCAATTCCCTGTGCCATCTCCTGCAGCGTAAAGTTTTTGGCTTTCGCCCGAAGCCCAAAGGCTTCTCCCCCGATATATACGGCGTCCGCCCCGTAGGAGACGGCCACCCGCAGTACCTCCAGACTGCTGGCAGGTATGAGTAATTCCGGTTTCTTCATGGAATGAAAAAGCTCCTTTCTTCCTGTCAGACCGTCCTTCGGACGCTGACCGTCACGCCGTCCGCCACCGGCAGGACCGCCGTTTCCAGATCAGGATGGTGGGTCAGCTCATACAGATACTCCCGCATCCTGGCATGGATGGTCCGGTCCCTTCTGCGCACCGCATACCGGGACTCCAGCAAATCCCCGTCCTGCAAAACATTATCGGAGACCAGAAGGCCTCCCGGGCAAAGCAGCCGCAGCACTTCCGGGAAAAAGGAAAGGTACTGTCCCTTGGCCGCATCCATGAAGATAAAGTCAAAAGGCCCGGACAGATCCTTTAAGATCTCCCCGGCATCCCCTTCCAGCAGCGTGATCCTGTCTTCCCGTCCGGCCCGGCGGATGTTTTCCCTCGCCATGGCAATTCTTTTTTCTTCATTTTCTATGGTTGTAATCCGGCATCCGTCCGGCATATATTCGCTCATTAAAAGGGCGGAAAATCCTACTGCCGTCCCGACCTCCAGAATGGCCCGGGGCCTTTGGGCCGCAAGAAGGAAACGCAGCAGGCCCTGCATTTCCTTGCGCACAATGGGCACCCGGTCCGAAAGGGCCCGCCGCTCCACTTCGTCAAGCCACTCTGCGTTTCCCCGGTCCAGGGAATTGATGAACGTCCGCAATCTTTCTTCGATGATCATTGTCCCTGTAAGTCCTCTCCGCTCCCGGCCATGGTGTCCATCAGCTCTTCCGGCGTCATGGCGGTGGAAAGGGTATAGGTCCCTTCCGCAAAACCATCCTCCGAATAATTGGACAAAAGCTCCTGAATCCGGAACAGGCCTTTATCCCGGATCAGGCCGCTGTCGTACAGCGTCTGCGCAATGCCGTCAAAATCCATCCCGTCCTCAATGGTCACCGTCACTTCCTGCCCGGGTTCTTCCGACATGGGCGGTTCCCCGAAAATCCGGACGCCGTACTGGAATGCAAAAACAGACAGGCGATAGGTCACCATTGCCACAACGATGATCAGCACGATATTGAAAATCGTCCCCACCGCCCCGCTGGCAGCACTGTATGCCCTGCTGTTTTTCCTGGTTCCCCTTTTCGCCCTCTGATTAGCCAAAATTCACTGCCTCCACAATTTCCTGATTGATTTCCTGGATCATCCTGCAAAATTCCGCTTCCGCATTCAGGAACGGATCCACCAGCGGGTTTCTCCGGAACGAATCGTATCTCTGGGAAAATTCATCCAGCTTGTCAAACAGTTCGTCCGACTCCGCCGTACGCTGCAGCACATAATTTTCCTGCCTAAACTCGTCGATCTGGCGTTTCAGTTCCGGATGTTCCTTCATAATGGAAAGCTGATGATCGAATTCCCGGTATTCGGGGGAATCAATAATCGCCGAGATCAGTTCCCTTAACGCCGTATTCACTCTGCCCTTCATTTTTTCCTCCATGTCGAAGCGCCCTGTATTTTTATACTTCTTTTATACTTCCATGATAATGGGAAGGATCATGGGACGGCGCTTTGTCTTTTTCCAGATGAAATCGCTCAGGGAATCCTTGATGGAGGTCTTGATCCTGCCCCAGTCCGTACAGCCGCGGCTGACGCAGCTTTCCATCACCTTTACCATCAGCTCCCTGGCTTCGTCCATCAGTTCATCCGATTCCTTGACATAGACAAATCCCCTGGAAACCAGGTCCGGGCCGCTCGCCACCTGCCCGGTCATGCAGTCCAAAGCCACCACCACAATGAGGATTCCGTCTTCGGCCAGGTGCTGTCTGTCCCTGAGCACCACGTTGCCCACGTCGCCTACGCCAAGGCCGTCCACCAGGATCGCGCCCACGGGCACCCTCCCGGTAACCGAAGCCTTTTCTTCATTCATTTCCAGAACATCCCCGGAAGCCAGCATGAAAATGTTCTCCTTGGGAATGCCCAGTTCCCTGGCAATGCCCGCCTGCGCCTTGCGGTGCTTATATTCCCCGTGGATGGGGACCGCATAACGGGGCTGTACCAGCGTATAAATCAGTTTGATTTCTTCCTGACAGGCGTGCCCGGACACGTGCACATCCTGGAAAATCACTTCCGCGCCCTTCATATCCAGTTCGTTGATCACCTTGGTGACCGCCTTCTCATTGCCGGGAATGGGGTTGGAAGAGAAAATAATCGTATCGTTGGGGCCGATGGAAATCTTGCGGTGCACGCTGGACGCCATCCTGCTTAAAGCAGCCATGTTTTCGCCCTGGCTCCCCGTGGTGATGATCACCGTCCTGTCATCCGGATAGTCCTTTAGATGGTCGATATCCACCAGCGTATTGTCCGGGATATTGATGCAGCCCAGATTCATGGCGGTATCGATGATATTCACCATGCTGCGTCCTTCCACCACCACTTTCCTCCCGTATTTATGGGCGGTATTGATGATCTGCTGCACCCGGTCCACGTTGGAGGCAAAGGTGGCGATAATCAGCCGCTTGCCCTGATGTTCGTGGAAAATGGTATCAAAAGTGTGTCCCACCGTCCGCTCCGACTGGGTGAAGCCCTTGCGCTCCGCATTGGTGGAATCGCACATCAGGGCCAGGACGCCCTTTCTCCCGATTTCCGCAAAACGCTGCAGGTCAATGGCTTCCCCGTACACCGGGGTATAATCCACTTTAAAGTCCCCTGTATGGACCACGGTCCCCGCAGGGGAATAAATCGCCAGCGCCGCCGCATCCACGATACTGTGGTTGGTTTTGATAAACTCGATCCGAAACTGTCCCAGGTTCACGGACTGTCCGAACTTGATCACCTTGCGCTTCGTATGCCCCAAAAGATTGTGTTCCTTTAATTTGTTCTCAATCAGTCCCATGGTCAGACGGGTGGCATAAACCGGGATGTTCAGGTCGCGCAGGATATAGGGCAGCGCCCCGATATGGTCCTCATGTCCGTGGGTGATCACAATTCCCTTTACCTTTTCAAAGTTATCCCTAAGATAGGTAATATCCGGAATCACCAGGTCGATTCCCAGCATGTCATCATCCGGGAAGGAAAGGCCGCAATCCACCACCACAATACTGTCTTCGTATTCGAAGGCGGTAATGTTCATCCCGATCTGCTCCAGCCCTCCCAGAGGGATCACTTTCAGGCTGGGGCCTGCATTATTCACTTTTTTCGCTTTTTTCAATCAAACTACCTCCATATTCTTTCCGACGGCGCAAAATCCATCCGGCAGCCTTCCCGGTCCCCTGCGGTACCTTATCCCGTCTGCCGGGACAAAATGCCGACAGCGGCGGCAGCCGGACATCCCCGTGTCCTCTTTCCCGATTTCGCAGCCTGCCTCGCCGCTGTCCGGACCGGCCGATGGCCGGATACGGATTTTTCACAGTCGTATCCTTTATTCCGAAAGTCCCGGGCGACAGCCTTGCGGGACTTTTCTTACTTTTCCAGTTCTACGTCTTCCAGAAGATTTTCAAAAATAGCGGCGACCGCATCCAGCTCCCCATCGTCGTCCACGATCTCATAAACGGCCTCCGGCGCATCCTGGGCGGATACGTCCTTTAAAATCAGGGCTTCTCCTTCCTCTTCCCCGTCCGTCACAAGAATATAGTCCACGCCGCCGAGCCTGGTCTGCTCCAGCACATAAAAATCCACTGCTTCCCCTTCGTCGGGGCAAAACCTGATCTTTTCCAAAATGTCAGTTCTCCGTCTCTTCCAAAGGCCTGCGGGCACGTTCGTCCAGATATCCCTGGAGGATAAAAACAGCCGCCAGCCTGTCCACATGTTCCTTCCGCTCTTCCCGGCGAATCCCAGCCTCCTCCATGGCGCGGTCGGCCGCCACCGTGGTCAGCCGTTCATCCCGGAAATGAACCGGCAGGCCCGTGCGTCTGGACAGCTTATCCGCAAATTCCCGCGTCAAAAGAGCGCGTCCTCCTTCGGACGCGTCCATATACAGGGGAAGTCCGAGCACGATTTCCCCTACTTCGTATTCCATGATTAACTCTTCGATCCTGGCCAGGGTACGGCGCAGTTTGTTCTCTTCTTTGCGCCGGATAATTTCGATTCCCTGGGCAGTGATAAAAAGCGGGTCGCTGATGGCAACTCCCACCGTCTTTGACCCGAAGTCCAGTCCCATAATCCGCATCTGCTCTCTCCCAAGTCCGGCTGTCCGCCGCAGCGTTCCCGCAAAGGCCTGCCCGCCGCTTATTTCCAGTGATTGTTCCGGATGTACTCCCGGAGCATCTCCTCTACCAGCTCGTCCCTCTCCACGCGCATGATCAGTCCCCTGGCGTTTCTGTGGCTGGTAATATAAGTAGGGTCCCCGGACATAATATATCCCACGATCTGGTTCACCGGGTTATACCCTTTTTCGGAAAGCGCTTCATAGACAGCGGCAAGAATGATCTTCACGCCGTTCTCCGGCTCCGTTTCCACCTTAAAATATTGAGTGTTTCCCAAATCCTCCATCGCTTTGTCCTCTGCTTTTCCTCCTGAAATGTGACCCTCTCCCCGACGCCCGCAGTCCGCCGGTTATATATTTACTATCTTACCCTACTTTCCGGAAAAATTCAATGACACAATTTCGTCCGTCACAAATCCGGTCACCCTGCCTTTGCAAAGCATATTGGGCGCTAATTTCCCGTCTGCGTCCTCCACGGCCGCCTTCACGTAGGCGGGGGTGTGTCCGATCCAGAAGGTTTTCCCGCCGATTTCCTTTTTCTCTTCCGTCAGGATTTCCACTTCCTTCCCTATGTAGGACGCCCTGTACTCCTTGGACTGCCGCGCTTCCATGGAAAGCAGGACAGCGCTGCGCCCGGTCTTGACCGCATCCGTCAGCTGTCCCGGCATACGGTCCGCCACGGTCCCTTTCCTCCTGGAATATTTGAAAACGTGCATCTCAAAGAAGCGGACTTTTTCCAGGAAAGCGCGGGTCTGCTCAAATTCCTCTTCCGTCTCCTGGGGGAATCCCACGATCACATCCGTGGTAATGGCAGGATTTTCGAAGAAACGGCGCAGGATTTTTACTTTTTCATAATATTCCCCGGCGGTATAATGTCTATTCATCCGTTTCAGGGTTTCATCACACCCGCTTTGCAGGGAGAGGTGGAAATGGGGGCAGACTTTTCCCGCCGCTGCCAGCCGCTGCGCAAAGGCTTCCGTAATGATCCTGGGTTCCAGGGAGCCCAGGCGGATCCGGGCAATGCCGTCGATTCCGGCAATGGCTTCAATAAGGGAGAGCAAAAATCCCCTGTCCATGGCCTCCTGCCTAAGGTCGCCGGTTCCTTTCAGGTAGTCCCCTTTCGTTTCCCCCAAAAAATCCATGCCATAGGAACTTAAATGAATCCCCGTCAGGACCACTTCCCGGTAACCTTTTTTTGCAAGACCGCGGACCTCTTCCAGCACGTCTTCTTTCCGCCTGCTCCGGACCCTTCCCCGTGCAAAGGGAATGATACAGTAACTGCAGAACTGGTTGCATCCGTCCTGCACCTTGATATAGGCCCGGGTATGTTCCGCCGTCCTCTCCAGCTTCATTTCCTCATACTCCGTGGTTTTCGATATATCGATAATATCGCCGGCCCTTCCCGTTCCTTTCCCTTCTTCCCTTTCTTTTAGAAAAGCGTTTAAAATATCCACGATCTCTTTTTTCCGGTTGTTGCCGATTGCAAGGTCAATACAGCTGTCATCCTCTATTTTTCCGGCCCCGGTCTGGACGTAACAGCCCACCGCCACCACCACCGCATCCGGATTAAGATGTTTTGCCCGATGCAGCATCTGTCGGCTCTTACGGTCTGCAATATTGGTCACTGTGCACGTATTTACGATATAAATGTCAGCTTCTGAATCAAAAGGTACAATTTTAAAACCGCTTTCTTGTAAGTTTTGTTGCATAACCTCGAATTCATAGGCATTGACTTTACAGCCCAGATTGTGTAATGCTACACTTTTCATAGTATTCTCCACCATTTTTGTCACGTTTGATAATTGACTTTTGTTACCATAGTTTGTTAATATAGGAACAGAAGGTATGAAACTAAAGGAGGTAATCAAAAATGAAAACAATTCAGATTTCTTTAAACTCTATCGATAAGGTAAAATCCTTCGTTAACGATATTACCAAATTCGATTATGACTTCGATTTAGTATCCGGCAGATACGTGATCGATGCGAAGTCCATCATGGGAATCTTCAGCCTCGACCTTTCCAAACCGATCGATCTGAACATCCATGCGGAAGAGAACGTGGATGCGGTTCTGGAAGTTCTGAAACCGTACATGATCTAAGCCTGAGAGTTTAAAACAATTATTTTTAAGAAGAGAAGGATTTCGCCAGCCGGCGGAATCCTTTTTTTGTACGATAGGAAATTGCATTTCCTATCGTACAAAAACATTGATGCGCACTCGCGCGAAAGGTGAATGTTGCCTGACGGCAACCGCGCTCGGCGCGAGTGTGCGCCACAGGCGCCCACTTTTTAATAGAAAAGCCCTGACAAGCGGCTGCGTGGATGGGCGTGCTTGCACGCACAGGCATGCAGACATTTGTCAGGCAAGCCGATATAAGCAAGTAGGCCGACAGGCCGGATTGC
>CALWGP010000030.1 GCA_944380095.1 uncultured Lachnospiraceae bacterium | reverse complement strand
GCCGCCGGCGTGACCTTAGGCTGGGGGGACACCGTGTTAAGCGTCCTTCTTTATATGGTCGTTTATCTGCCGTTTCTGCTGACGAAGGAATACAGGAAAGGGGTTCCGGAACAAGGAGAATAAAATTACACAAAAAAAGAGGACATGGCAAAAGGAAAGCCGGAGTCCTCTTTTTGTTTTAGATGTTGTATTCTTCCCGGTTGTTGTATTTTTCGAGAATGGTGCGGATCTTTTCCGTGGGGGTCAGGACGTTGCTTAGGGAAACGTCATGGTTCATAAAGTCGATGATGGAAGCAAGGAATTTGCTCATATCGGCTTCTATGTAATAGGGACGCGCCAGCAGCTCGGGAATCTGGTAGGTCAGGTTGGTGGTGATCACCCGGTCAAACCAGCCCTTTTCATAGGCCTCGTCGAAAGCGCCCATCCCGTCCGTAAAGAGTCCGAAGGTAGTGCAGATGAACACCCGCTTCGCCCCCATGGACTTTAACTGACGGGCGGTATCCAGCATACTGCCGCCGGAAGAGATCATATCGTCGATAATAACGATATCCTTCCCTTCGATATTGTCTCCCAAAAACTCGTGGGCGACAATGGGGTTTTTCCCGTTGACGATAACGGAATAATCGCGGCGTTTATAGAACATACCGATATTAACGCCCAGCACGTTGGCAAAATAGGTGGTGCGGTCCAGGGCGCCTTCATCCGGGCTGATGACGATCATGTGATCCTTGTCAATGATCAGGTCCGGTACATTGTCCAGAAGGGCCCGCATGAACTGATAGGGAGGGGTGAAGTTATCAAAGCCGCATAAGGGGGTCGCATTCTGCACCCGGGGATCGTGGGCGTCAAAGGTGATGAAATTGTTCACGCCCATATCCGCCAGTTCCGTCAGGGCATAGGCGCAGTCCAGGGATTCCCGCCCGCTTCTTTTGTGCTGTCTGCCTTCGTATAAAAAAGGCATGATAACCGTGATGCGCTTGGCTTTCCCGCCCACGGCGGCAATCATTCTCTTTAAGTCCTGATAATGGTCGTCAGGGGACTTGTGGTTTGTATATCCGTTCAGGGAATAGGTCAGACTGTGGTTGCAGATGTCCACCAGGATAAAAAGGTCTGTGCCCCGGACGGACTCATGCAGCTCGCCCTTGCCCTCACCGGATCCGAAACGGGGGCAGGCAGCGTCCACCAGATAGTTGTCTTCGATATATCCGCGGAATGCGGGGGCGTCGTGGGACGAGTTTTTCATATTCCGGCGGAAAGTCACCAGATAGTTATTGACGCGCTTGCCCAGTTTCTCCGAGGAGTCCAGGGCCAGGATCTTTAAGGGGCCCACAGGGAGCGCATTTTCCAGTTCGCGTAAATTCGGCATGTTTGTTTCCTCCATTCCTTACCTTTATAACATCATGCCTTTGTGTCCGTCAAGAAATTTCTAGTGACACGTCAGGATTTTTCTAGTAAAATAGGAAGGAAAAGGAGTAAAAATACGATGGATCATAAAAAAGGACACCAGATCCGGTCCGTGGAGGCCGGCAGCATCGCGCAAGAGATGGGGATTGAGGCAGGGGACAGCCTGCTTGCCATAAACGGGGAAGAAGTGGAAGATATTTTCGACTACCAGTACCTGATTCAGGATGAATATATAGAAGTGCTGATCCGCAAGCCTTCGCAGGAAGAATGGCTTTTGGAGATCGACAAGGAGTATGAGGAGGATCTGGGCCTGGTTTTTGAAAACGGGCTGATGGACGACTATCGTTCCTGCTGCAACAAATGTATTTTCTGCTTTATCGACCAGATGCCCCCCGGAATGAGGGAGACCCTGTATTTTAAGGACGACGATTCCAGACTGTCCTTCCTGCAGGGCAATTATGTGACCCTGACCAATCTGTCCGACCGAGACGTGGAGCGGATCATCCGTTACCATCTGTCCCCGATTAACATTTCCTTCCAGACCACGAATCCGCAGCTGCGCTGCAGGATGCTGAATAACCGCTTTGCCGGGGAAGCGCTTAAAAAGACGGACCGTTTTTTTGAAGCGGGGATCGAAATGAACGGACAGATCGTTTTGTGCAAGGGAATCAACGACGGGGAGGAGCTGGAGAAAAGCCTTCGGGATCTGAGCCGGTATCTTCCTTATCTTCGCAGCGTTTCCGTGGTGCCGGTGGGCCTTTCCCGTTACCGGGAGGGACTCTACCCGCTTCAGCCTTTTACGAAGGAAGACGCCAATAAAGTGCTGGAACAGATCCACAGGTGGCAAAAAGAGCTTTTTGACCGATACGGCCTGCATTTCGTCCATGCCAGCGACGAATGGTACATCCTGGCGGGACAGGAGCTTCCGGATGAGGACAACTACGACGGCTATCTGCAGCTGGAAAACGGAGTGGGGATGCTGCGCCTTCTGATGGAAGAGTTCCGGGATTCCTTAAGGCAGTTGGAAGAAAACGGAGCCATGGCCCGGTGGCAGGGAAAAAAGCGGGAGGTTTCCGCAGTGACAGGCAGGATCAGCGCTCCCTATATCCGCAGGATGGCGGACCGGCTGGAAGAAAAGTTTCCCGGCCTTACGGTGCATCTTTATCCCATCCGCAACGACTTTTTCGGGGAGCAGATCACCGTCACCGGCCTTTTGACTGGACAGGACATCATTGCGCAGCTTAAGGGAAAAGAGCTGGGCGAAGAGCTGCTGCTTCCTGTCAATGTGCTGCGCAGCGGGGAAAACGTGCTTTTGGACGACGTGACCACGCAGGATATTTCGAAAGCTTTACAAGTGCCCGTGAATATTGTAAAATCCAGTGGATATGATTTTACGGAAACAATCCTGGGCCGTTTTTAGGCCCGGCGGAAAGGAGTATTGATGGCAAATACGAAAAGCAGGCCCGTGGTGGCTGTGGTGGGCAGGCCCAACGTGGGAAAGTCCACCCTGTTCAACGCCCTGGCGGGGGAGATGATCTCCATTGTAAAGGATACGCCGGGCATTACCAGGGACCGGATTTACGCGGATATTATCTGGCTGGACCGTACTTTTACCCTGATTGACACGGGCGGGATCGAGCCGGAATCCAACGATATTATTCTCTCCCAGATGAGGGAGCAGGCGGAGATCGCCATTGCAACGGCGGATGTGATCCTCTTTATGGTGGACGTTAAGCAGGGACTGGTGGACGCGGATTCGAAGGTGGCGGACATGCTGCGCCGTTCCCGCAAGCCGGTGGTACTGGTAGTCAACAAAGTGGACAGCTTCCAGAAATATATGGCGGATGTCTATGAGTTTTACAATCTGGGGATCGGGGACCCTTATCCGATTTCCGCAGCCAACCGGATGGGGCTGGGGGACATGCTGGACGAAGTGATCCGTCATTTCCCGCAGCAGCAGGAAGGGGAAGAAGAGGACGACAGGCCCAGGATCGCCATCGTGGGCAAGCCCAATGTGGGAAAATCCTCTATCATAAACCGCTTGATCGGGGAAAACCGTGTGATCGTTTCGGACATTGCGGGGACGACCCGGGATGCCGTAGACACCGAGGTGATCCACGACGGAAGGGAATATGTCTTTATTGATACGGCGGGCTTAAGGCGCAAGAATAAAATTAAGGAAGAACTGGAGCGCTACATGATCCTGCGCACGGTCAGCGCGGTGGAGCGGGCGGACGTGGTGGTTTTGGTCATCGACGCCAAAGACGGGGTGACGGAACAGGACGCCAAAATCGCAGGCATCGCCCATGAGCGGGGCAAGGGGATGATCATTGCGGTCAATAAGTGGGACGCCATTGAAAAGGACGATAAAACCATTTACCGTTTCCAGGAGAAAATCCGCAATACCCTTTCTTTCATGCCCTATGCGGAGATCATTTTCATTTCGGCCCTGACAGGGCAGCGGCTGCCGAAACTGTTTGAAACCATTGACGCCGTGATCGAAAACCACGCCCTGCGGATCGCTACGGGCGTGCTCAACGAGATTATGTCGGAAGCAGTGGCCATGCAGCAGCCCCCCGCGGACAAGGGAAAGCGGCTGCGGCTTTACTATATCACCCAGGTGGCCGTGAAACCGCCCACCTTTGTGATTTTTGTCAATGATAAGGAGCTGATGCATTTTTCCTATACGAGATATATCGAGAATCAGATCCGCAGTGCGTTCGGCTTTCGGGGGACGCCGCTGAAATTTATTATCAGGGAGAGGAAGGAGAACGGTTGAGATGGTACGACTGGCAGCTTTGGCGATCGGATATCTGTTCGGCCTGTTTCAGACGGCTTATATTTATGGAAGGGCACATGGGATCGATATCCGCAAGTACGGCAGCGGCAACGCGGGAACGACCAACACCCTGCGGGTGCTTGGGACAAAGGCGGGGCTTATTGTATTTGCGGGCGACGTGATCAAATGCATACTGGCCATTACGGTGGTGCGGCTTTTGTTTGCGGATAGCCACAGCGATATGAATTACCTGCTGGCTTTGTATGCTGCAGCAGGGGCGATCCTGGGACACAATTTCCCCTTTTATCTGGGATTTAAGGGCGGGAAGGGCATCGCCGCCACGGCGGGCCTGATCCTGGCCTTCCATCCGGCTTTCATCCCGGTGGGCGCGGCTTTGTTTTTCATTACCTTCGGGGTGACCCATTACGTTTCCTTAGGGTCATTGCTGGTATATGCGGGCTTTATGATCCAGATCGTGGTCATGGGGCAGCTGGGGGGTTTCGGTATGGCGCAGGCCCATTTGACGGAGATGTACATAGTGGCGGCTTTTCTGACCGTTATGGCTTACTGGAAACACAGGGAAAACATAAAACGGCTTTTACACGGCGAGGAGCGAAAGACCTATCTGTTTAAAAAGAACAAAGAATCCATGGAAAAATAGTTCGGAGGGAAAAATGGCAAAGATTGGAATGATTGGCGCGGGCAGCTGGGGAAGCGCATTGAGCTGGCTTCTGGCCAACAACGGACACGAGGTCATTGTCTGGAGCGCGCTGGCGGATGAAATTGCCATGCTTTCGGAATGCAGGGAACAAAAGAGCAAGCTTCCCGGGGTGATTTTGCCTGAAAGCGTGACGTTTACGACGGATTTAAAGGAAGCGGTGGAAGGCAGGGACCTGCTTGTCCTGGCCGTGCCGTCCCCTTTTACCAGAAGTACTGCCAGGCAGATGAAGGACTTCGTGGGAAAAGGGCAGATCGTGGTCAACGTGGCAAAAGGAATTGAAGAAGGCACGCTGATGACCCTGTCCCAGATCATTGAAGAGGAGATTCCCCAGGCAGACGTGGCGGTGCTGTCCGGTCCTTCCCATGCGGAAGAAGTGGGAAAGGGCCTTCCTACCACCATTGTGGCCGGGGCCAGAACCAAAAGCACGGCGGAGCTGGTGCAGAATATTTTCATGAGCCCGGTCTTTCGCGTCTATACCAGCCCGGATGTGCTGGGCATCGAGCTGGGCGCGGCTTTGAAGAACGTGGTGGCCCTGGCGGCGGGCATTGCGGACGGTCTGGGATACGGGGACAATACGAAAGCGGCCCTGATTACCAGGGGGATAACGGAAATTGCCAGGCTGGGAACAGCCATGGGAGGCAGGTTTGAGACGTTTTGCGGGCTGTCGGGCATCGGGGATCTGATTGTGACCTGCGCCAGCATGCATTCCAGGAACCGCCGGGCCGGCATCCTCATCGGAAAAGGCTATACCATGGAGGAAGCCATGAAAGAAGTCAAAATGGTGGTGGAAGGGGTTTATTCCGCAAAGGCAGCCATGGGACTGGCTTCAAAATACGGCGTCCAGCTGCCCATTATCGAACAGGTCAACGAAGTGCTTTTCCAGGGAAAACCGGCTGCGGAGGCAGTCCGCGACCTGATGCTTCGGGATAAAAAGATTGAGATTTCGGATACGGAGTGGTCATAAGTGAAGATCAAATGCAAAAACTGCGGCAAACGGTTCGATACGGAAATGTACAGCGGGCTGTGTCCCAAGTGCGGCACTTATAACGCGCCGGACCGGGAAGAAGCGGTACAGGCTGCGGCAGGAGGACGGACTGTCCGCAAGGAGAAGGTTTCCACAGGAAAAAGCCGTGCATTCCGCTTCCCGGTATGGCTGTTTCTTTTCCTGCTTCTTCCGGCGCTCACCTGGGGAGGCTGGTCCGTTTGGAAGATCAGCTTTGCGGGAAAGCTTAGGGGCGGGGAGGGCGAGATCGCCCGGGTACAGCCTTTGGGCGCCGGTGAGCTGGTTTTGGAAGGAGATCCGCTGGAATATCCGATTTTTGTTTCCGCAGAGGGAGTGGAGCGGGTTTTTCTAAAGAGAGTGATCCCGGAAGGAATGCAGCTGGTCTGTGTAAGGGCTGTTGTGAGATCGGAAGGATACAATTTTGACGCCGGCCTGAAGGATGTTTCGCTCAAATACGTCCACGACGGGGATGTGTATTACCGGGAGCCGGTGTATGCGGACGCCATCCGCACCGCTTTGTACCTGCTGGGGATATCGGAGGAGGAGGAACTTACCGTTTACAATCCCGGAAACGGGGAAGAGGACAGCGGGTACTGGTTTTTTCTGACAGAAGACGACGCACAGCAGCTGGAACTGCTTTTGACGGTAGAGGACAAAACATATCCGTCCCGGGCTGTGATGGAGGGGAGCATCCCTCTGGAAGGAATCGGCTCTTTGGGATTGCCGGCCGGGGAGGTGGAAGATTGAAAAAAGAAAAAGAGCATAAAAAACGGCGCTGGCCGATTTTTGTGGCGCTGGTTTTGGAGGGGATTTTCTGCCTGTTCTGGCTTTCTTCCAGACAGGAAGATTTCCGCTACGGAATCGGCTATGAGATCAGCCCCCTGGAAATGAAACAAATTTCGGTGATTAACCGTTTTGGGGACCGCGCCCTTTTTGACCTGGAAGAGGGAAAAATGCTGTACGAAGTGAGGATCGTTTATGAAAATCCGTCCCGGGTGACGGGCGATTTTACCAGCGGTCCCGATTTTACCACGGAGGAAGGATACTATCCTTATGAGGTACAGCGGGTCTGGGGAGAGGATTTATCCTATGAAACCCGATATACCCAGAAAATTCCCGCCGGCCATACGGGTACTTTTTCCTGGTTTCTGGCGATGGATCCGCAGGTAGGAACCATCCGGATCAAGGAAAGGGCGAGCCGCCTGTTCGGGAAAAAGGAGTCCGTTATGCTGTTTTTGCCTGAAAACGACGGGGAGGTCAGCGAGTGGACGGCAGGGGAAGCCTGATAAAAAAGAAATGGCAGGATATGACTTTGATCATCATATTCTGCCATTTTTAAATTGCCTACCGGATTGCTTCCACGATTTCCCGGGTGGTTTTGGGACGGTTCATGGAATAGATGTGGATGCCGTCCGTACCGTGGGCTTTTAAGTCCAGAATCTGGCGCACCGCATAGTCGATGCCCGCTTTGCGCATTTCCCCGGGCTGGTCCCCGTAGGCTGCAATGAGATCCGCCAGTTCCTTGGGGATGCTGGAACCGGAAAGGGTGACGGTAGTTCCCAGCTGCTTGGCGGAAGTGATGGGCATAATGCCCGCGCAGACGGGAAGAAAGATCCCTGCGGCCTCTTTGCGTTCATAAAAACGGTAAAAAGCATCGTTGTCAAAGAACAGCTGGGTAATGAGGAAGGCAGCGCCGGCGTCCGCTTTTGCCCGCAGGCCTTCCAGGTCCGACGCCTGGTCGGGGGCTTCATAGTGCTTTTCCGGATAGCAGGCGCCTGCGATTTCCAGGTCCGTATTTTCTTTCAGATAGCGGGTGAGGTCGGAAGCGTGGGCAAAGCTGCGGCTGTTAAACTGGGCGTCGTCCATCCAGGCGGGCCGGTCGCCCCGCAGGGCCAGCACATGGGAAATCCCGGACTGCTTCAGGCTGTCGGCCACCCTGTCGATGTCTTCTTTTTTGGAACCCACGCAGGTCATATGGGCCAGCGCCGGGATGCAGAGGGTATTCTGGATATAGGATGCGATTTCCACGGTCTTTTTGGAACGGCTTCCCCCGGCCCCGTAGGTGACGCTGATAAAATCGGGCCGAAGCTGTGCCAGACTGTTTAAAACGGACTGGGCGTTTTCAAATTCTTCTTCTTTTTTAGGAGGAAACACCTCAAAAGAAAGTGTCTGTTTCCCCTTTTTGAGCAATTCTGCGATCATTCCTGTTTCCTCCGGATTTCCTTGATTTCAAAACACAATTATCGTACCATGTTATTGTCTGTAATTCAAGGGAGGATGACTGGATATGAAAGATCGCTTTGAGAGCACAAAAAAGTATATCGCCAGCCGGGAGCTTTTGGATGGGGTCAACGTGGCCATTGCCCTGCAAAAGCCTCTGCTGATTAAAGGGGAGCCGGGCACGGGGAAGACCATGCTGGCAAAGGCAGTGGCCCAGTCTTTGGGAAAGAGGCTGATTGTCTGGAATATCAAATCCACCACCAAAGCGCAGGACGGGCTCTATCTGTACGACACGATCCAGCGGCTTTACGACGGACAGTTCGGGGAAGAAGGGGTGGATGATATCGCCCGCTATATCCGGCTTGGAAAGCTCGGGGAAGCCTTTGATTCGGAAGAACAGGTGGTCCTTTTGATTGACGAGATCGATAAGGCGGACCTGGAGTTTCCCAACGATCTGCTCTGGGAGCTGGACCAGATGGAATTTTATATTCACGAGACAAAGCGCACGGTGAAAGCCAAACACCGGCCCATTGTGATCATCACCTCCAATGCGGAAAAGGAACTTCCGGACGCTTTTTTGCGCCGCTGTATCTTCCATTATATCGACTTCCCGGACGAAGGACTGATGGAAGAGATTGTACGGGCCCATTTTCCCAATGTGGAGGAAAAGCTGCTAAAAGAGGCCATGGCCGCTTTCTATGAAATCCGCAGTTACCGGGATGTGCGCAAAAAACCCAGCACTTCCGAGCTGATCGACTGGATCCGGGCTTTGCAGATCGGGGGCATTGCGCCGGAAACGATCCGGGGGAATCTGCCTTTTTTAGGCGTGATCCTGAAAAAGGACGAGGATCTGGAAACGGTGCGGCATAAAGTCTGACTGTAAAGGGGGACGGCAATGTTTGCAAAATTTTTTGACGCCTGCAGGGCAAAGGGGCTTCCCGTTGCCTTAAGCGAATGGCTGACTTTGCAGGAGGCGCTGGACCAGGGGCTTGCGAAAAACAGCCTGACGCGGTTTTACTATCTGGCCCGGATGATCCTGGTCAAAAGCGAGACGCAGTTCGACAAATTTGACCAGGCCTTTGAGGAATGCTTCAAAGGAGCAGCGTTTGAGGACGAAATCTCTGCACAGATGCTGGAATGGCTGGACAAGTCCGAGATGGAAGAGCTGGCCCGGGAGGACGCCAGACGATATTTGAACGAGGGCGAGGAACTGCAGATTGACCGCCGGGAGGTGGAAGAGAAATTCAGGCAGCGGATGAGGGATCAGGACAGCGAGCACAATGGGGGCAGCTTCTGGATCGGAACCATGGGAAAGACATCCTTCGGCAATCTGGGCGGAAACGTGGGCGGCGTCCGTGTGGGCGGAAAAACCGGATATCAGTCCGCCTTTGCAGTGGTAGGCGCCCGGAAATACCGGGATTTTCGCGATGACAGGGTACTGGACAACCGGCAGTTCCAGATGGCCTTCCGGCGGCTTCGGCAGTTTTCCGCAAAGCTGGACGTGCCCAAAACCGATCTGGATATTGGGGGAACGGTTCATAAGACCTGCGAAAACGGCGGGTTTTTGCAGATTGTTATGGAAAAACCACGCAAAAACGCGGTGAAGCTTTTGCTGCTGTTTGACTCCGGGGGGACCATGATCCCTTATAGTGCCCTGATGAACGACCTGTTCCAGGCGGTTCACAAGTCCAACCATTTTAAAGACGTGAAATGCTACTATTTCCATAACTGCATTTACAGCAAGCTCTATAAAACGCCGGAGTGCGAGAACGGGGACTGGGTGGATACGGAATGGGTCTTCCGGAATCTGGACAGCGATTACAAAGTGATCGTGGTGGGGGACGCGGCCATGGCGCCCGAAGAACTGTATTCGGATACGGGCAATTACCGGGGGCCAAACGGAGGCCTGTCCGGCTGGGAATGGCTGAATCTTTTGAAGCGTCATTACAAAAAAATCGTCTGGCTCAACCCCAAAATGGCGCCGAAGCGGATGCCCTGGAGGGAGGCCGAGACAGCCATCGGGGATCTGCTTCCCATGTTCAAACTGACGGTGGAAGGACTCAACCAGGCCATGGAGGTGCTGATGCGGCGGTGAGAACGGATAAAAGCAAAGAAGGACCAAGGCAAAATAAGCCAGGGGTCCTTCTTTTATGATCTAACGCAAAACGGGCGGTTTTTTCACAGCCCTTTATTCTTTCCCGTCCCAGCAGTAGGTGCACAGCTTGTCGCGGTCGATGCCTACGGCTTCGATCATATCGTCCAGACGGTGGTAGCGCAGGGAAGTGAAATTCAGCTGTTTGCAGATCCGGCTGATCATCTCCTGATACTCTGCGGTATCGGGATTTGCGTATACTTCCAGGTTCGGATATTTGTCGTTTCCTTCCATTTCCGCAATGATCCGTCTGGTGATCAGATCCATGTCGGAGGTGGAACGGGAGAAATTGAGGTATTTACACCCGTACAAAAGGGGCGGGCATGCGGGACGGATATGCACCTCACGGGCGCCGCTCTTATACAGGAACTCGGTGGTTTCCCTCAGCTGGGTGCCGCGGACAATGGAGTCGTCGATCAAAAGCAGGCTTCTGTCCTGGATCAGGTCGTGCACGGGGATCAGCTTCATCTTGGCAATGAGATTCCTCTTGCTTTGGATGGTGGGCATGAAGGAGCGGGGCCAGGTAGGCGTATATTTGATAAAGGGCCGGGAATACGGGATCCCGGATTCATTGGCATATCCGATGGCATGGGCGATGCCGGAATCGGGAACTCCGGCTACGATATCCGGATGGACGCTGCCGGCGTCCCGTTTTGCCAGGGCCGCCCCACAGTTATATCTCATTTTTTCCACGCTGATGCCTTCATAGGAAGAGGACGGATAGCCGTAATAAATCCACAGGAAGGTGCAGATTTTCATCTCTTTGCCGGGCTTGACCAGGGTGCGCACGCCCTCCGGATCCATCACCACGATTTCGCCGGGGCCAAGCTCCCGCAGAGGGGTGTATCCCAAGTTCAGGAAGGAGAATCCTTCAAACGCAAAACAGTAGGCGTCGTCCTTTTTGCCCAGGGCAATTGGGGTGCGGCCCATCTTATCCCGGGCAGCGTAAATCCCTTTGGGAGTCATAATGACGATGGACATGGAACCGTCGATGATCTCCTGCGCATACCGGATCCCCTCGATGAGGTTTTCTTTCTGATTGATGATGGTGGCCACCAGCTCCGTGGCGTTGATATCCCCGCCGCTCATTTCCAGGAAATGGGTGGGGGAATGGTAGAGCAGATCGTTTACAATCTGGTCGATGTTGTTGATCTTGCCGATGGTCATAATGGAAAAAGTCCCGTGATGGGAACGGATGATCAGGGGCTGGGGCTCATAGTCGGAAATACAGCCGATTCCCAGATGCCCGTTCATGCGGGAAAGTTCTTTATCAAATTTGGTACGGAAAGGAGCGTTCTCAATGTTGTGGATAGCGCGGTTGAACCCGTCCTTATTGTCGTAGACGGCCATGCCTGCCCGCCGTGTTCCCAGATGGGAGTGATAGTCAGTGCCGAAAAACAGATCGAAAACACAGTCTTCTTTTGAAGCTACTCCGAAAAAGCCACTCATTCCTTAACCTCCGTATTGGAAAAATCGTCGTAAGTATACCGCCCCGTCCGAAACGATCGGATTTGGGACAGGTTTATTCTAGCACACACATTTTGAAACCACAAATAGAAATATCCATACAAATGAAAACGAAATTCGGGCATAGCGACGAAGGAAAAGAAAAATTGCCTTGACATCGCCCTTTGCCCTATGATACAGTGACAGAAGATGAGGGGTTTTAGGATCCCTGATTTTATCTGGAAAAGACTAGGATGGGAAAGAGTAGGAACGTACAGGAACCGACAGAAAGCAGCCGGCAGATGAGAGGCGCAGGGGAAGACGGTCTGAATACATCCCGGAGTCGTGCACCGAAAGGATCCGCTTTTGGCGGATGACGAGTAGGCTGCAACGGGAGCAACCGTTATATTGCAGGAGTATCCTCCGGAGGATTTGGACGGACGCTGTCCGAAAAGGCCGGACTGTACTTCATGAGGCAGGCGGCGTGAGCCGTCCGCGAAAAAAAGGTGGTACCACGAAGCTTTTAAGGCCCTCGTCCTTTCGGATGGAGGGCCTTTTTGTACGGTAAGTTTTTTATCGTATCAAAATATGTCAATCAAACAGGATTCAAAAAGGAGAGGAAAAATGACGGTTTTTGAAGAACTCAAAGCCAGGGGGCTCTTGGCCCAGCTGACGGACGAAGAAGAAATCAAGGAGCTGATCAACAACGGAAAGGCTACGTTTTATATCGGCTTCGACCCCACCGCGGACAGCCTGCATGTGGGACATTTCATGGCCCTGTGCCTGATGAAGCGGATGCAGATGGCGGGGAATAAGCCCATCGCCCTCATCGGCGGAGGCACGGGAATGATCGGCGATCCTTCCGGCAGGACGGACATGCGCCAGATGATGACGCCGGAAACCATCCAGCATAACTGCGACTGTTTCAAAAAGCAGATGAGCCGCTTTATCGACTTTTCGGAAGGAAAGGCGCTGATGGTAAATAATGCGGACTGGCTTCTGGATTTGAACTATATCGACCTGCTGCGCGAAGTGGGGGCGTGCTTTTCCGTCAACAACATGCTGCGGGCGGAATGCTACAAGCAGCGTATGGCCAAAGGCCTGAGCTTTCTGGAATTCAACTACATGATCATGCAAAGCTACGACTTTTACATGCTGTTCCAGAAATACGGCTGCAATATGCAGTTTGGCGGCGACGACCAGTGGTCCAATATGCTGGGGGGCACGGAGCTGATCCGCAGAAAGCTGGGCAAGGATGCCTACGCCATGACCATTACCCTGCTTTTGAATTCCGAAGGCAAGAAGATGGGCAAAACCCAGAAGGGCGCGGTCTGGCTGGATCCCAACAAGACCTCTCCCTTCGACTTTTATCAGTACTGGAGGAACGTAGACGACGCGGACGTGATCAAGTGCCTGAAGATGCTGACCTTTTTGCCTATCGAACAGATCCGGGAGATGGAAGCCTGGGAAGGCAGCCAGTTAAATCAGGCCAAGGAGATCCTGGCTTACGAGCTGACGGAGCTGGTTCACGGCAAAGAAGAGGCGGACAAGGCCCAGGCCGGGGCAAAAGCACTGTTTGCAGGCGGGGCAGATGCCCAGATCCCTACGGTAGGGCTGACGGAAGAAGACCTGACAGACGGCAGCATCGATATCCTGGGGCTGCTGGTGAAAACAGGGCTGACGGCTTCCCGTTCCGAAGCGCGCCGCGCGGTGGAACAGGGCGGCGTTTCCGTCAACGGGGAAAAAGTGACGGATATAAAAAGAAGCTTTACCAAAGAGGAACTTTCCGGGGAAGGGATTACCCTGCGCCGGGGCAAAAAGAGCTACAAGAAAGCGGTTATGGAATAAAGAGGGAAAAATGATCCTGAATACCGGAAACCGGACCGATATCCCGGCCTGTTCTGACATGAAATCCCTTCTGTGCGCATATAGTGTAACAGCACAGACGCAAAGGGGATTTTGTCTATGGAAAATCTGCAGAACGATACTCTGTATACGCAGAATCTTTACCGCGATATGCAAAAAAGGACAGGCGGTGAAATTTACATAGGAGTGGTGGGGCCGGTGAGGACCGGGAAATCCACCTTTATCAAACGGTTTATGGACGTGGCGGTGCTGCCCTATCTGACGGAAGAAGCGGAAAAAACCAGGGCGCAGGATGAGCTGCCCCAGAGCGCGGGCGGGAAAACCGTCACCACCACGGAACCCAAGTTCATCCCGCAGGAGGCGGCGTCTTTGAAGCTGGGCGGGGACGTGGGCGTGAAGGTCAGGCTGGTGGACTGCGTGGGCTTTATGGTAGAGGGCGCGGCGGGCCATATGGAAGAAGGCGCAGAGCGCCTGGTGAAAACGCCCTGGTACGATACGGAGATTCCTTTTACCCAGGCGGCGGAAATCGGGACCCGGAAAGTGATTACCGACCATTCCACCATCGGGATTGTGGTTACCTGCGACGGCAGTTTCGGAGACCTTCCCCGGGAAAATTATCTTGCGGCGGAGGAAAAGGCGATCCAGGAACTGAAAAAACTGCAGAAGCCGTTTTTGGTCCTGGTGAATTCCGCCAGCCCGCACGGACAAAAGGCGAGACAGACGGCCGAAGGAATCCGGGAAAAGTATAAGGCCGCAGCCCTGCCGGTCAACTGCACACAGCTGTCGGAAGAAGATATCCGCCGGATTATGGAAAAAGTACTGTATGAATTCCCGGTAACCATGGTGGAGTTTTATATGCCCAAATGGGTGGAAATGCTGCCGGCCGATCATAAAATGAAAGCGGACCTGATTGCGCGGATCCGGGAACTGATGAGCGGGATCAACGTCATCCGGGATGTGGCGGAACGTCCGGTGGGCCTGCAGGGGGATTATATCCGCCGCTGCCTGGTGGAAAATATCAATATGGCGGACGGATGCGTCCGGGTGGTACTGGATATGGAAGACCGCTATTATTACGAAATGATCAGCGACCTGACCCAGGAACCGGTCAGCGGGGAGTATCAGCTGATGCGCCTCTTAAAGGAAATGGCGGAGATGAAAAGGGAATACGCCAGGGTGCTAAACGCCATGCAGTCAGTCCGGACAAAAGGGTATGGCGTGGTGCTTCCCCAGCGGGATGAAATCTGTCTGGAAAAGCCGGAAGTGATCCGCCACGGGAATAAATACGGTGTGAAAATCAAGGCGGAAAGCCCTTCCCTGCATTTTATCCGCGCCAATGTGGTGACGGAAATCGCGCCCATTGTGGGAACGGAACAGCAGGCCAGGGACCTGATTGGCTATATCGACGAAAACGGCAAAAATGACGGGATCTGGGAAACAAACATTTTCGGGAAAACAGTGGAACAGCTGGTCAACGACGGCATCCGCGCCAAGATCAGTATGATCGGGGAGGAAAGCCAGCAAAAGCTGCAGGATACGATGCAGAAAATTGTCAACGACTCCACGGGGGGCATGGTCTGCATTATCATCTGAAAGAGAGGGACAAAAGAGATGGATCTGGAACAGGAACTTTTGCAGGAAGGGGTCAGCAGGGCGATCCTGGCGGAAGCGGCCGCTTTTCGAAAGGCCCATCCTGCAGGAAACATGCAGAAACGTATTCCAACCCCCCGCTTTTTGTATTACGGGAAAGAAGTGTGGGAAGAGGCCGCGGCCGCGCTGCTGTGCGGGGAGAACCTGCTGCTGGCGGGGCCGAAGGCCACCGGGAAAAATGTACTGGCGGAAAACCTGGCCACGCTGTTTGGCAGGCCCTGCTGGAACATTTCCCTTTCTGTCCAGGCGGACGCTGCGGACCTGATCGGTACGGATACGTTCCAGAACAACGAAGTGACGTTCCGTCCGGGGCCGGTGGCCATGTGCGCCCGGTGCGGAGGGTTCGGCATATTGGACGAGATCAATATGGCCAGGAATGAAACCCTGGCCGTGCTGCATGCCACCCTGGATTTCAGAAGGGTCATCGATGTGGCGGGATATGATAGGATCGTTTTGGACGACGCAACCCGCTTTATCGCTACCATGAATTACGGCTACGCAGGCACGCGGGAGTTAAACGAAGCGCTTACCTCCCGTTTTGCGGTGATCGAAATGCCGCCTGCCACGAGGGATGCCGTCTGCAGACTGTTAAAGAGGGAATTCCCGGGACTAAAGACCAAATGGGCACAGCAGCTGGCGGATCTGTTCAAGGAGCTGGAAAACAAGTGCGAGGGCGCGGAGATTTCCACCAAGAGCCTGGACATGCGGGGCATGGTTTCGGCAGTCCGGCTGATGGAAAAAGGAATCGGTCCGGACGCCGCCCTGCGCATGGGAATCGCCAACAAGTCTTTTGATCCCTTTGAACGCCAGCTTGTGATGGATACGATTCGGGCCCGGATCCCGAAAAACATGGGAGCCGGGGAGCTGTTTGAGGCGTAAGGGAAAATGAACAGGGAAGAAAAACAGAAGCGCCGCGCCCAGAACCTGGTCTGGAATGCGGCGGGAGACTACGGGATCCGTACCCCTTATCTGGCCTATGACGAACATGGGGAGGCGGATGTCTACTGGAATTATGTGATCGGGGCGGCCAATCGCCGGTTCGATTTTTCCCGTCTGGAAAAAATGTTTTCTTATCTGGAAGCACAGAAAGACGGCGCTGTTTACGCAGAGCTGTTCTGGCTTGGGCTGGAAGCGTCTTTGTATGAAGGAGACAGGGCAAAGCGTCCGGCCCTAGATGCCATGCGCAAAGACTGGGCGGTTTCTTTTTTGAACGAAAAAAATCCCGTGGGCAGCGGCAGCCTGATCCGGGACTTAAAGGAAGGGCGCTGCAGAAGGATTCTGGGGCAGCCGGACGGGCTGGAAGCACCGGAAAAGGAAATCCTGGATGCGCTGGATTTTCCCGGCAACCTGTCGGAAGACGAGGTCATGGACCGGATGGACCGGATTTTTTCCCGGTGGTTTTTTCAATCTGCGTTCCGGGAGTTTGACGAACTGGGCGGTCATATTTTTTCGGGAAGCTTTCTTTTGCCCCGTATTTTTAGGAAAAAAGGACAGGCCCTCCGGATGATCGACTGGCAGGGGGATCAGGAAGGAGAAAAGCGGTCTGCAGGAAAGTGGACGGAGGAACTGGAAAATGTCCTTACGGGGAAAACTGCCCGCAAGGAGGCGGTCCGCGCCTATGTGGAAAGCTGCTTCGGCGAGTCCGTTTTGACAAAAGAACAGACCCGGCAGCTGGAAGCCCTTCTTTGCACAGGTCCCCATAAAGGCTGTCTTTTGCATGTGACGGACGGGGAATTTTCCAAAGAAGCCCTGACGCAGCAGGAACGCTGGCAGCAAGACTTTGTGAGCAAACGCCGGGAAATGAACGAACGCTGGCTAAAAGAGCATGAGGCCGTGGCCAGGATCGCCGTGGCAAAGATGACGGAACGCATCCGGAACGCCATTTTGCAGCAGCAGGACGAGGACCGGTTTCGCAAACGGGAGGGCCAGCTGGCCCCGGGACTGCTTTGGAGAAACCGGTTCCTGGGCGACGAAAAAGTTTTTGTAAACAAGAAAAGGGGGCAGGCGGAGGAACTGAAAGTGGATCTTTTGCTGGATGCCTCCGCTTCCCAGAGAGAACAGCAGCCCCAGGTGGCCATGCAGGGATATGTGATCGCGGAAAGCCTTTCCCGGTGCAATATCCCCGTGCGGGTCAGCGCTTTTTGCAGCGTCAGCGGCTGTACGGTACTGCAGCTGTTAAAAAAGGAAGAAAGTTTGGGGGGCGGGCGCAGTGTCCTGCGCTATGTGTGCGCGGGATGGAACCGGGACGGCCTGGCGTTCCGGACGCTGGGGCATCTGATCAAAAGCAGGGGAGGGGAGAACCGTCTGCTGATCATTCTTTCGGACGCCAGCCCCAACGACGATCAGAAAATCGCAGGGGAAGGAAAACTGTCCCTTCGCCGGGAATACGGGGGAAAAGAAGGGGTACAAGACGCTGCCGCGGAAATCCGGGCGCTGAAAGGAAGCGGCCTTAGGGTGATCTGCGTTTTTACGGGGACGGACCGGGAACTGGACAACGCCCGGGAAATTTACGGGAGGGACCTGGTCCGGATCCCTTCCATCGGCTGGTTTGCGGACGCGGTGGGAAAGGTGATCGCCGACAGCATCCGGGAAATCTAAGACAGCACAAAACGACCGGGATCCTTTGTAGGCCCGGTCGTTTTGCCTGTATTGTAAGCGCGTGTTTCGATTATTCCTCGTCCCCTGCTTCCCGATAGGGATTATAGCGGGAAGTCCCCACAAACACGGTGCTGACTTCCACGCCGTCCTGATAGGTGGTAAAGTAGGTGTCGGCGGAAAGGGAACCGGTCTGCTTTGCCCAAAGCTTAAAGGAACGTCCGTTTAATTCCTGGTTCCAGACCACCACATTGACGGTCAGCTGTTTGTTGCCGGTATCGGTGTAAAGAACCACGGGAGTGGTGTAGTCGTTGCGGAATTTCAGGTCCTTGGACCCTGCGGCAATGGCGGCATCCAGCCCTTTGGGCAGATAGGAAACCGGCATACTGTGGGCCTTGCGCTCCGTAACGGTAAGGCCGGCGTTTTTCACCGCGTTATATACCGTGGAAGAAATCTGGCAGACGCCCCCGCCCATGCCTGTGGTATGTACGCCGTTGGAATAGACTCCCGCAGGTTTATAGCCGTTGGCAGCCGTGCGGGGCAGGATGGTGTCGCTGACAGAAACGGTCTGTCCGGGCATAACCACCAGGTTGTTTAAACGGGCGGCGCCCACTTCGATATTGTTGCTGCGGTTGGCGCTGCTGGTTTTAAAACTGGTGGTGCAGCTGCCTGCCAGGACAAAGTCCGGGCTGGTGGTTACCGTGCTCTGATCCGTAACGACGGTGAGCAGCCCTGCGGTCAGTTCCTGGGCAATATCCGTACAGGAACCGGTCAGGATTAAGTTTTCGATGGTATCGGCAAGCCACTGCGCCATCTGGGGCACAGCTTCCTGATGCTGCTGTCCGCTCTGGATGATATAGGAGCCGGACCCGTTGTCGAAGACCGGCGTGCCGGTCTGTGCGGTCATAACAGCCAGCTGGGCGTTGATGGCGTCGAAGTAGGAACGAAAGACCGCAAGATCCAGAAATTCCACAGCGATTTTACCGTTTACATTGGTCAGGCGCACCGGTACGCTGCGAAAGGCATCCATCCCGGTCATCCATTCCGTTCCCTGCCAGGAAACCGTCACCCTGCGGGTCATCCATTCCGGATCAATATACCGGGAGTCCCCGAATACCGTGTCTATGCTGGCGGCGGGAAGGGGCTGGGGGGTCCAGCCGTCCTTGGCCAGGACCGATCCGGACGGGATCAGGAACGAAACGGCCAGGATCAGCGTAAAAAGATAGATTCTATATCGTTTCATGAGTATAACCTCCTTTGCATGATACTTACTCTACCACAGATAGATGCAAAAGCCAACGAAATAGTTTGAAAAAAACCGAAAACGGCAGAATATGACTTTTAAGCGTCATATTCTGCCGTTTTGTGATTACAAAAGTATTACATATTTGTGACTTTTCGGTTAAGATTTTTCTGGGCCGTAGACAGCATCAGCTTGATGCGGTTGAGCTGGTTGACCTCGCTGGCGCCCGGGTCGTAGTCGATGGCCACGATATTGGATTCCGGATAGCGGCGGCGCAGTTCCTTGATGACGCCCTTGCCCACCACATGGTTGGGCAGGCAGCCAAACGGCTGGGTGCAGACGATATTGGGCACGCCGGAGTGGATCAGCTCTACCATCTCGCCGGTCAGAAACCATCCTTCCCCCGTCTGATTGCCGATGGAGACGATGGGCTCGGCATAGGAAACCAGATCCCGGATATGGGCGGGCGGCGTAAAGTGAGCGCTCTTTTCAAAGGCTTTCGCAGCCGCACCGCGAACCTGTTCCATGGCGAAAATGCCCAGTTTTGCAGCCAGGGCCGTCTTTTTGCTGGTACCCAGGTGTTCCGCCTTATACAGCTGGTTGTAGAAGCAGTAGAACATGAAATCCAAAAGATCCGGAACCACCGCTTCCGCCCCTTCCGCTTCCAGAAGCTCCACCAGATGGTTGTTGGCCGCAGGGGCGAATTTCACCAGGATTTCCCCGACGATTCCCACCCGGGGTTTTTTGACGTCCGTGATCGGAATAGCGTCGAAATCCCGGATCATCTGCCGGCACATTTTGCGGAAGGTAAAGTAATTGGGCAGCCGCTTCCCGGAAACAAAATCCTGGCATTTTTTCAGCCATTCCCGGTGCAGGGCGTCCACGGAACCTTTCACCTGTTCATAAGGGCGCATGCGATAGACGCAGCGCATGAAAATATCCCCGAATATGGCGCCGAATACGGCGCGGATTAAAAGATCCGCGTTTAACCGGAATCCGGGATTGGTTTCGATGCCGGACATGTTGATGGAAACCACCGGCACATATTCCATGCCTGCTTTTTCCAGGGCCCGGCGGATAAATCCCACGTAATTGGTGGCCCGGCAGCCGCCCCCGGTCTGGGTCATGACGATGGCTACTTTGTGGGTATCGTAATGGCCGGACAAAAGAGCGTCCATGATCTGTCCCACCACCAGCAGGGAAGGATAGCAGGCGTCGTTGTTGACGTATTTTAACCCGGTATCCACCGCCCGGCGGTTATCGTTTGCAAGTACTTCAAAGTTGTAGCCGCACGCCCGGAAAGCCGGTTCCAGTACTTCGAAGTGAATGGGGGACATCTGCGGGCAGAGGATGGTATAGTCTTTGCGCATTTCTTCCGTGAACTGCACTTTGTGGATGCTGGTGGGCGCAATGGTGCGCTTCATCTGCTTTTTCTCCCGCACCCGGATAGCGGACAGCAGGGAGCGGATCCGGATGCGGGCGGCACCCAGATTGTTTACTTCGTCGATCTTTAAGCAGGTATAAATCTTGTCGGAGCCGGAAAGGATATCGTTGACCTGGTCCGTGGTCACGGCGTCCAGGCCGCAGCCAAAAGAATTCAGCTGAATCAGATCCAGATCGTCCCTGGTACGCACAAAAGCCGCGGCCGCGTACAGGCGGGAGTGGTACATCCACTGGTCGGATACGATCAGCGGACGGTCCGGGCATCCCAGATGGGACACGGAATCCTCTGTAAGCACCGCCAGCCCGTAGGAAGTAATCAGCTCCGGAATGCCGTGATTGATTTCCGGATCAATATGGTAGGGACGGCCCGCCAGCACAATCCCCCTCTTATGGTTTTCTTCCATCCAGGCAAGGACTTCTTCGCCCTTTTTCTTCATATCGTCCCGGGCGGCCTGCATTTCTGCCCAGCCCGCAAGGGCGGCGTCCTCCACCTCTTTTTCCGGCAGTTCGCAAAACTCCTTTTTCAGCTCCTGGGTCGCCACATCGAGGTTGGCAAAGGAAAGAAAAGGATTGCGGAATTTTACTTCGCCCCGTCCGATTTCCTCCACATTGTTTTTGATGTTTTCCGAATAGGAGGTAACGATGGGACAGTTATAATGGTTGTTGGCGCCCGGCGTCTCATCCCTTTCATAGAAAAGGGCGGGATAGAAGATGAAATCCACGCCCTGCTTAATCAGCCAGGAAACATGGCCGTGGGCCAGCTTGGCGGGATAGCATTCCGATTCGCTGGGGATGGATTCAATGCCCAGTTCATAGATTTTGCGGTTGGACGAAGGGGAAAGCACCACCTGATACCCCAGGTTTGTAAAAAAGGTAAACCAGAAAGGGTAGTTTTCATACATATTCAAAACCCTGGGAATACCGACCCTTCCCCGGGACGCTTTGTCCGGGGTCAGCGGCTCGTAGGAAAACAGCCGTTTTAATTTATACTCGAACAGGTTGGGCACGTTGCTGGGATTTTTGGCCTTGCCCAGTCCCCGTTCGCACCGGTTGCCGGAAATATACTGGCGGCCGCCGGAGAAGCGGTTGATGGTCAGACGGCAGTTGTTGGTACATCCCTTGCACTTTGCCATGGAAGTTTCGAATTCCAGGGAATTGATCTTTTCGATGGAAAGCATGGTAGTCTGATAGCCGGCACTGTAATGTTCCCGGGCGATTAAGGCCGCGCCGAAAGCGCCCATAATTCCAGCGATGTCCGGACGGATGGCGTTGCAGCCCGCGATCTTTTCGAAACTGCGCAGCACCGCGTCATTGTAAAACGTACCGCCCTGCACCACGATTTCTTTCCCCAGCTCGGAAGCGTCGGAAACCTTGATGACCTTAAACAGCGCATTTTTGATGACGGAATAGGCCAGGCCGGCGGAAATATCCGAAACCGAAGCGCCTTCCTTCTGCGCCTGTTTGACCTTGGAATTCATAAAAACCGTACAGCGGGTGCCCAGGTCAATGGGGTGCTTGGCAAAGAGGGCAGCCTTGGCGAAGTCCTGTACGCTGTAATTTAAGGATCTGGCAAAGGTTTCGATGAAGGATCCGCAGCCGGAGGAGCAGGCTTCGTTTAACTGCACGCTGTCTACGGTCTGGTTTTTGATCTTAATGCACTTCATATCCTGACCGCCGATATCCAGGATGCAGTCCACGTTGGGATTAAAGAACGCAGCGGCATAGTAATGGGCCACGGTCTCCACTTCCCCGTCGTCCAAAAGGAAAGCGGCCTTCATCAGGGCTTCCCCGTATCCGGTGGAGCAGGAGCGGACGATCCGCGCGCCTTTTGGAAGCCTGCGGTAAATATCCTGGATGGCGCCGATGGCAGTCTTTAAGGGGCTGCCGTTGTTATTGGAATAGAAGGAAAACAGAAGGGAACCGTCTTCGCCCACCAGCGCTACTTTTGTGGTAGTGGAACCGGCGTCGATGCCCAGATAGCAGTTGCCTGTATAGGACTCCAGGGGTGCGGTTTTCACGCAGTGGCCGTCATGGCGTGCGCGGAACTTTTCGTATTCTTCCTGGGAAGCGAAGAGGGGCTCCATCCGTTCCACTTCGAATTCCATTTTGATGTTGGAGGACAGCTTTGCCACCATTTCTTCCATGGTAAAGGAAACTTCGGGCTTTGCGTTTAAGGCCGAACCGATGGCGGCGAACAGATGGGAGTTGTCCGTATTGATTACGTGCTCGTCATCCAGCTTTAAGGTGCGGATGAACGCCGTCCGAAGCTCGGAAAGAAAGTGCAGGGGGCCGCCCAGGAAAGCCACATGGCCCCGGATGGGTTTCCCGCAGGCCAGACCGCTGATGGTCTGGTTGACCACTGCCTGAAAGATGGAAGCGGACAGGTCTTCCTTCGTGGCGCCTTCATTGATCAGTGGCTGGATATCGGACTTGGCAAATACGCCGCAGCGGGCTGCGATGGTGTACAGGGAACGGTAATTTTTGGCATACTCGTTCAGCCCTGCCGCGTCCGTCTGGATAAGGGAGGCCATCTGATCGATGAAAGAACCCGTACCGCCGGCGCAGATCCCGTTCATCCGCTGCTCTACGTTGCCGTTTTCAAAATAGATGATTTTGGCGTCTTCGCCGCCCAGCTCAATGGCCACGTCCGTTTTGGGCGCCAGCTCCTGCAGGGCGGTGGCTACGGAAATCACTTCCTGGACAAAGGGAACGCCCAGGTGGTTTGCCAGCGTCAGTCCGCCGGACCCGGTGATCATGGGATGCAGCGTCAGATTTCCCAGTTTATGATAGGCGTCCTGCAAAAGACCGGACAGAGTTTCCCGGATATTGGCAAAATGGCGCCTGTAATCGGAAAACAGAATCCGGTGTTCTTCGTCCAAAACTGCAATTTTGACCGTGGTGGATCCGATGTCGATCCCCAGGGTATAAAACGTATGTTTCTCCTGACTGGAGGTCTGGTTCATAAACAATCACTCTTTCTTCCTATTATTATGCGTCATGTCTGTTTTTAACTTCAACATTATACGACAGGATTTTTGGATAGGCAATGAAAGAGGTGCTAAA
>CALWGP010000029.1 GCA_944380095.1 uncultured Lachnospiraceae bacterium | reverse complement strand
CCCTTGTTTCACAAAATTATCAAAAAAATTCAGAAAATGACCAAATATAAATTGAAATGGTGGTTATACAATGGTAAAATACTGAAAAGATCGATTCAAAACCAAAAGGAGGACAAAGGAGTATGGGGCTCATTTTTCCGGAAAAATACGCGCAGATCGGCCGGCTGGCGCAGCAGGTGACCCGGGGACATTCGGAACACGGGCTTACGGTAGTGTTAAAGGACGGCAAAGGCAGCGTGGAGTGCAGCCGTGACTGTGAATATTACAGGGGGCTGGGCTGGATTGCCCAGTGGATCCGGGAAGGGAAGACGGAAGGATACAGGCAGGAAGAAAGCGCCTTTGAGCATCTGACCTATATGGTGGACTGCTCCCGCAACGCAGTGCCTTCCGTATCGTTTTTAAAGGAACTGCTGGTTTCCATGGCGCTGATGGGATATGACCGGCTGATGCTCTACACCGAGGATACTTACGAGATCGAGGGACGCCCCTTTTTCGGATGGATGCGGGGACGCTATACAAAAGAGGAAATCCGGGAACTGGACGAATATGCTACGGCCCTGGGGATTGAGCTGGTGCCCTGCATCCAGACCCTGGCCCACTTAAACGCCATTTTCCGCTGGAAAGCCTTTAACAGCGTCCATGATACCGCCGATATTTTAAGCACCGGCGAGGAAGAAACCTATGTCCTCATTGAGGATATGATCCGCACCTGGGCGGAGACGGTCCGTTCCAGGGTAATCAACTTAGGAATGGACGAAGCGGAGATGATCGGCCGGGGCAGCTTTTTGAACCGGTACGGCTATCAGGACCGGCTTACCATTATGGAACGGCATTTAAAACGGGTCCTTTCCATCTGTGAAAAATACGGTTTTACCTGCATGATGTGGAGCGACATGTTCTTTAAGATCCTTTCCGGGGAAGGCTATCACAGCGCGAAGGTGGAAATCACCGACGAAGTCCGCAGCCGGATCCCGCAGAATGTGGAGCTTATTTACTGGGATTATTACAGCCGGGATGAGGAGACGTACTGCCGGATGCTTTCCAACCACAAGAAACTGTCCGACCGGGTAGGGTTTGCCGGAGGGGCCTGGAAGTGGAACGGATACGCCCCCCTGCTTTCCCACAGCATCCGGGCTTCCCGGCTGGCCCTTTCGGCCTGCCGCCAATTTTCCATCGGCGACGTGATGGTGACCGGCTGGGGGGACGACGGAAGCGAAGCGTCCCAGGCCTGTGTGCTGCCCGTTTTGTGCGAATATGCGGAGAGCTGCTATGCGGACCGCACGGACGACGAATGGCTTGCGGAAAGAATGCTTGCCTGCACCGGCGAACGCTACGAAGATTTCCTGCTGCTGGATCTGCCCAACCTGACGCCGGACAATCCTTCCCCGGGACGGGTCAGCGTAGGACCGGCCAAATATCTTTTGTATCAGGACAGCCTGCTGGGCATTTATGACCGGCATGTGGATGAGGACACCTATCCGCCCCATTTTGCAAAGACGGCGCAGCTGCTGGCAGAGGCGGCCAAGCGCTCGGAAAACTGCAGCTATCTGTTCGAAACCCTGTCCGCCCTTAGCAGCGTCCTGGAAGTCAAATGCGCCCTGGGCGTGGAACTGAAGAAAGCCTACGGGGCAAACGACCGGGAAAAACTGGCGGCCCTGGCAAAGCAGGCGCAGGAAGCGGCGGCCCGGGTGGGGACGTTTAGCCGGACCATGGGAAAACAGTGGTTTAGGGAAAACCGCCCCTTTGGCTGGGAAGTGCTGGACATCCGCTTAGGCGGCGTGAAGGCCCGCCTGGAATCCGCGGCGCAGAGGGTGACCGATTATCTGCAGGGACGGACCGCGCGGATCGAAGAGCTGGAAGAGCCCAGGCTTGTGCTGGACGAAAGGGAAAATCCCGGATACCGGACCCTTCCGTTAAGCGACAACAACTGGAAAAATATCAGCACGGCCTGCGTGCTGTAAAATAAGGAGAACAACAAAAATGAAACTGATGGGGCATCTCTACCAGGTGGCTGGCGTTTCCCTTTCCCATTTTTATGACGCCACGTCCTATTTGATTGAGGGAAAAGACGGTCTGTATCTGATCGACTGCGGTACGCCGGACGGATATGGACAGATTGTGGAAAATATCCGGACGCTGGAATTTGACCCGGCCGATATCCGGGCGATTTACGGCACCCACGGACACTATGACCATGTGGGCGCGGCGGCCCTTTTTAAAAAGGACTACGGCTGCCGCCTGTATCTGCATGAGGCGGACAGAAAGCAGGTGGAAGAAGGGGACGACGTGCGGACCACGGCGGAACTTCTTTACGGCCGTTCTTTCCCGGCCTGCCCGGTGGACGAAACGGTAAGCGACGGGGAAAAGAAGGAGTTTGGCAACGGGATTTCCATGGAAGTGCTGCACACCCCGGGACACACGGCGGGCAGCGTCTGCTATGTCCTGGACGTGAACGGTTTTTCCTTCCTGGTGGCGGGGGACACCCTCCACGGCGGCTATTCGGACAAGATCGGTTCCGATGAAGCGGCCTGGAAAGAAAGCCTGGATAAACTGACGGCCCGGCATTTTGACGGCTACACCTTCGGCCATATGGGGGCCAACGTGATCTGTGACGCCGACGCCAGGATCGCAGAATTGAAAAAACAGTTTGCAACCTATTATAACCCCTGGTTTAAAGCGATGAAGGATACGTTCCGCTACGCATAAGGAGGCGTTATGAAAAAAAGAACCCTGTACATGATCGGCAATTCCCACATCGACCCGGTCTGGTTCTGGGACTGGGACGAAGGGCTGCAGGAAGTGAAGGCCACCTTTGCTTCCGCCCTGGACCGGCTGCGGGAATTTTCGGAAGCAAAATTTACCTCTACTTCCTCCGCCTTTTTTGAGTGGATCGAGGCGGTAGCGCCGGAGATGTTCGAAGAAATCCGGGCAAGGGTGAAGGAAGGACGCTGGGAGCTTACCGGCGGCTGGTTTATCGAGCCGGACTGCATTCTGCCCTGCGGCGAGGCCTTTGTACGCCAGGGCCTTTACGGACAGCGTTATTTTCAGGAGAAATTCGGCGTTACCTGCCGCACCGGTTCCAATGTGGACAGTTTCGGCCATAATTCCATGCTGCCCCAGATTTTGAAAAAGAGCGGGATGGACGAATATGTATTCATGCGTCCCCGGCTGGATACGCCGGTCTTTGTCTGGGAAAGCCAGGACGGCAGCCAAGTCAACGCCATCAGCCTGCCCAGCGAATATACCACCTGGTTTTATGAACCCACGAAGGAAGCGGTGGAAATGTCCGACGAGGCGGCAAAGAAGGCGGAACTTTCTTCCATGGCCTGCTGTTACGGGGTGGGTAACCACGGCGGCGGCCCTACGGTGGAAAATATCCGCGCCATTTACAGGCTTCGGGAAGAAAAGCCGGAGCTTGCCCTGCCTTTTGGTACTTACCGGGAGTTTTTTGACGGGATGACGCAGGAAGAGAGGGAAAACCTGCCGGTGCGCCGGGAGTTTTTCGAGAGGGTCAACACCGGCTGCTACAGCATGGACAGCGTTCTGAAAAAGACCAACCGCCGGACGGAAGGAAGGCTTTTTACCGCAGACTTGATGATTTCCATGGCGGCTGTGTTTTGTAAAAAACCGGTGAAAAAGTCCCGCAAAGAGACTATGAAGGATCTGTGGAAGACCCTTTTGTTCAACCAGTTCCACGATACTTTGGGCGGCACCACCGTCAAGCCTGCCCGGGATGAGGCCATCGCCCAGATGACCGGGGCCGGGGCAGGGGCAAAGAAGCTGTGGACGGCCTGCATGCAGGAGATGATGGGACAGCTTAATACCCGGGGCGAGGGATTCCCCCTGATTTTGTTCAACCCTTCCGGCAGGGATTACGACGGCCCCATGGCCGCAGAGCTGAACTGGTTTTGCAAAGACGGGCTGATTTTAAAGGATCCGAAAGGGAATGAGATTCCCTATCAGCGGGTCCATACCACGGCCAAGGTGAGAAATTACAACATCGGCGGCAGGCGGGGCATTGTTTTCCACGCCCATGTGCCGGCCCTTGGTTTTGCCGTTTACCGGACTTTTGTAGGGGAATCGGACCTTTGCTGCGACAGCAGGGAAAGCGGCGGCGCGAAACTGGAAGGCTGTGTGATGGAAAACGAATGTCTTAGGGTTGTGTTTGATTCTTCCGGCGCGCTGTGCAGCCTGTACGATAAAAAGAACGGGTTTGAAGCCCTGTCCGGGCCTGTGACCTTCCCGCTTTGGACGGACGAGCGCGACAGCTGGGGCGGCGACCAGGGCAGGCCCTTTGAACCCCGCGGCGAAAGCCTTTCTTTCGAATCGCTTGAGCTGGTGGAAAAAGGGGATCTGCGCCAGGTGGTCCGGGCCTGCTACCGGCTGGGCGGAAGCGTCCTTCGGCAGGACTTTATCCTGTATAGGGACGCAGACTATGTGGAAGTGACCAACCGTCTTTTCTGGGACCGGGAATGGCAGATGCTGAAAATGGAGTTCCCCCTTGCTATGGCAGAAAAAAAGGTCTGGCGGGAAGCGGCTTATCAGAGCGTCTGCACGTCTGTGCAGGACGGGCAGGAATACAGCATGCACCGGTTCGTGGACGCAGTAGGGCCGGACGGGGCCGGGCTGTGCATTGCCAACGACGCAAAATACGCTTTTTCCATGGAAGGAAACCGGCTGTGCTTCCCCGTTGCCCGCAGCGCCATTTACGCCCAGGGCAACGGCGTGAACTGGTATAACCCCATCGAAGGATATGAATATACGGATCTGGGGAAACAGGAATTTACTTTCCTGCTTTCCCCCCACGGCAAAGGGCTGTCCAACCGGGACCGCTACCGGCTGGCACAGGCAGCGGGGAAGCCTTTGCTGTATACCACGGACTGCCGCCACGCCGGGGGAAAATCCCTTACCGAATGGAGCGGGATCCAAATCAGCGCGCCCAATGTGGAACTGGGCTGCATCAAGGCGGCAGAAGACGGGGACGGCCTGGTCGTGCGCCTGTTTGAAACGGAAGGGAAAGAAACGTCCGGTACGCTGAAACTGGGCGGAAAAAGCTGTACTTTTAAAGCAAGCCCCTATGAGATTGTGACCCTGCTTTTTGACGGGGACGCTGCGCCCGTGCCGGTGAACCTGCTGGAAGAAGGCTGCTAAAAAGGCGCGCTGGAGGAGAATCGCCATGGATGGAAAAAAGTATGATATGATCGGCTATACCCATATCGACCCGGTATGGCTTTGGAACCGTGCGGAAGGGATGCAGGAGGTGAAGTCCTCCTTTGCTTCCGCCTTAGACAGGATGGATGAGTTTGCCGATTTTAAATTCAGCCAGACCAGTATCGCATTTCTGGCGTGGCTGAAGGAAAACTGCCCCTGGCTGTTTGAAAAAATCAGGGAGAGGGTGAAGGAAGGACGATGGGAGATCCAGGGCGGCATGTGGGTGGAGCCGGACTGCGACCTGCCTTCCGGGGAAGCGCTGATCCGCCATCTTTTGTACGGGAAAAGCTTCGTACAAAAAGAGTTCGGCAAAGAAGTGACGGTGGGATTTAACCCCGACAGCTTCGGCCACGGCGCCAACCTGCCCGCCATTTTAAACGGCTGCGGCATTCATTCCTATATCGCCTCCCGGCCGGACAGGAAACTGGTTCCCCTGCCCGCCCTGTTCGTCTGGAAAGCCCCGGACGGAAGCCAAGTGACGGCGGAGCGCACCGGAGGGGAATATATGGCCTGGACCCGGCCGGCCCTGGAGTTTAACTTAAAAGAAAGCGAAGAAGGGCTGGACGAGATCGGCTATGACCGGATGGCGGTCTTTTACGGGGTGGGCAACCACGGCGGCGGCCCTACCATCGAAAATATCCGCACCATTTATGAAATGCGGGAAGAATACCCTGCGGGAACGCTGGATTTTTCCACCATGGAAGCCTTTTTCCAAAAAGTGGATCCAAAGAAGCTTTCGGAGGTTACAGGGGAGCTGGGACGGATTTTCTTTGGCTGCTACAGTTCCGACCGGGAGATCAAGCAGAAAAACCGCCGGGCGGAGTGGACGCTGCAGAAAGCGGAAGCCATATCCGCCATGGCGGCCCGGATGGGGGTTGAAAGCTGGGAAACGCCGGTAAAAAGGCTGGAGTATGCCTGGAAAGAAGCGCTCTTTAACCAGTTCCACGACGTACTGGCGGGGACCAGCATCGAGCCTTCCAGGGCCCAGGCCTGCCGGGAATTCGATACGGCCATTTCCATTGCGGAACATACTGTCTATGACGGCATCCAGGCCATTGCCAACGCCCTGGATACCAGGGGGGACGGATTCCCGCTGGTGCTGGTCAACCCCTGCGGACAGGAATTTGAGGGCGTGTTCGCGGCTGACGTTTACGTGCCCCGGGCGCAGAAAAAGCCCCTGCGGATGCGGGATCCCAAGGGAGAGGAAATCTTCTGCTGCGAAACGGGCTACCGGAACCGTACCCCGGACAGCAGGAAGGTGATCCTTTTTGAAGCAAAGATCCCGGCCTGGGGCTACAGCGTGTACCGGGTGATCGGGGAAGGCCCAAACGCGATGGAACAGCCTCCCTGCATCCGGGCATCGGAACGGATGCTGGACAACGGGATCGTGAAAGTAGAGCTGGATGAAACCACCGGATGCCCGGCAAGCCTGGCAAAAAACGGCAGGGAACTGCTGGAGGCGCCCTGCAGCGTCCGGGTCTTTTACGACGACCGGGGGGCCTGGGGGGAAGACGTCTGGGAAGAAAAGCCCATGGGCCGGTTTGAAACGGCGAAACTTCGCCTGGTGGAAGCAAATGCCCTGCGGGCCGTGGTCCGCGCCCTTTTGACCTTTGAACATTCCGAAATGCGCATCGACTATATCCTGGAAAAGGGAAGCGACGAGCTCAAAATGGACATGCGCCTGCACAACCGGGAAAAACACAGACAGATCTGCCTGTGCGTGCCGGTAAAGGCTGAAAATCCGGACGTGCGCACGGAAACCGCCTTCCTTTCGGAACATAAGGTTTCCTGCACGGATCCCAACCGGGAACATTACCAGCACCGGTTCGCGGACGTGAGCGATTCCGACGGAAGCGGCGTCGCTTTGCTCAACGACGGCGTCTACGCCTGCCAGCAGGTGGGGGCGGAATACCGGCTGGTCCTTTCCCGCAGCAGCGTGCACGCCAGGGGCGGGAAGGGTCCCCTTATGGAAGACTTAGAGCAGCCCTTTATGGACCAGGGCGTCTGGGATTACCGGATCCGGATGATCGGACACGACGGGCCTGTTTCCAACGGGCGGCTGTTTGCCGGGGCCGACTTTTTGCATATGCCGCCGGAGTATCTGGGGGACAGCAACCATCCCGGAAAGAAGTGGCAGCGTATGGGGCAGCTGCTGGAAGCGCATACGGAAAACGCAGCGGTTTCCTGTGTCAAACAGGGGATGGAAAATCCCGGGGAGCTGGTAGTCCGGGTCTTTGAAACGGAAGGAACCGGCGGAAGCGCGGAAATTTGCTGCGAAGGAAAGCGCTGGAAGGCAGAGCTTGCGCCTTATCAGATCCGGACGGCAAAGCTGGGCAAAGACGGGTTTGAAGAATGCGACCTGCTGGAACGTCCGCAAAAGTTGGGGCATTCCTGTGTGAAAAAAGGAGAAGAAAAGGCAGAATAAAACCATGGAAGCAGAAAAACCAATTTTCAGCAACAAGGCGCTGAGGGCCCTGATTATCCCCCTGGTACTGGAACAGATCCTGGGTCTGACGGTGGGCATGGCGGATTCCATCATGGTTTCCATCGCAGGGGAGGCGGCGGTGTCCGGCGTTTCTTTGGTGGACTCCATTAACATCCTGCTGACCAACCTGTTTAGTTCCCTGGCCACCGGCGGGGCGGTGGTGGCCGCCCACCGGCTGGGGGAAAAGAAACAGGAAGCGGCAAACAAGACGGCGGACCAGCTGCTTTTGTGCGTTACCGGGATCGCCCTGTTTATCGCCCTTTTTTCCCTGGCGTTTAACCGGCTGATCCTGCGGCTGATTTTCGGGAACGTGGAGCCTGCGGTAATGGACAGCGCCGTGACGTACTTTTATCTGACTGCCCTGTCCTTCCCTTTCCTGGGCATTTATAACGCCAGCGCTGCCTTAAGCCGGGCCATGGGCAATTCCGGGATTACCATGCGCATTTCCATCCTGATGAACGCGGTAAACATTACGGGCAACGCCTTTTTCATCATGGTCTTTCACTGGGGCGTATTCGGGGTTGCCCTTTCCACCCTGATTTCCAGGATCCTGGGGGCGGCGATTATGTTTGGCATCTTAAGAAGCGGGAAACACCCCCTGCATTACAGCAAACGGATCGCCCTGCGCCTGGATTTTAAGATCGTGAAAAATATCCTGCGGGTGGGCGTGCCCACGGGACTGGACAACTGTATTTTCCAGGTGGGGAAAATCCTGGTCCAAAGCCTGGTGGCCAGCCTTGGCACCACGGCCATTGCCGCCAACGCCATTGTGGGGACGGTGGCCGGGATCGCCACCATTCCCGCCTCCGCCATGGGCATCGCCATGATTACGGTGGTGGGACAGGCCCTTGGGGCAGGCAGCGAAGAACAGGCGAAATCCTATGTAAAGAAAATGATGGGATATGCCTACCTGTTTATGGCAATTTTAAATACCGGCCTTATCCTGCTTGCAGGTCCCATCACAGGCCTGTACCAGGTATCGGACACCACCAGGCAGCTGGCGGCGCAGGTCATCATCTTTCATTCCGTCTGCGCCACGATTTTATGGCCCAGCGGATTTTCCCTGCCAAACGCCATGCGGGCGGCCATGGACGCCACTTTTACCATGGTGATTTCCATCCTTTCCATGTGGACGTTCCGCATCGGCTGCAGCTATTTGTTCGTCAGGGGATTTCACATGGGACTGCTGGGGATCTGGGCGGCCATGGGCGTGGACTGGATTTTCAGATCCGGCTGCTTTATCTGGCGGATGGCCAGCGGCAAATGGCTGGATAACGCAAGGAAGGAAGAGTAGGCGCACACTTTTTAGAGGAGAAACAAAGTGGAAAAAATCAGTTTAAACGGAAGTGACTGGATCTGCAAGGAATATGTGGACGAGGACTGGATCTGGAGGAACGGGGAAAAACGGGAAACCAGGGACGTGCGCTGGTGGAAGCCCGGCCGGGTGCCCGGCAGTGTGACGGACGATATGTATAGGGACGGGATAATCCCGGACCCTTATTTTGAAAAAAACAGCCTCCTGATCGAGTGGATCCCGGAACGGACCTGGATTTACAGAAAGGAGTTTGACCTCCCCAAACAAATGGAGGGAAAGCGGTTTTTCCTGCATTTTGAAGGGGTGGATTACAACGCCCTGTTTTACTTAAACGACAGGCTTTTGGGGGAACACTGCAGCATGTATACCCCCGTGGTCTTTGACGTGACGGATATCGCAGAGCCCGGGGGGAAAAACCTGCTGGCCGTGGTGCTCAAAAAAGCGCCCGACGAGCAGTCCCAGGTGAGCAAAACCCGCTATGTGAAAACCCACAAAAGCAGGATGACTTACTGGTGGGATTTCTGTCCCCGGATGATCCATATGGGCATCTGGGACGATGTATGGATGGAAGTGACGGATTCCGTGCGGCTGGGCGCCCCGGACGTGGAGGTTTCCGTATCGCCGGACCATGCCCGGGCCGGGGTGGCCGGGACCGTGGCAGCAAAAGGGGCGCAGACGGTTGCCGTACGGCTTTTGTACGGGGAAACCGTTGCAGCCTGCCAGGAGACGGAGGTATCGGACGAAAAAGCCTGCTTTTGCCTGCAGGTGGAAAACCCGCGGCTGTGGTGGCCAAACGGTTATGGAAAACAGCCCCTTTATACGCTGGAAATCGCAGCCCGGGGCGAAAACGGGGACACGGACCTGCGCCGGGTGCGCATCGGGATCCGGGATCTGAAATTTGTCCGAAACGAGACGGAGGACGAAACGGCCCGTCCCTATACGGCCTGCATTAACGGCAGGAAAATTTATTTAAAAGGCTATAACTGGGTGCCCCTGGATGTGATGTACGGGCGCAAACGGCAGGAGAAAATGGAACGCCTCCTGACTTTGGCAAAAGACGCCCAAGTGAACTGTCTGCGGGTCTGGGGCGGCGGCCTGATCGAGCGGGAAGAATTCTATGATTTCTGCGATGAAAACGGCATCCTGATCTGGCAGGAGTTCATCCAGTCCAGCTCCGGCATCGAGAACGAACCTTCCCGGGAACCGGAATTTTTGGAACTGATGGAGAGGGAGGCTTCCGTCATCATTCCCCGCAAAAAGCACCATCCTTCCCTGGCCGTCTGGGGCGGCGGCAACGAGCTGTCCGGCCCGGAGGATTCCATGATCACCATGGACGAGCCGGTGATCCGTCTGCTGGCGGACCAGGTGCGCCGCCTGGATCCTTCCCGGCATTTCCTGGAATCTTCCCCTACGGGCCGGGTGTTCAACAATACTTTGGAGAACATCGCAAAGGATCCGCAGGGGCTGCACGACGTGCACGGGCCCTGGGAGCATCAGGGACTGACGGGGCAGTACACCCTGTACAACGCGGGTACTTCCCTTTTGTCCAGCGAATTCGGCGTGGAAGGAATGACCAACCTTTATGTGCTGCAGGAAAATATCCAAAAAGACCATCAGTGGCCCCCGTCCCGGGACAACGAATTTTATTTCCACAGGGGTTCCTGGTGGAACAATTACCCCCTGCTGCAAGAAAGCTTTGACGGAAAGCTTTCGGACATCGAAACGGCGGTAAAAGCCAGCCAGTTCATGCAGTATGAGGGGCTCAAATATGCGGTGGAAGCCAACCGGCGCAGGGCCCTTGCCTGCAGCGGCACCTTCCCCTGGCAGTTTAACGAACCCTATCCCAACAATACCTGTACCTGCTCGGTGGACTACTATGCTTCGCCCAAGCCCGTTTATTACGGCATCCGCACGGCCTACGGCCCGGAAACGGTAACGGCCCGGTTCGATTCCCAGACCCTTAAGGGAAGGGACGCTTTTTGCGCGCAGCTGTTCTGGCAGTCCTCTTTCGGGGACCGGACGCCGGAGAAAGTGCTGGCCTATGTGGTCGCCCAGGACGGGACCGTCTGCGCACAGACAGAATTTTTTTGCAAAGATCTGCGGGCGGAGGCGGAAAAAACGGCCTGTGTGGGAACGATCTGCTGCCCGGCGCAAAAGATTGAAACAGGCGTCTTTTATCTGGCGCTTAAAGCTTTGGACGCAGCAGGGGCCGTTTTGGCACAGAACCGTTACTGCTTTACGAAAACGGATCTTTCGCAGCTTCTGTTCCTGCCGAAAGCGCGGATCGAAACTAGGATGACAGAAACCCAAAACGGGTGTATGCTGGAAGTGGAAAATACGGGGACGACGGCCGCGGCCGGGCTGTGGCTGGAGGACGCAGACGCCCTGGAAGGGGAAGAAAAGGGATATCTGTATTTTTCGGAGAACTATTTTTATCTTTTCCCGGGCGAGAAAAAAACCGTCAGGATTACGGGCACAAAGGGGAAACCCATTATGCTGCGGATCAGCGGTTTCAATGTGGAGGGTTAAAACCATGTTTTTTTATAACGGGATCGCATTTTGTGAAGGAGACTTCCGGCGGCTGGACGTGCGCACCGAAGGGGAGCGCATTGTGCAGACCGGGGAGTGTCTGGAGAAAAAAGAAGGGGAGGAAGCGCTGGATCTGCAGGGGAAATGGCTGCTTCCCGGATTTTTCGATGTGCATACCCATGGCAGGGACGGGGCGGATTTTTCCGACGCCCCGGCCTCTGAACTGGTGCGCATCCGGGATTCCTACGCCCGCTGCGGCGTGACTTCCCTGCTGGCTACCACCATGACCATGGAAGAAAATTACAGCCGGGCCATGTTAAAACGGATCCGGGAGGCCATCGAGGAAAAGTCCGGCGGCGCCCGGATCTGGGGCATCAACCTGGAAGGCCCTTTCCTTGGGCCCGACAAAAAAGGCTGTCACGACCCGCAGTATCTGCGCAAACCGGACATCGCCTACCTGGAAGAACTGGATGCCTGTGCGGGAGGCCATATCTGCCTGGTGGATCTGGATCCGACGCAGGAGGGGGCCATGGAATTTATCCGGGCATTCGCCGGAAAGAAGAAGCTGTCCATCGCCCACACCAGCGCGGACTATGAAACGGCCAACCTGGCGGTGGACGCAGGGGCGGACCATGTGACCCATCTGTATAACGCCATGAACGGCCTGCATCACAGAAAGCCCGGCGTGGTGGGGATGGTGCAGGACCGGGAAGTCTGGGCGGAGTTAATCTGCGACGGCGTCCATGTCCATCCGGCGGTAGTCCGGATGACGTTTGCCTCCAACGCGCGCAAACTGTGCATCGTTTCCGATTCCCTGAGCGCGGCGGGCTTGGGAGACGGCGTTTACAGCCTGGGCGGGCTTACCGTCCACGTAAACGGCAAACAGGCCACCCTTGCGGACGGCACCCTGGCCTGCTCCGTGAGCAATGTCTTTGAAGAGTGTCAAAACGTCATCTCCTTCGGCGTGTCCCCCAAAGAGGCCATCGCGGCCGCTTCCTTGAATCCCGCCAGGGCCATGGGGCTTTCGGACCGGATCGGGGACATCCGTCCGGGCCTTCTGGCGGATCTTTTGGTGGTGACGCCGCAGATGGAACTGGAACGGGTTTATGTGGGAGGAAAAGAGGTGAAATGAGAGGATGAATTCCATCGGAATCGATATCGGGACCACGTCCATCTGCCTGGTGGTCTACGACGGGGAAAGCGGGCGGATCAAAGACAGCAAAAGCGCGCAAAACGCCTTTTTGCCGGGCAGTTTCTGCCAGGATCCGGACAGGATCGTATCGGTGTGCGTCTCCCTTTTGGAGGAGCTTGCCGCCTCAAACGGGCCGGTTAGCGCCATCGGGATTTCGGCCCAGATGCACGGTATCCTGTATACAAATGCACAGGGCCGGGCGGTGAGCCCGTTTTACACCTGGAAGGATGAAAGCGGGAACCTGCCTTTTGAAGGAGGAACCTATGCGGAAGTCCTTTCCGCCAGGACGGGCTACCGGATCTATTCCGGGTATGGAAGCGCCACCCATTTTTATCTGGGAAAAACGGGACAGATTCCGAAAGAAGCGGTTTTTCTGTGCAATATCGGGGATTATCTGGCCATGCGCCTGTGCGAAAGGACGCATCCTTGCCAGGACGTTTCCATTGCGGCCAGTATCGGCGGCCTTTTGCCGGACCAGGGGGACTATGACAGAAAGGCCCTGGAAGCGGCCGGGGCAGCGTCCGGGCTGTATCCGGAAGTGTCCTGCTGCTTTGCCCCTCTGGGAACCTGGAAAGATATTTGGGTTTACCCGGCAGTGGGGGACAACCAGGCCAGCTTTTACGCGGCGGCGGGCCGGGAAAAAGAGGCGGTGAGCGTCAACGTGGGAACCGGTTCCCAGGTCTCCTTGTTTTCCTTTGATCCCGTGGAAACTTCCTGCGGGGAAATCCGTCCCTTCCCGGGCGGGGGCAGCCTGTATGTGCAGGCTTCCCTAAACGGCGGGAAAGTATATGAAAGACTGGCCGCTTTCTGGGAAGAGGCGGTGTCGGCCTTCACCGGGCAGACCATCGACGCCTACGAAGGAATGGCGCGTCTGGGAAGGCGGACGCCGGACACTGCCCTGAAGGTAGAACCGCTGCTTTACGGCGGCCGGGGCAGGGAAGAGGTGCAGGGCAGCATTTCGGGGATCACCCAGGAGGATTTCCACCCGGGGGATCTGGTGCGGGCCTGGGTGGCCGGCATGGCCCGGGAGCTGCATCAGCTCTACCTGGAATTTCCCGAAAACCTGCGCCGGGGCCGCAAGTGGATCGCAGGCAGCGGGAACGGGCTGCGCAAAAACGATCTGCTGAGGCAAGAAGTGGAAAAGGCTTTCGGGATGCCCGTGGTTCTTACCAAAATCCGGGAGGAAGCGGCGGCCGGGGCAGCCATGCTGGCGCTTGGCGCCCAAACTTCGGAAAGAAGGGACGGCGCAGCGCGCTAGGACCGGACTTTTTTCCGGTATTCGTTGGGGGACATCCCGGTGATGCGCCGGAATACTTTCGTAAAATAGCTCTGATCGTCGTACCCTACCATCTGGGAAATATCGGTCAGGCGCAGGTTGCCGGAACGGATCAGTTCCTTGGCCTTTGTAATGCGCACGTTGTTTAGGTAGCGGTTGAAGCTGGTGCCGGTTTCTTTGGAAAAAATGCGGCTTAAGTAGTCCGGGGAAAGAAAGAGCGCCCGGGCGGCGGATTCCAGCGTCAGGTGTTCCGCATAGCCGGTGCCGATATACTGGATGCACCGGTGGATGATGTTGGCGTGTCTGGCGTCCGCGTAGCCGGCGGTCCGGTCCAGAAGGCCGGATAAGGTTTCATAGAGCCAGGCGCTTAAATCGTGAAAATTTTTCCGCTGGGATACTTCTTTTTGACAGCGCTGGAGCCAGAACAGGGTCTGCTGTTCGTCCGCCCCCTTTTCCGTGAGGGTGCGCGACAGCAGGACGATAAGCTCCAGCGCTTTTTGATTCATCCAGGCCGGATTGCCCCCGCCCGCCGCAAAGAGGGCGGCCAGATATTCCTGGAGTTTTTGCAAGGTACCGGGTTTGTCCCCCTGGGCGAGGGACTCCAGCAGGGAGCGTTCCAGTTCAAAGGGATAGCGGGGCGACCGGCTGTTTTTCAGCTGGGAGATATAGCCGCTGATCTGTCCCTGCAAAAGATCGGAACGTTCAATGGCAAGCATCCGGTTCTCCGCGGAGACATTGTTTAAAAACCCCACTGCCATAAACAGCAGGATGGAAAGTTCCTGCACCTTCTGGGGCATGATTTGGGGCACTTTTTTAAGCAGGGAAACGACCCTTTCCCGGGTGGGGGCGTCCAGATGGAGGTTTTCTTTCAGTTCGCAGTCGATGAAATCCTGCAGCTCCACCATGAGGAAAGGCCCCACGGTGATTTTGGCCATGCTGCCCGCTTCCCCGATGATGGGGGAAACAAAGCAGGTCAGCCCCAGGGGACAGAAATAGATGTATTTCCCCCCGAAGCGTTCGGCTTCCATCATGCCGTAATTGTGGGCGCGGATGCAGTTTTCATCCGGCAGCCCGGCCGCACGGCACAGACCGCAGGAATGACAGCCGTATCCGTGTTCAAACAAGAGCCGGCCTTCGGTATCCGAAACGGTGCAGCCAAGCCCCGTGGAGGCGCAGAAGGCCCTGGAGCACTCGTCCGCCAGCTGATAATCAAATTTTTCCTGTGTCATTTTGCTTGCCTCCTTTTTTTATTCATTATGGGAAAACGACTTTGGTATGTCAAGAAAAAAGGTCGGAAAATTACCAAAACTTCCGGGATTCTACAAGCAAACAAAAGGACGGTTGCTATAATAAAGACAACGAGTAAACCGTTGCGAAAATGGAGGAGCGACATGAATATTTTGGAAGAAATCTCTGCAAACCTGCAGAAAGGAAAAGCAAAAGCCGTAAAGGAACTGGTGCAGCAGGCCATCGAGGAAAAGATTCCCGCCAAGCAGATTTTAGAGGAAGGGCTTTTGTCCGGCATGGACGTGATCGGGGAAAAATTCAAAAACAACGAAGTTTTCGTGCCGGAAGTCCTGGTGGCGGCCCGGGCCATGAATATGGGCGCGGCCCTGTTAAAGCCCCTGCTGGCGGACGGGGAAAATACTTCTGCCGGGAAAGTGTGCATCGGCACGGTAAAAGGCGACCTGCATGACATCGGCAAAAACCTGGTGAAAATGATGATGGAAGGCAAGGGGCTTGAGGTCATCGACCTGGGCACGGACGTGGCGCCGGAAACTTATGTGAAGACCGCCATAGAGCAGCATTGCCAGATCATCTGCTGTTCCGCCCTTTTGACCACCACCATGCCCGTTATGGGGGAAGTGGTGAAAGAGGCCGAGAAAGCGGGGATCCGCGACAAGGTGAAGATCATGGTAGGCGGCGCGCCGGTGACGGAAGCGTTCTGCGAACAGATCGGCGCGGACAAGTATACCTCGGACGCGGCCAGCGCGGCGGACGCGGCGGTGGAATTCTGCCGGGTGGCGGGCTGACGGCAAAACGGTGACAGCAAGACTGTAGGGCAGGATCGGAGATGAAAACAGAAGAAAGACTTGGCGGCCTGCGGGAAAAGGCGCTTTTTTGGGGCGCATACCGGGCAGAGTGGATAGACGGATCCAAAGTTTCCCTGGATGCTTCTTTCCGGGAACTGTGCAGGGTCAATTCCTGCGGCAATTACGGCAGGAGCTATATGTGCCCGCCGGATATCGGGGAAATCCATGCCCTGATGGAGGAAATCCGTACCTATGACAGGGTGCTTGTCTACCAGACGGTGGGGCCGCTGGAAGACAGTTATGACTTCGAAGGAATGATGGAGGCCGGGAAGCGCCACAATGAGCTGGCGCAGAAGCTGCGGGAGGAAACGCGGGAAGTGCCGTCGTGGCAGGTCCTGCACCTGGGCGCCGGGGGCTGCAGGGTGTGCGAAGTGTGCGGCAAGAAGACCGGGGAGCCGTGCCGGTTCCCGCACAAAGCCATCGGTTCCCTGGAAGCTTACGGGATCAACGTATCCCTCCTGGCAAAGGAGAGCGGGATGAATTATATCAACGGGCCGGATACGGTGACTTATTTCGGAGCCGTTTTTTTCCGGGAAGACAAGGATAAGGAAGAAAAGAAGCGGGAGGGCGGGACATGAAACGGAATATGGAAGAATGGCTGCACAATTTAAAGGAAGCGCCGGTAAAAAAGGCGATGCCCATCCTGGCGTTCCCTGCCGTATCCCTCCTGGGCGTCAGCGTAAAGGAACTGATTTCGGACAGCGCCCTGCAGGCGGAGGGAATGAAGCGGATTGCGCAGCGCATAGACAGCGCGGCGGCGGTGAGCCTGATGGATCTGTCCGTGGAGGCGGAATGCTTCGGTTCCAGGATCGTGGTGAGCGAAGACGAGGTGCCCACGGTTAAGGGAAGCGTGGTTTCTTCGCCGGAAGATGTGGAGGCGCTTGCCGTGCCCGCCGTGGGAACGGCGCGTACGGGGATTTATATCGACGCGGTGCGAAAGGCCAAGGAAGTCATTACGGACCGACCGGTCTTTGCCGGGATGATCGGTCCCTATTCCCTGGCGGGGCGTCTGGCGGATGTGACGGAGATCATGTTTTACTGCTACGACGAACCGGAAATGGTGGAAAGCCTCCTTGGGAAAGTGACGGAGTTTTTGATTGCCTACGGACGGGCCTACAAGGAAGCCGGGGCGGACGGGATATTGCTGGCGGAGCCTCTGGCGGGGCTTTTGTCCCCTGCGCTGGAAGAGGAATTTTCCGCGCCCTATGTAAAGAAAATCGTGGACGCCCTCCAGGATGAAACCTTCCTGGTGATTTACCACAACTGCGGCAACAATACCCTGCAGGCCATTGATTCCATCCTGGGGACGGGGGCTGCGGCTTTCCACTTCGGAAACGCCATCGACATGGCGCAGATGATGGAGCATATTCCGGCGGATACGGTTGCCATGGGCAACGTGGACCCGGCGGGGCAGTTTCGCAACGGGACGCCCGAAAGCGTCCGGGAAGCCACCCTTTCCCTTTTAAGAGCCTGCGGGGGACACAAAAATTTTGTTATTTCCTCCGGCTGCGATATCCCGCCCCTGTCCGGCTGGGAAAATATTGACGCGTTCTTTGCGGCGGTAGCAGAATTTTATCAAAACGGCGGTACGCAAAACCATGTCTGATCTGGAAAAAAACCGGGAATTTTGGATTGAAATTGACGGAGAGCCCGTCCGGGCCAGGGAAGGCGCCATTTTGGGGCGGCTTCTGGAAAGGCGCGGCGGCCTTTCCATGCCCTGCGCCGGCATGGGCCGGTGCGGGAAGTGCAGGGTATATGTGGACGGCCGGGTCAGCCCGCCAAAGGAAGCAGAGCGCAGGCTGCTGGGAGAAAAAGAGCTGGCGCAGGGCATCCGGCTGGCCTGCCGGGTACAGCTGGAAGGGCCGTGCAGGGTACGGCTTTTGCGGGAAGAAGGGCCGGAAGTTGTGCTGGAAGAAGACGGAAACCGGACGCTTCCAGACCGCCCTTTTCCCCGCCTGTTCCAAAAGCTGGGCGCAGCGGTGGACATCGGGACGACTACCCTGGCGGCGTCGTTATACGGGCCCGGGGGCCGGATCGCTGGGGCGGGAAGGGAAAACCCCCAGGTTTCGTTCGGCGCGGACGTGATTTCCAGGATTGAAAAAAGCCTTTCCGGACAAAAGGACGCCCTGGCGGACTCGGTAATCGGAGGAATCGAAGGGCTGCTAAAAGAGCTGGCAGGGCAGGCGGGCTACAGGATAGAAGAAATCGACGGGATCGTAATGACCGGAAACACCGCCATGCTTTCCCTGCTTGCCCGCAAGGATCCCACGGGACTGTCAAAGGCGCCTTTTGAGGCGGACTGGCTGGCCGGGGAATGGACGACGGCAAAAGGGCTGGGGTTTTCCCGGCTGAATGCAAAGGTGTACCTGCCTTCCTGCATCTCCGCTTTTGTGGGAGCGGATATTACCACGGCCCTTCTGGCCGCGGGAATGGGGCAGGAAGACGGAATCCGGATGCTGGCGGATATCGGCACCAACGGGGAAGTGGTGCTGCAAAAGGACGGCAGACTGTTTTGCTGCTCCACGGCGGCAGGGCCGGCTTTTGAAGGCGCGGGACTTAGCATGGGAATGCAGGGCCGTACAGGGGCCATAAGCCATGTGCGCTGGGACGGGAAGAAATTTGAAGTAAAGGTGATCGGGGATACGCTGGCTAGGGGAATCTGCGGCAGCGGGGTCATTGACGCCATGGCTGCCTTAAAAGAGAGCGGGCGGATGGACGAAACCGGCTATCTGGAAGAAGGAGAAGCCTGGATTGCGGACCAAGTAAAGCTCACCCAGGAAGATGTCCGCAAGGTGCAGCTGGCCAAAAGCGCGGTTTGCGCCGGGATGAAAGCCATGCTGGACTGGTCCAAAACAAGGATGGAGGACCTTTCCCTTTTGCAGATCGCAGGAGGGTTTGGCAGCAGCATCGACTTAAAACGGGCTGCGGATATCGGACTGATTTTGCCCCTTCCTGCGGACCGGGTGCATGTCTGCGGGAACGCTGCCCTCGCCGGGGCGGCCATGCTTTTGACCGGGGAAAAAAGCATACAGGAAGCCGGGAATTTGGCCAAAGCCGCCGAAACGGTAAACCTGGCCGTAAACCCGGTTTTTCAGGAGGCCTATATCGAAGGCATGTATTTTTGAAAGAGAGGAACAGAATCCATGACAAAAAGAGAGCAATTTATCAAAACCTTAAAATGCGAGCCCATCGGGGGACAGGTGCCCACCTTCGAGCTGGTCTTTTTTCTGACCATGGAAGCTTTCGGAAAGGTACACCCTTCCCACCGCTACTATGAGCAGTGGAACCAGATGAGCGATACGGAACGCAAGCTGCACATGAACGAGATGGCGCAGCTTTATATCGATACCGCCAAGCGCTACGGGCACAGCGCCATTTTCATCCATCCCAATCCCGGGGATTTGGAAAATGTCCAGTGGCTTTTAGAGCTGATCCGGGAAAAGAGCGGGGACGAATATTACATCATGATGCACGGGGATCCCACCTGGGCCATTCCCGACGGGGACAACATGATGGAGTTTTCCACCATGATGTTTGAAGAGCCGGAAAAACTGAACGAACAGACGAAAGTGCGGCTGGAACGGTCTTTAAACCGGGCGCGCAAGCTGGACGAATGGGGGCATCTGCTGGACGGCTACACCCTCTGTTCCGACTACTGCTTCAACGTCAATCCCTTCTTCAGCCCGGACGCTTTTGACGAGCTCATTGCCCCCTTCCTGAAGGAAGTGATCGCAGAGTACCGGAAGATGGGGTATTATACCATCAAGCATACGGACGGCAACATCATGCCGATTTTAAAGCAGATTGCGGACTGCAAGCCCGACGCCATCCACTCCCTGGATCCCCAGGGCGGGGTTTCAATCCCGGAAGTCAGAAAGATCGTGGGCCCGGATATCGCCCTGATCGGCAACGTCAACTGCGGCCTTCTGCAGACGGGTACGGATGAGGAATGCCGCGCGGATGTGATGCGTTCCCTCCGGGAAGGAATGGCCAACGGCCGCGGCTATGTGTTCTCCACCTCCAACTGCGCCTATACGGGGCTGCCCCTGGCACGTTACGAGATGATGAACGACCTGTGGAGACAGTACGGCAATTACGACGATTATGAGAAGAATTTCGGCTCTGGCGCACAGGCCTGACCATTTTTGGCCTGACGGCAAAAACCTTATGAAATGATGAAAAATAGTACAATTCATGGCGTTTTTCCTGGGAAAAACAGCGTGGATTGTACTTTTTTCGTTCCGGGAGGAAAGGCAAAGGTAAAAGATTAGCAAAATTTCACAAAAGGCTACCCATTTTCCGCTTTTTATGGTACAATTTGAACGTCAGCATTTATACATATCAGGGGGATATATTATGGCAAAAGAAATGATTGCAATGCTCCTTGCCGGCGGTCAGGGGTCCCGCCTTTATGCGTTGACCCAGAAGCTGGCAAAACCCGCGGTTCCCTTCGGCGGCAAGTATCGTATTATCGATTTCCCGCTTTCGAACTGCGTCAATTCCGGGATTGATACGGTGGGTATCCTGACCCAGTATCAGCCCATGGTGCTCAACGAGTATATCGGGAACGGACAGCCCTGGGATCTGGACCGTCTGCACGGCGGCGTCCATGTGCTGCCTCCCTACCAGCAGGCTTCGGGCTCCGACTGGTATAAGGGGACGGCCAACGCCATTTACCAGAATATTTCGTTTATTGAGCGCTACAATCCGCAGTATGTCATCATCCTGTCCGGCGACCAGATCTGCAAGCAGGACTACAGCGATTTCCTTCGCTTCCACAAGGAAAAGGACGCGGAGTTTTCCGTGGCTGTTATGGAAGTGCCGTGGGAAGAGGCTTCGCGTTTTGGCCTGATGGTGACGGATGAAAACGACAAGATCACGGAGTTCCAGGAAAAACCCAAGAATCCGAAGTCCAATCTGGCTTCCATGGGCATCTATATTTTCAACTGGGATGTCCTGAAAAAATACCTGATCGAAGACGAGGCGGATCCGGAATCCGAAAATGACTTCGGCAACAACATCATTCCCAACCTGCTCAAAGACGGCAGGAATATGTACGCTTACCATTTCAGCGGCTACTGGAAGGACGTAGGGACCATCTCTTCCCTCTGGGAAGCCAATATGGAAGTGCTGGATCCCGAGCACAGCGGGATCAACCTGTTTGACGACGACTGGAAGATCTACAGCCGCAACAGCGGCATGACAGGCCATCGGATTTATGACACCGCCCAGGTGGAGAATTCCATGATTACGGACGGATGCCGTGTGGCGGGCAGCGTGAAGCATTCCATCCTCTTTGCGGGCGTAACCGTGGAAGAAGGCGCGAAAGTGGAAGACGCGGTAGTTATGGGCGGCACCGTGATCAAGGCCGGCGCCGTTGTGGAACACTGCATCGTGGCGGAGAACGTGGTGATCGGTGAAAACGCCGTGGTGGGCGCGATGCCCAAAGACGGCGAGAACGGCGTGGCTACGGTAGGCTCCGGCGTTTATATCGGGGACAATGCAAAAGTAGGCCCCAACGCCATGGTCAACAATAACGTAAAGGATGGTGAAGAACAATGGTAAACTCCAATGCAGATGCGCTGGGCATCATTTTCCCCAACAGTTATGATTCTCTCGTTCCGGAACTGGTCAGCGAACGTCTGATGGCTTCCATCCCTTTTGCGGGCCGTTACCGCATGATCGATTTCCTTTTGTCCAGCATGGTCAACTGCGGGATCGACAACATTTCCATCATTGTCCGCAAAAATTACCATTCCCTGATGGATCATCTGGGCTCCGGACGCCCCTGGGACCTGGTCCGCAAAAACGGCGGCCTTAATATCATCCCCCCGTATGCGGAAAAAACCGTCAAGGTTTTCAGCGGCCGCGTGGATGCGCTGGCCAGCGTGCTGGATTTCCTTAAGGACCAGAAAGAAGACTATGTGGTGATGTCGGATCCCAACATCGCGGCGAACTTCGATTTCAAGGCGATGCTGCAGGCCCATATCGACAGCGGCGCCGACGTGACCATCGTCTATGCCGAGGATGAGATCCCTGTGGGCATGATGAAGCCCGAGACTGTCAACAAGGAACTGTATTATACCCTGGATCTGGACGGCACCAGGGTAAAGGATATCGAGATCAGCTCCGAGAAGTCCGGCGTACAGAATCTGTCCATGAATATCTACGTGATTTCCAGGACCCTTCTGATGGATCTGATCAAGGAAGCTTACGTGCAGGGATACGCCCACTTCGGACGGGACGTGCTTTCCCGCCAGCTGGACAAACTCAACGTGCAGGCGTATCGCTTTGAAGGCTATAAGGCCCGCATCAGCGATATGAAGAGCTACTTTGACGAGAATATGAAGCTTTTGGTGGACGAGAACTTAGACGGGCTGTTTTCCGGCAACCCGATCTACACCAAGGTCAGGGACGATAACCCCACCCGTTATATCAACGGGGCCAAGGTAAAGAATATCATGGCGGCAGACGGCTGCGTGATCGAAGGCGAAGTGGAGAACTGCGTACTGTTTAAGGGCGTAAAGATCGGCAAGGGCGCAAAAGTGAAAAACTGTGTGCTCATGCAGGACACCGTGGTGGAAGACGGCGCCAGCCTGGAGTACATCATCACGGATAAAAACGTGACGGTTACAAAAGGCAAGGAACTGAAAGGAACGGATTCCTTCCCGGTTTACGTGGCGAAGCTGGAAGTGGTGTAAGATAACAGCGAAAAATGGGGCTGTGAAAAAATGAGAAATTGTTTTTTCACAGCCCTATCCTTTGGCTTATACTAAAAAAGAAGGGAGGTTATTATGGCTGAAGAAACCCGTGTTTTATTAGGACAGTATATTGAAGAATTGCGGAGAATATATGGAACCCATTTGAAGCAGATTATTTTGTATGGCTCATATGCTCGCGGCGACTATCGGGATGATTCTGATATTGATCTTATGGTGTTGGTTGATCTGCCTGAAGGAGAAACGGACAGTTATTCGGATGAACTGTCAGAAGTAGGTTTTGAATATAATGTCAGCTATGGTATCTGGATTATGCCGGTAGTAAAAAATAAGAACCATTTTCAACATTGGTGTGAGACATATCCTTTCTATAATAATGTGATGAAGGAGGGGATTTCTCTGTATGAAGCAGCCTGATAATATAGAAAATGGAATATTAGTTGTTTAAAAAGGCGTTTAGCAGGGAAAGCAAACTTGCGAACGTCTTTTTATGCGGACAGGATTGTTCTTTTTCAAGTGAAAATCCGGAAAATCCGGAAAACAACAAAATCCGGAAAACAACGTTGACACAGCGTCAGAACAGTGCTATATTCATAACGGATGACACAATGTCAGAATACGGCTGATCCGTGCGGGCTGCGTCGGCACAGGAGCCGGAAAGAAGAGGAGGAATCGCGATGAAATCAAAAGTCTATTTTACCCGGGAAATTACGCCGGAGGCTGTGGTGAGGCTGTACAGCGCACTGGGCGTAAAGCTGCCGGGCAAGGTGGCGGTAAAAGTGCATTCCGGCGAAAAGGGCAATCAGAATTTCCTGCGGCCCGAATTTTGGAAACCCATGGTGG
>CALWGP010000028.1 GCA_944380095.1 uncultured Lachnospiraceae bacterium | reverse complement strand
ACCGGCATCTGGCTGGTCTTCCCGGCGACGGAGTTTCTGGCGGCCGTGCTGGGGGTGTGGATGGATTTGCGGCTGAAATAGAATCCAAAGTCTGCATACAGAAAGCCCACGCTTCCATTTTTTGGCTGCGTGGGCTTGACTTTTATGCTTTCAGGATTTCTTCAATGGGTTTGCCGTCCGTATCCCCAAGATCCGCGCCCAGGATTTTTGCGTAGGTGGGCGCTTCATTGACGATATGGTTTCCGGAGAGGACCACGTTTTCCCGGATGGAAGGTCCTTTTGCCAGCAGGATGGGCTGGGGGCCGAACCGGGGAAGATAGCCGTGGGTAGCCTGGCCGAAGCGGTAATCCTCATTGTCCAGACGGCTCACCAGGGGACGGGTGACAAAATCCCCGAAAGCGGTATAGCCGTCGGTTTCCAGTACAAAGGAGAAAGGCCCGCCGAACCGTTCTTCCTTCCGGGCTTCTTCCTGCGTATAGAGGCGGGAAAACCCGTAAACTTCTTCCTTTTGCAGGCTTTCCAGCAGGCCGCGGACTTTTGCATACAGGGCCTGGTCGGAATGGTCCTTTAAGAAGACCAGGGCGGACATGCCGTTGGAAAGACACCATGCGTCCCAGTCTTTTACTTTGCCGTTTTCGTCCAGACGGATCAGGCCGTTTTCCGCAAACAGCACGTTGAGGCTGATATTGCGGCACACATTCTGCTGGCCGTGGTCGCTGACCAAAAACAGGTTCGTTTCTTCCAGAATGCCGGCTTCTTCCAGGGCGCTGCCGATCCATCCGATCCACCGGTCCAGATCTTCCAGCGCCCGGTCGATGTGGGGGCCAAACACGCCCGCGTCATGCCGGGCGGCATCCAGGTTGGCGGGATGCACCAGCAGAAGATCCGGCCGGAAGCGGCGGATGATATCGGCGGCACAGGCCATGCCGAAAGCGTCCCGCTGGGGGTGTTCCCGCTCCACCCCTTCAAAGAGGTGCTTGTGTTTTTTCACGATTTCCAGAACCTCTGTTGAGGCCCCTGCCCGGGCGAAAGCCTTTTCGGTGGTGTCGTCCACGCCCTGGGCCCAGTAATCCGCGATATGGTAATCAATGGCCGGATTGCCTGCGGTGACGGGCCAGAAGACGGCTGCGGTGGTTTTTCCCGCAGCCTTTGCGGCGTGGAAAATATCGCTGCAGGTCAGAAAGCTGCTGTCCCACTGCCAGGGCGTGGGATCCGCTTCCGGGATCAGCTGCATATTGGAAAAAATCCCGTGGCGGTCCGGATACATGCCGGTCATCATGGTGGCGTGGGCCGGGAAGGTGACCGTAGGATAGATGGAAGAAACGTTGGTGATTTCCGCCCCGCCCTGAAAATATTTTTGGTAGGAAGGCAGGGTCTTGTAATAGTTCAGATCTTCCCCGACCATGGCGTCGGAAGAAATGACAACGACTTTGCTCATAGGAATCTCCCTTCTGAAACGTTTGTTTTAAGGAAAGCGGGCCAGACCGCCCCTGCGGTCATGGGGCTGTCCGTAACGATGGTGGAAACGGCGCGCACGCAAAACCGGTCCGGCTCAAAGCAGAAATACAGCCGCTTGCCGGAAGGCTGGTCCAGGTTGCGGACCACCGCTTCGATGACATTGTTTTCCACAAAGCGGGCGATTCCCGCCACGCCCTGGCGGGAGAAAGGCTGGCTGCTGACGCAGTAATTTCCCGTGGTGGACAGGGGCAGGACATAGGAACCGTCGTCATCCGCAATGTGCAAAAGGATCCGGTCCTTTTCAAAGGAAAATCGGATCTGCAGGCATTTTCCGTCGTCTTTGGGGGAGGGAAGCATACGGATACCCGATGAAAAGGTCCGGAAGGAAACCGCGTCCCCTTCGGGGGAATAGACGGCCCCTTCGATGGCTGTTTCCATTTTCCGGTTGCGCACGCCCGAAAATCCCGCCAGGGCCAGATTGTTTTGTTTCTGCAAAAGCAGTCCGTACTCTTTAGGACAGGGCGCCAGGGCGCAGTCCTGCATCCGGGAGGAAAGGCCGTGGATGGCCTCCATAAGGGAAAAGGTCTGCTCCGTGGAAGACTGGGTGAGGATCACGGCGTCTTTTTGGGGGAGTACGACGGCGAACTGTCCGAAGGCCCCGTCCGCCCGGAAGCTGCCGGGTTTGTCGCACATCCAGAACTGGAATCCGTAACCGGCGTTCCAGTCCGGGTGATCGGGCTGGGCCCGTCCGGCGGTTTCAATCTGCTTTGTGCAGGCCTGGTCGAACCATTCCTGCGAAAGAAGCTGTTTTCCTTCCCAGCAGCCTTTCTTTAGGAAAAACTGGCCGAAGCGTTTCATGTCTTCCAGCGTCAGCCGAAAACCCGCGCCGCCAAACTGGGTGCCGTCCGCGATGGCCGCGCAGGAAACCGCGCCGATGCCCAAAGGGTCAAACAGGCGGGGGCGCAGATATCCGGTGAGGCTTTCCCCGGTTTTGCGGAAAAGAAGGGCGCACAGCACGTTGGTGCCGGCGGTGTTGTACTGATAGGCGGTCCCGGGCGCGTGCTCGAAAGGATGGGCGAAAAACTGTTTCAGCCAGGTATTGTCCGGGGTAAAATTGTCCACGAAGGGCTCCGTTTCATGCCCGCAGCCCATGATCAGCAGATCCCGCACCGTGGCCGCAGCGAGATTTTCCGAAATTGTTTCCGGCATACAGTCCGCAAAAATGTCGGTGAGTTTTTCCGACAGGGAAAGCTTTCCTTCCTGCCATAAAAAGCCCATGGCCATGGAAGTGAGACTTTTGGAAAAGGAAAATACATTGTGCTCCATGTCGGTGCGGTAGGGATACCAGCTGCCCTGGGCAATGCATTTGCCGTGCCGGAGGATGGAAAAGGCGTGCATTTCCAGCCCCCTGTCGTTTAAATCCTCAAGAAAATCCAGAATCGCCCGGGAAGGGACGCCCTGGGATTCTGGGGTGGCGGGTTCAAAACAGGATTTCATAAAGAAGTCCTCCTTTCTTTGTGTTCCTGCCAAAGCAGGACGAAGATGACACAGGCAGCGGCCAGAAGGACAAAGCTGCCGGTGAGCCGGTAAGACAGGCAGTTGCCGGCAAAGTCCACCAGCCTGCCGCCCAGGACGTTGCCGATGATGCTGGCCAGCCCGGCCTGGATGATGTAAAGGACGCTCTGGCCCTCAAAGGATTTCCCGCTTTTTACCGTACTGCCGATATAGGTGGCGCAGCCGAAATGGACCACCATATAGGTGATGCCCTGCATGGCCTGGGCCAGCATGAAAAAGGGGAGGGAGCCGCCGGAAACGCAGAACAGGCGGATTCCCATTAAAAAAGTGGAGGCGCCGATTAAGGGGATGGCGCCGAATTTGCGGGTCAGCTTTTTAATGCACAAAAGGACCGGGATTTCGCTGCTGGCAGAGATGCAGTTCAACAGGCCGATCTGGGACTGGCCATAGCCGATTTCCACTGCATAAACCCCCAGGAAAGCGGAGCAGAAACTTGCCCCGATCTGGAAAACAAAGGCAAAAGCCAGCACATAAACGATCTTTCGGTCCTCGAAAATGTCCTGCAGACGAAACAGCCCCGCGCCCTTTTTGCGATGGGTCCGTGGGGCATCGGATACGGGAAGATGGTTTTCCGATTTGGGAAGGAGGAACATCAGGCCCATGAGGACCAGGTAGGAAACGGCGGAAAGGAAAAACTGCGCGGAAGGATTTTGGCGCAGATAAATCCCTGCAATCAGCACGATGACGGCATACCCTACGGTCCCGCCCATCCGGATAAAGGCAAAGTTATAGTTGTAACGGTTCGCGTTGCGGATGACAATGGCGTCGGTCATGGGACTGACCGAGGTGGAAAACAGGGCCAGCAGGGTGCTGGAAAACAGAAAACTGACAAAACTGTGCCCCAGGTAATAACTCATCAGGGAAACAGCCGTTCCGGCCATGACCAGCGCGGCAAAGGTTTTTGCCCTGCCGCTGGCGTCGCTGGCCCTGGCCCAGAGGGGCTGGACCAGGACGGACGCCACGGGTCCGATGGCCATCAGAATCCCGATTTGCGTAGAAGAAATCCCGTTTTGTGTGTAATAGGTACTGAGGAAAGGAGAGTACAGGGCTGACGAGATGTAAAGAAAGGAATTCAGCGCAAGCAGCAGCCAGACCGGACACTCGCAGACATTTTTTTTACGTTTCACGCTTTGCTACCTCCCGGAAGAAATCGTCCAGCCCCCAGGAATAGGCTTCCACCCGTTCCATAAGGGGGGCGCTGTCGATGACCCCGGTTTCCAGAAACTTTTTTGTGATATCGGGGGTGGGGATTCCGGCCCTCCCGCCGATACAGGTACATTTGATGGCGCTGACGGCGCTGGCAAACCGCGCGGTCTCCTTTAAGGAATATCCGTGGGTTAGCCCGTAGAAAAATGCGCCGTGGAAGGTATCTCCCGCGCCCACCGTGTCCACCACGGGCACGCGGAAGGCAGGAAGTTCGAAATACCCTTCTTTGTTCAGACCGCGGCAGCCTTTTGAGCCGAAGGTAAAGACCACGTCGGACGGCCCTTTTTCCAGGATGTCTTCCATATGGCGTTCATAGTCCCTGTCGGAAAAGCTCATGTTGTATACAAATTCGGACGCCACAAAATAGTCCACATAGGGAAGGATTTCCTCATAATAGTCCATGGGGCGGCTGTCCGCGTCGATGAGGACCTTGACGCCGTGTTTTTTCGCATACTTCGCGGCGGCCATGTGCAGTTCGTCTACCAGGGCGATGAACAGATACCGCCCCTGCTCCAGGAAAGAAAAGTCGATTTCATCCTGCCGGATCCGTTCGTAGTTTCCCCTGCGGTATAAAATATTGCGGCCATGGGTTTCGTCTTCGGAAAGGACCACGCCGATATCGGTGGTTTTTCCTTCCCGGAGGTACGCATGGGACAGGTCGATGCCGTGGATTGCAAAATCCCGGTAACAATACCGGCCGAAAAGATCATCCCCCATGGCGCCGACCAGGGCGCAGGAAAGACCGCAGCGGGCGGCGGCGACCAGCCCCGTGGTCACCTTGCCGCCGCACTGCCAGCTGCCTTGTCTGGCGTAGCGGGATTCGTTGGGTCCGGGAAGGCTGTCGATGTGGAGCAGATAGTCGATGCAGGGATGGCCGATTCCGATGATGTCAAATTTTTTCTCTGTCATGAGATTCCCTTTCATCTTCTTTTACAGCTGGTAGTGATCCGGATTGAGGATATCGATTTTGGATTTTACGAAGTCGATGCAGGGCCGTTCCAGGGCGCGCAGCGCCTTGAAATAAGCGCCGGAATTGGACTCGTCCGCAAAGAAATCCTTCATGTTGTTGTAGAAAGCACGCTGGTATTCGGTGGCGATATTGAATTTGGACATGCCGCAGCGCACCGCCCGGGCCAGCTGGTCGTCGGGAATATCGGAGCCGCCGTGCATGACCAGCGGAATGTCCAGGACTTCCCGCAGCTTGCAGATCCGGTCAAAATCCAGTTCGGGGGTGCGGATGTAGTTGCCGTGGGCGTTGCCTACGGCAATGGCCAGGGAATCCGCGCCGGTGCGTTTTACGAAGTCCACAGCCTGGTCCGGGTCGGTGAAATGGTCGGTATTGGTCATATCTTCCAGGTTCATGCCCACGCCCACATGGCCCAGTTCCGCTTCCACGTCCACGCCCATGGCGTGGGCGCAGCGGGCCACCTCCAGCGTCAGGGCCACGTTTTCTTCATAGGGGAGGGCGGAACCGTCCACCATGACGGAAGGAAACCGTGCGCCGAGGCCGGAAACGGCGATTTCAAAGTTTTTGGAGTGATCCAGATGGACTGCGATGGGCACCGTTGCCCTGCGGGCGAAAGCCACGGCGATATTACGGATATCGATGAGGGGCGCGTGCACGTCAAAGCCCGGGAAATACTGGATAATCAGGGGCATTTTCGCCTCTTCGGCGGCCATGGCCGCGAATTTGATGCTGTTATAGTCGAATACGTTGATGGCGGGAACGCCGTAACCGTGTTCCTGCGCATGGGCCAGAAGATCCTTTACTTTTACCAGAGACATGTTTTTTCCTCCTGTTGGATAAATGACGGACGGTTATTTTGCGGTGAAAAAGGTCTTAAACCGGGGCAGCTGATAAGCGAACGCCTTGCTGATTTCGTCGATGGCGGCAAAATCGCTGTCGGAAAGGACGAAAGAGGATGCTTTCCGATTATCCTGCACCTGGGCGGGACTCTTGGCGCCTACGATGGGGGCGGTGATTCCTTCTTTCTGCATTACCCAGCGGATGGAAAGCTGGGCCAGGGTGACGTCGTATTTTTGGGCGAAGGGGCGGAGCCGGTCTACTACATCCAGGGCGCCTTCGAAATACGGGCTCTGGAAAAGAGGGGCCCTGCTTCTGCCGTCTTCTTTGGAGAAACGGGTGTCTTTATTGAATTTCCCGGTAAGGATCCCCTGGGCCAGGGTACAATAGGAAATGATACCGATCTGGTTCTGGATGCAGTAATCCATTTCCTCTAAATCCAGGAAACGCCATACCAGGCTGTAGCAGGGCTGGATCACGTCGATCTGCCCGTACTTGCAGGCTTCCATGAGCTGGTCTTTGCTGAAATTGGAAACGCCGATACAGCGGATCTTTCCTTTTTCCTTCAGCTTCATCAAAGCTTCCATGGTATCTGCGATGGGCACGCCGGTATCGGAAGGATAGTGGATGAAATAGACGTCGATGTAGTCCATATCCAGGGCCTTCAGACTCTGGTCGCAGGCCGTTTCCACCAAGTCTTTGGCCATCCAGGTTTTCCAGAGCTTGGTGATGATGGTCAGCTTCTCCCGGTCATACCCCTTTACCGCCTGTCCCACGATCTGTTCGGAATGCCCGTTCCCGTAAATATAGGCGGTGTCCAGGGAGGTAATCCCGTGATCGACTGCTTCCCGGATGGCAGCTATGGATTTTTCATCTTCAGCGCCGGTAAAATAGGTGCCGCCGATGGCCCAGCATCCGAAGATCTGATCGGACACTTTTACGTTGCTTTTGCCAAGTTGTTTTGTGTTCATGTCTGAAAAACCCTCCTTATATTTTTGTTGTATACGTTTACAATATATTTCCGGAAAATAGAAATGTCAATATGATAAAGAAAAAATATTGGGCAAGTTGAATGAGAAAAACAGAAAGACATATTTTTAAACCACAAAATACGGCATATTATTAAATTTAAACAAAAATGACTTATAAATATTGTCTATAATTCAAACGATGTAAACGTTGACAATTATACAAGATGATAGTATTCTGAGATTACAGGCGAAGGCCGAAAATATTTCAGAAGGAGGAATTTATTATGAAAGTGAAAAAAGCACTTGCTCTCATCATGGCGCTGACCATGGCAGCTTCCCTGGCTGCATGTGGCTCGGACACGGCTACGGAGTCCACACCGGCGGCAGCAGAACCTGAGAGCACCGTTGCGGAAGAAGCGGCTCCCGCAGAAGATACCGAGGCCGCTGCGGAAGGCACGGAAGAAGCGGCAGCAGCAGAAGATGCTACCGATTACGGCGGGATCACCCTGACGGTAATGAACTCCAAGCCCGAGATCCAGGACGCACTGGAAGCAGTGACCGCTGCATGGGGCGAGACACACAATGTTACCTTTGAAGTTTATGAGACCGATTCCCCGTCCGATATGCTGGCGCAGAGATATGCGGCAGGCGATCCTCCGGTACTGGCAATCGTTGACCCCAGCCAGGTGACAGAGATGGGCGAAGAGAGATTCCTGGATCTGTCCGGCGAGGACTGGGTTGCTGACGGCGGCGACACCATGGGCACCAAGGTAAACGACGTCCTGTACGGCTTCCCGCTGTGCGTTGAGGCTCCCGGCATGGTTTACAACAAGACCGCTATCGAGAACATCACCGGCGAAGAATTTGTTCCCGAAAACTACACCTCTCCCGAAGCTTTCGAAGAGCTGCTGGCTACGCTGCGCGAGGGCGGCATGGAGAACCCCGTGATCTTAAACCAGGAAGACTGGTCCCTGGGCGGACATCTGCTTGGCTCCAACATCTACGTATTCCAGGACGGCACACCCGACGGCGCATATGCGTTCGTTGAGGATCTGAAGAACGGCGCCGACATCATGGAGAACGAGATGTTCCAGAACCTGATGCAGGACTACGATATCTTTATCGAGTACAACATCAACAAGGACGACCCGCTGGCAGCTGACTACGATCTGAACGCTTCCTACATCGCAGAAGGCGAAGCTGCATTCTGGATCAACGGCACCTGGGTATGGCCTGACATGAGCACCTATGTGGACGGCACCATGGATTACGGCGTTATGCCTATCCCGAAGACCAATGCTGACATGCAGGGCAAGATTTATGCATTCGCATCCAAGCAGATCGCGATCGACAAAGAAGTGGCTACCGAAGAGCAGCAGGCAGCAGCGAAGGATTTCTTAAACTGGCTGGTTTACTCCGAAGAAGGCCAGTCCGCACTGGTAAACGATCTGGAGATCGTGGTTGCTTTCACCAACAACCCCAACGAACCTACCAACCCTGTGAATGCAGTATTAAAGACCTATATTGATGCAGGCCTGACCGTAGACAGCGCACCGTTTAGCACTCCTTCCGATCAGACCAGCGTACTGGCTCCTCATATGCAGGCTTATCTGGCCGGCCAGGAAACCATCGATGACATCGCGGCGGCGATTACCGAGTACTGGCAGACCCATGACCCTTCATAAGCAGTCCGGAATGATTTTCACGGATTAAACGTGCGAAAAAGGCACCGATCATACGGTCGGTGCCTTTTCTGAAAAGAGGTGCTTTTATGAGAAAAGAAAGTTTCTGGACGAAGACAAAGCTGTTTCTGATCTTCGCCGGCCCTTCCATGCTGGCGTTCACCTGCTTCGTCATCTTCCCTTTCATTTACGGTATTTATCTGACCCTCACTTCCTGGGACGGTATTTCCAAGACCAAGGAATTTGTGGGACTGGCAAACTATATTACCACCTTCCAGGATGAAGCGTTCTGGACCTCCATCCTGCTGACCTTCAAATATGTGGTCTGCGTGGTGATTTTGGTCAATGTGATCGCCTTTTTGCTGGCGATTCTTCTGACCAGCGGGATCAAGGGACAGAATTTCCTGCGCGCAGGCTTCTTTACGCCCAACCTGATCGGCGGTATCGTCCTGGGCTTTATCTGGACCTTTATCTTCGGCCGCGTGCTGCCCAACCTTTCCTTCCTGGAGTCTATTCCGATTTTCCAGAAGTCCTGGCTGAGCGATCCCAACATGGCGTTCTGGGCCCTGGTGCTGGTAGCCACCTGGCAGCAGTCGGGCTATATGCTCCTGATTTATATTGCCGGTATTGTAGGCGTGCCCAAAGATTATATCGAGGCGGCTTCCATCGACGGCGCCAATGCCAAGCAGATTACCTGGTATATCCGCCTGCCCCTGATGATGCAGTCCTTTGTTATCTGCCTGTTCTTAACCCTGACCAGCGCCTTTAAGGTGTACGATTTGAACTTGTCCTTGACGGAAGGCGGCCCTTACGGGACCACCAAGATGGCGTCCATGACGATCTTTGACACCGCGTTTACCGCCCATCAGTACGGGCTGGGCCAGGCGCAGGCCATTGTGTTCTTCGTAATCATGCTGGTCGTTGCGGTCATCCAGGTCTTTGCCGGTAAATCCAAGGAGGTGGAAGCATGAGCGAAAAGAAACAGGAAAAAGCCGTCAGAGTCGGCGGATCGAAGCGTACCGCAGCGGAAATTACAAAGTCCGTGCTGGCATTCCTTTTGTTTATTGTTTACATGATCCCGTTTTTGCTGGTGGTGGTCAACTCCTTTAAAAGAAAGATCAGCATTGTCAAGACCCCCCTGCAGGTGCTGGATGAAGAAGGCCTTCAGTTTGTAAACTATTCCAACGCTTATGTGGATATGGACTTTTTACAGGCCTTTGCAAACTCCCTTATCGTTACCGGATGTTCCGTGGCCCTTCTGATCGTGCTTTCATCCATGTGCGCCTACATCCTGGTGCGCAAGAACTATCTGGCGTGTAAGATCAGTTTCCTCCTGCTGATCTCCTATATGGTAGTGCCCTTCCAGGTCATCATGATCCCGCTGCTTTCCATTTACGGCAGCACTTTCAACATGCTGAATTCCAGACTCACGCTGATTGTGATGAACTTCGGTTTCGGCACCTGTTTTGCGATGTTCCTCTGTCATGGATTCATTAAGACGGGCGTGCCGCTGGCGCTGGAGGAGGCCGCCATCATCGACGGCTGCGGCCCCATCCAGACTTTCTTTAAGATCGTGCTTCCGTTGCTGAAGCCTATTCTTTCCACGGTGGCGATTCTGCAGGTGCTGGGACTGTGGAACGACTATCTGCTGCCCAGCCTGGTACTGGTAAGGCCTAAATTACATACATTACCGATCGCAATTCGAACTTTTGTCGGGACTTTTTCCAGCGATTATGGTAATATGATGGCAGCGCTTGTGATGACCGTAGTGCCGGTTATCATCGTTTATATCGCATTGCAGAAGTACATCATCGGTGGAGTTGTCGCAGGTGCCGTAAAATCTTAAAGGCAGGAGTGACATTATGTCCACAATTAAAGATGTTGCGAAAAGCGCCGGAGTTTCCATCGCCACGGTGTCGAGAGTATTGAATAAAAAGGGCGCGGTCAGCCCGGAGGCGGAAAAAGCTGTCAACCGGGCGATGCGCCAGCTGGACTATCACCCGAACCGCATGGCGAGGGCGTTGGTGAGAGGAAAGAACAACACCATCGGAGTGGTGTTGCCCTTTTTCAATAATCCGTTCTGGAGCGAAATCGCCCAGGAGATCGAAAGGAACGCAAAAGACCAGGGATACCATGTTCTGTTCAGCATTTCGCCCGGAGGGGAAAAGGAGTTGGAGCAATGCATATCCTATCTGCGGGCCAGCCAGGTCTGCGGGATTATCCAGACCTTTTCCGCCAGCCAGGAGGTCTGGTCGGCCATCGTCAAAAATGTCGGAGTCCCCTTCGTAGCGCTTATCAGCGATTTGAAAGGCGTTCCCTCCATCGTTTCGGACGATACCCAGGGAGGGATTCTGGCGACCCGGCATCTGATTGCCAGGGGCTGTAAAAACCTGGTCCATATCAGCGGGGACCTTCATCTGATTAAGCATGCGGACGAAAGAACCTTTGCATTTGTGGAAGAATGCAAAAAAAAGAATGTTGCATACCGGATATACGAAAGCCAGCCTGCGAAGCTGACCCAGGAGGACAACGCGGAGCTGATCAACCGGATTTTTTATGAAAACCCGCAGATGGACGGGATTTTTGCCAGCAACGATATCATCGCCACCCAGTGCGTCAGCTACGCTTTGTCCCAGGGATTCCGGATTCCGGAGGACATCCGCATCGTGGGGTACGACGATATCAGCGTCAGTTCCCAGATTTATCCGCCCCTGACGACCATCCGCCAGAATTATGCCATGCTGGCCAGGGCGGCGGTCCGCGCCGTGGTGGATATCGTCCATGGAAAAGAACCCAAACCGCTGGAAATCATTCCGGTGGAGCTGATCGAACGAAAAACCACCTGATCATGGTGAAGAAATGTGGGGAGAAGTTATATGAGCAAAAAAGTGACCAATCAAATCATGTTAATTACTTATGCAGACAGCCTTGGAAACGACCTGAAAGATTTGAACAAGGTGCTGTCCGAATATCTGGAGGGCGCCGTTTACGGACTGCACATCCTTCCCTTTTTCCCGTCTTCGGCGGACCGGGGATTTGCGCCCGTCACTTATAAAGAGGTGAGCCCGGAGTTTGGCACCTGGGACGACATCATGTCCCTGGCGGACCGCTATTATATGATGTACGACTATATGATCAACCATCTTTCCGCCCAGAGTGAAATCTATAAGGATTTCCTGGCCAAAAAGGACGAGTCCAAATACCGGGATTTCTTTATCCGTTTCAAAGACTTCTGGCCGGAAGGGGAACCGACCCAGGAACAGATTTCCCAGCTTTACCTGCGCAGGGAAGTTCCCTATATTGAGGCTGAATTTGCGGACGGCACCAAAGAAAGGCTGTGGTGTACCTTCAGTCCCGAGCAGATCGATATCGACTGTCTGCATTCCGAGACCGCAAAGGAGTATATGCGGGAGAACATGAAGTTCTTAAGCACCCACGGCGCTTCCCTGATCCGTCTGGACGCTCTGGCCTATGCTTCCAAGCGCCGCAATACCAACTGCTTCTTCGTAGAGCCGGAAATCTGGCAGATTATGAAGGATTGCCAGGACGCCCTGGAAGGGACCGGGGTGGAAATCCTTCCCGAGATCCACGAGAACTATTTCATCCAGAAAAAGCTGGAGGAAAAGGACGTTTACACCTACGATTTCCAGCTGCCCATGCTGATCTTAAACGCGGTATATTTCGGCAGGACGCTGTACTTAAAAGACTGGATGAAGCTGTGCCCGAGAAAGCAGTTTACGACGCTGGATACCCACGACGGCATCGGCGTGGTGGACGTGCGCTACCTTATGCCGGACGAAGAAGTGCTGGAGACCAAGAAGAGGGTATTCGAGGCCAATCCCGACATCACCCGGCTCAACGGGAAGGTGAACTTCTCCAAGTTTGACACTTACCAGATTTGCTGCTCCTATTATGATGCTTTAGGCTCCGACGACAACCGCTATCTGATCGCGCGGGCAATCCAGTTCTTTGCGCCCGGCATTCCCCAGGTTTATTATGTGGGCCTGTTTGCGGGAAGGAACGACTACGAGCTGTATGACAAAACAAAGCAGAGCCGCGACATCAACCGCCACTATTATTCCCTGGCGGAGATCGAAGAAGAGTTCAAGCGCCCGGTAGTGCAGAAGATGAACCGCCTGATGAAGTTAAGGAACGCCCATCCGGCCTTCAACGGAAACTTCGTCCTGATGGATACGGACGAATATACGCTGGGACTGCGCTGGGAAGCAGGGGAGGAATACGCCCAGCTGACCGTAAATTTCAAGACATTCGAATGGGAAATCCGGTATACGGAAAACGGGGAAGAGAAAATTTTCCAGTAAAAGAAGCGTCATAAGCGGAAAGGCATCGAAAGATGATCGAAAAGATATTGCAGAAATTTGTGGAGGAAGCCAGGGAAACCGGGCTTCCTCTTGAAGCCATTGCGGTGGGGGACGAATCGAAGGTGATCTTTGAGCACCATTTTGTCCCGGACCGGCCCCGGAATATTTATTCCCACACCAAAAGCTTCATGTCCACGGCGGCGGGAATCGCCATTGCGGAAGGAAAATTGAGCCTAGAAGACCGGCCGGCGGACTTTTTTGAGGACAAGCTTCCCTCAAATCCTTCGCCCCGTCTTTTATCCATCCGCCTAAAGGACCTGCTGACCATGTCCAGCGGGTTTGGAAAAGGCCTCCTGATGGGGGCGGACCGAAGGGCCGGGACAGGCATGCCGGACTATGTTTCCTATCTGTTTTCACAGGAAGTAATCGAAGAACCGGGAACACGGTTTCACTATTCCACCGGGGATTCCATCCTGGCCGGGCGGATGGTGGAAGAAGCGGCAGGGATGCGGCTGTCCGAATATCTCTACCGCAGGATTTTTGCCCCCATGGAAATGGGATTTCCCATCTGGGAAAACGATCCCATGGGGCACCCCATCGGCGGCGGAGGCATGTTTTTGAAACTGACGGACATGATGAAGCTGGGGCAGCTTTATCTGGCAGGCGGCGTCTGGAAAGGACAGCGCCTGGTGGAAGAATCCTGGATCCGGGAAGCGACAAAAGAGCAGATAAAAACGGACCAGGATCCTCAAAACCCGGATATCTGGCGCTGCGGATACGGCTACCAGTTCTGGCTGTCGCCCTATCCGGACAGTTACCGGGCGGACGGCGCTTTCGGGCAGATTACCACAGTGCTGCCCCGGGCCGGTCTGGTGGTTTCCATCCAGTGTCCGGAAACCGGGGACTTTGAACGGGTAAAACAGGCGCTGCATGAAAGCGTGCTGGACAAGCTGTAAGCCGGCTATTCTGCTTCCCGGTAAAGGCGGACGGCAATGGCCCCCGTCAGGGCGGTGAGCACAAGGATAAGCCCTTCTACTAAGACCAGGGGGAGAAACTGCGCAGCCGCCAGGGAAACGCTGTCTACCAGGAAATGCAGCCCAATGGCCAGCAGGAAGAAGGAAATCCTGCGGTCTGTTACCGCCCGCCAGACGATGACGGACAGAGCGATGTGCAAAGCCACGGCCAGAATCCGTTCAATCCCGCCCAGGTAAAACTGCCAGGAAGGAGTGGTCCAGAGGACGGAAAGGCCCTGGATGAGGGTTTTGCTTTCTTCTAAAGAAAGCATGGAAAGAAAAGAATCAAAGCCGCTGCTGCTGACCAAAGCCACCAGGCTTAAGTTGTTGATAGAGGTTACGCCCAGCACCAGGATGGCTTCAATCCCGCCGTGTCCGGCCCCGTACATGAGGGCCGACTGGCGGGATAACTGTTTTTTCAGGAAAAATTTCATGGCCACATACCGGCCGGTTTCCTCAAACAGCCCGGCGGCAAGTCCGCCGTAGAGGGCATAGAGCCAGATATTTGCGGTGAGGGCTTCCCCCGCTGCGGACAGGACGACGGTGTGCAAAAGCTGTTCCAGCACCATGGCGAACAAAAAGAAGGTGGCCCCGCCGATGAGGAAAACCGTAACCTTTACGCCTGTGCGGCGGCGCAGGAAAACCAGCAGGCCGATGGGCAGGGCAAAGGAGAGGATCAGGGAAAAAATCATTCCCGCTACGCTGGCAGCAGGGATAGGCATTATTTCTGTCATGTGTGGGTATCCTTTCGTTTTAGTGATTTACGGCCGCGTCCGGTGCAAATTTTTCCGCAACCATTTCATAGACCGGGGTGGGGACATGGTATCGCTTCCCCAGCCGGACCACTTCAAAGATCAGCCCGTCCATTTCCGTGGGCTTGCCGTCCCGCAGGTCCCGCTGCATGGAAGCGGTGGCTGTGGGGGCCAGATCGTCCAGGATTTTTAAGTTGACGGCTTCGATGTCTTCGGGCAGGGAAACGCCCATGGCATCGGACAGGGCTTTGATCTCCCGGACCAGGGAAAGGAAGGTGGAACGCATCTGTCCTTTGGCCTGCAGGGCGAAAGCCTGGACGTTATAGTAAGCGCCTGCGGCGGCCATGGGGGAGACGAAGGAAAACTTCTGCAGGGCATCCCGTTCGATGGAGTCGGAAAGGACGGGGAGGATGCCTGCGTCTTTTAAGTCATCGCAGACTGCCGAAAGAACGGGGAGCATGGCGTCTTTGACCGGCCGGGGGGTGTCCTGACGGGGGCCAAAGACCACTCGGAAGATGGAGCCGGATAACAGGATCGTTCCCGGTTCTTTGATTTCGGAAGCAATATAGATGCAGCCGTCCGTGACCATGGCCTTTTCCATCTGTCCCTGCAGCCGTCCGCCGGTTCCGTAAATGTTGAGAATGGGGATCACGACCGTATTTTTTTGGCAGATCCGGTTTAAAAAGGGGACGATGCCCTCCAGGGAGTATCCCTTGACGCAGACGAAAACCACATCCGGTGTTTCGTGATATTCTTCGGCGGTGCAGGCATTTACCGGTACGGTAAACGCGCCGTCCGGGGTTTCAAAATGCAGGCCCTTTTTTTGCATGGCCTCCAGGTGGGCGCCCCTGGCAATCAGGGTTACTTCCTTTCCGGCACGGCTTAAATAGCCGCCGATGGCCCCGCCGGTTCCGCCGGCCCCGATAACAAGATAGTTCATTTCTACAAATCTCCTTTTTCCTAAAATGTTGAGAATCGTTCAGCCCCGAAGCAGGGAATGTTCCAGAAGGGTCTGTACGGGTTTTCCTGTGATCAGCCGTCCGTTTCGGACGAATCCTTCCTCCCGGGAAGACAGGGCTTTGATCAGGCGGGCGCGAAGCAGGTCGATCCGTTCCCGGCAGGAGGGATCGCCCATGCGGTCGGTCTGTTCATGGGGATCCGCCATGAGGTCGAAATACTGTTCCCGTCCCGTCCGGGAATACCAGATATATTTATCCGTTTCCGTGACAATAAAGTGACAGGAATCCCCGTCCAGGGTATGCTCCCCGTGCAGCCATTTGCGGACGGCCCGGTCCGGATCCAAAGGGGCGGCTGCCGCAGGCAGCAGGCTTTTGCCGTCCGTTTCCGGGGGAGTGGGCGCGCCGGCCAGATCCAGCAGGGTGGGCAGGATGTCCCTTAGCTCCGCCAGCCGGGAACAGATCTGTCCGGGACGCGCGCCGGTAAAAAACCTTGGGCCGGACAGGATCAGGGGGATGTGGCAGCTGCCCTGGTAGGGTCTGGATTTGCGGAAAAGATGGTGGTCGCACAGCTCTTCCCCGTGATCGGAGGTAAAGAGGATGACGGTATTTTCCGTCAGCCCCTGTTCGGTAAGCTCCTGAAGCAGGCGGCCGATCTGGTGGTCCAGATGGGTAATGCAGGCATAGTAGCCGATCTGCGCCTGCCGGACCAGTTCGGGATCCGACGGGCCGGTGGAGGAATCATAGATCCGCCCGTAGGCCTTTAGCTCTTCGGAATCTTCCCATGTGCCCACAAAGGGAGGGCGCAGTTTTTTGTCCCGGTAGAGGTCAAAATAATACTGGGGCGCGTCGAAGGGCGGATGGGGACGCAGATAGGAAGCCATGAGGAAGAAGGGCCTGCTCCTGTCCCGGCGGCGCAGAAAATCAATGGCCCTGGTGCTGACCCAGTTGGTGGGATGGGACATTTCGTCATAAATCCAGGGGCGGGACATCCAGGAGTTGCACTCCATCCCGGTATCCGTCACGTCCGCTGAAATCCCTTTTTCGTTTTTGAGCCAGTAAAAATAGTCGTCCGCCACTTTCTGGGATTCATACCAGGGCGTATCGGGCCTGCGGTAGGCGTGCAGGTAGCCGTCGTGAAGCTCCACATGATGAAACCCCATGAGGTTTCGCAGGGGATGGACGTGCATTTTGCCCACGCACTGGGTATAGTAGCCGGCTTTTGACAGCTCCCCGGCCAGGGTATGGGGATAGCGAAAGTCCACCCGGTCCTGATAGCCCACCCGGCCGTGTTTTTCCTGGGAAAGGCCGGTGTGAAGGGCAGCCCGGGCGGGAATGCAGCTGGGGCAGGCGGAATAGGCGTTGGAAAACAGGGTCCCCCCTGCGGCCAGGGAATCCAGCCAGGGGGTTTTGACGTCGGGGTGTCCGGCTGCGCCAAGACAGTCTCCCCGCAGCTGGTCGGTCATGATCAGGACAAGATTGGGCTGTTCCATGGAAGGGCTCCTTTCTGAAAACAGGATTTGTTTTATTATACTACAAACGAAGGAAAAGAGCCCGGAAAAAAATCCGGCAGGCACAGCCTGGGGCGCGCCTGCCGGAACGTATGCTTTAGCGGGAAAGGGACTCTTCGCTCCATTCCAGGAAAGTTCCGTCCCCGGTATTGATTTCAAAATCGTATTCCATGTCGTTGAAAATGACTTCGCCCTCATAAAGGAGGAAACCGTCGTCGTGGTCCACTTTCATGCGCAGGTTATCCCGGGTAGCGCCGGGGACCTTTGCCAGCACGGCTTCGATGGCCTGTTCCTTGGTAAAGGAAGCGCCCGAGGGAGTGTTCCAGCTTAAGTCGTAGGTTTCCCGTTCCCGTTCCAGAATCCGGGTGCCGGTTTCGTCCAGCTCATATTCGTAGTCCGCATCGACGGCATAGATTTCCACGTCGTAGCGGGTCCGGCCGTCATCCCGGTCCGGGCGGACGATGACGGAGAGGACGGCATCCCGGGAGATTCCTACGTCTGCCATGGCGGTCTGCAGGGCTGCGTTTTCCGGCGTCTGACTTTCGCCGGAAGCGCCGGAAGAAGCGGATTGGCTGTCAGCGGCCGTCTGTCCGGTCTGCCCGCCTGCCTGCGCAGGGAAAACCTGTTCGTTCCATTCCAGGAAGGTACCGTCAGCAGCGTCGATTTCAAATTCGTATTTCCGGTCGGAGACGACGACTTCGCCGTCATAGAGGATGCGGCCGTCGTCCCGCTCTGCCTCCATGCGCAGGTTATCCTGGGTGGCGCCGGGGACTTTTTCCAGTACGGCTTTCATGGCCTGTTCTTTGGTGAAGGAAGCGCTAGACGGGGTGTCCCAGCTTAAGTCCTTGATTTTGGTGTCGATGGACATGATCTGTCCGGAAGTTTTTGCGATTTCATATTCATAGTCCCGGTCCGCGGTGTAAAAATCCACATCGTACAGTTCCATGCCGTCGTCCCGGTCTTCGGTGATTTTAACGGCGATGAGTGCGTCCTGCGTTACCCCGGCGTGTTCCAGGGCGATGGACTTGGCGTCGTCTGCGGAGAGGGAAGTCCCTGCTTGTGCGGATTGGGATGCCGTCTGTGCGCCGGAGGTTTCGGCTGCCTGTGCGGTCTGTGACTGGGCGCTGCTTTGGGTGCCGGACGCTGCGCAGGCGGTCAGGGCAGATGCGGTGAGGGTGAGTGCCAGTAAAATGGCCAGATTCTTTTTCTTCATATCGCTGTTCTCCTTTATCGTTGATTTTGGTTTTGTTTCTGTTATGAGCATAGTATAGAACGGAAAAATTAAAACAGGATGAAAAATCAAAATTTTTTTAAACGAGAACTTTGAGATTTTGCTGTTTCTTTTTTCCCGGCTTCCTGATAAAATGGAACTGACCTCTTTTGCCGGTCTGCGATAAAAAGAAATGAGAAAGGAAGGGAATATAGTTATGAAGAAGTTCGATGTGGTAGCGCTGGGCGAGCTGTTGATCGATTTTACGGAAAACGGCGTGAGCGCGCAGGGCAATACGATTTATGAGGCAAATCCGGGCGGGGCGCCCTGCAACGTCCTGGCCATGCTCAACCGGGCGGGAAGGAAGACCGCCTTTATCGGCAAGGTCGGACAGGATATTTTCGGAAATAAACTGAAAGGGACGCTGGACGAGGTGGGCATCGATACATCCAACCTGATCATCGACGAAGAAGCGCGTACGACCCTGGCGTTTGTGGAGACGTTCCCGGACGGGGACAGGGATTTCTCCTTCTACCGCAACCCCGGCGCGGATATGATGCTTACGGAAGCGGATCTGCATGAGGACCTGATCCGGGATGCGAAGATTTTCCATTTCGGCACCCTCTCCATGACCCACGACGACGTGCGCAAGGCTACGAAGAAAGCCATTGATATCGCAAAAGAGAGCGGCGCGGTGATCTCCTTTGACCCCAACCTGCGCCCCCCGCTGTGGAAGACGCTGGACGACGCCAAAGAACAGGTGGCTTACGGCCTGGGCAAGTGCGACGTGCTCAAGATTTCCGACAACGAGATCCAGTGGTTTACCGGGGAAGAGGACTTCGACGCAGGCATCGCGAAGCTGCGCAGCCAGTACAATATCCCCCTGATCCTGCTTTCTTTGGGACGGGACGGCAGCCGGGCTTATTATAAGGATCTGCGGGTGGAGGTAGCGCCTTTCCTGCAGGAGTCCACCATCGAGACCACCGGGGCCGGCGATACTTTCGGCGGATGCTGCCTGCACTATGTGCTCCAATACGGCCTGGACAACCTGGATGAAGAAAAGCTCAAAGAGATGCTCACCTTCGCCAACGCCGCAGCTTCCATCATCACCACCAGGAAGGGTGCGCTGCGCGTGATGCCCGAAGTGGAAGAAGTAAAGAAATTCATCGCGGAAAACGGAAGATAAGAGTTGTTCCATGTGAGCGACAAACGAAAACCCCGGAGTTGTACCCTCCGGGGTTTTCTATTCCTATTTTTGGCAATGGGAAGGCTTAACCCCATAGGCTGGTTGCCGATCATTCATCGCCGTCCATATCATATTTTAAGGTGATACTGTCATGGAACCATTATGGACAGCCACGTCAAATCGTGATAAGTTAAAAAAGACAGATCAGAAAAGAAACAGGCGCAAAAGGCGCTTTGACAGGGAGGCAGGAATGGCGGATACGATTGCAAAAAGAAGTGAAATCCCCCGGGAAAAGAGATGGGCCGTGGAGGACCTATATCCCGGCGACGCAGCCTGGGAGGAGGATTACCGGCGGGTGGCCGGGCTGATTGAAGAAGGAAAGAAGTATCAAGGACATCTGGGCGATTCGGCGGCTGTGCTGAAGGAATATCTGGATTATGCGGACGGGCTGGACCGGCAAACCGAGAAAATTTACCTGTATGCCCATCTGAATATGGATGTGGATACCACGGACGTGACTTACCAGACCATGCGGATGAAGGCGCAGATGCTGGCAGTGCAGGCGGAGGAGGAGAACGCTTTCGCACAGCCGGAAATTATGGCGATCCCGGAGGAAACCCTGGCGGCATACCGGGCGTCGGATCCGGGATTTTCGGTTTACGACCGGTACTTTGAGGTCCTTTTGCGCAGGAGGGCGCATACCCGCAGCCGGGAGGTGGAAGAGCTTCTGGCCGGCGCGTCGGAAATGGCCTCTGCCCCCGGCGATACCTTTACGATGTTAAACAACGCCGATCTGACCTTTCCCAAGATCATCGGGGAGGACGGAAAAGAAACGGAAGTGACCCACGGCCGATACGTGGGGCTGATGGAGAGCCGGGACAGGAATGTGAGAAAAGCGGCTTTTGAGTCCATGTATTCCGTCTACGGGCAGTTCGCCAATACCATTGCGGCCAATTTTTCCGCCAATCTCAAGCAGGCGGTCTTCTTTGCCAAAGCCAGGGGGTATTCTTCCACCCGCGCCATGTATCTGGCGTCCGGAAACATTCCGGAAGAAGTTTATGACAACCTGATCGAGGCGGTCCATGAGGCTTTGCCGGACATGTACCGCTATGTGGCGCTGCGCAAAAAGCTTCTGGGCGTAGAAAAGCTGCACATGTACGACGTATACGCGCCCATCATCCCCGAATGCTGCGTGAAAGTGAGTTTTGAGGAAGCAAAGGAAACCATCCTAAACGCCTTAAAACCCATGGGGGAGGAATATCTGTCCGCCCTCCGGGAAGGGTTTGAAAACCGCTGGATCGACGCCTGTGAAAACGCAGGCAAGAGAAGCGGGGCTTACTGCAGCGGCGGAACGGTGGGACATCCTTATGTGCTGATGACCTATCAGGATAACATGGACAGCATGTTTACCCTGGCCCATGAGATGGGACACGCCATGCACAGCTATTTCAGCAACAAAACCCAGCCCCACCAGACGGCGTCCTATCTGATTTTTGTGGCGGAAGTGGCCTCCACCTGCAATGAGATCCTGCTGACTTACTATCTGCTGGACCATACCAAAGACAGGGCGCAGAAAGCTTACCTGATCAATCATTTTCTGGACAGTTTTAAGGGAACCTGGTTTCGCCAGACCATGTTCGCCGAATTTGAAATGCTGGCCCACCGCAGGGCGGAAGCGGGGGAAGCGCTTACCGCGCAGGAACTGAACCGGATGTACGGCGAGCTCAATCAAAAATATTTCGGGCCCGACATGGCGGCGGATCCGCAAATCCGGCTGGAATGGGCGAGGATTCCCCATTTCTATACGCCGTTTTACGTGTACCAGTATGCCACCGGCATTTCCGCGGCAGCGGCCCTGGCGGAGCGGATCCTGACCCTGGGGGAAGAAGGGGTGAAGGATTATATGAAATTCCTCACCGGCGGCGGGTCTGCGGATCCCATCGACCTTTTAAAGCTGGCGGGCGTGGACATGGGCAAAAAGGAGCCGGTGAAAGCGGCGGCGAAACTCTTTGCGGATCTGCTGGATCAGCTGATAGAGCTGGCAGGCTGACCGGACAAAAGGAAAGGACACGGACTGTATGCTGTTCAATTCCCACCTCTTTATTTTCCTATTTCTTCCCGTCGCGCTGGCGGGCTGGTTTTTCTTAAACAGCCGCGGGCGCTACGGGCTGGCGCAGGGCTTTCTTCTGGGAATGTCCCTGTGGTTTTATGCCTGGGAAAACCCGTCCCATTTGTGGATCCTCCTGGCTGGCTGCTTAGCGGGCTACGGGTTCTGCGTCCTGCTGGACCGGGCCGGGAGCGCGGCGGCACGCAAAGCTGTGCTGGCGGCGGGCTGTCTGTTCCATCTGGGAACGCTGGGCTATTTTAAATACTGCAACTTCTTTCTGGAAAATGTAAACGCCCTGCTTAGGACGGATTTTACCATGGTTTCGATCCTCCTTCCGGTGGGCATCAGTTTTTATACCTTCCAGCAGCTGGCCTATCTGATTGACCGGTTTAAGGGGGAGGAACCTCCCTGCAGCCTGCTGGATTATCTGACCTTCCAGCTGTATTTTCCCCAGATTCTGCAGGGCCCCATCCTGTTGGGAAAGGAGCTGATCCCCCAGCTGCATGAAAAGAAGCGGCGGATGTTTGACCCGCAGCGCTTCGCGGAAGGGATCCGGCTGTTTGCCATGGGGCTTGCCAAAAAAGTGCTGCTGGCGGACAGCCTGGCAAAGCCGGTGAATTTCGGGTATGAAAACGTGGCTTTTCTGGACAGCGTTTCCGCTGTTTTGTTGGCGGCAGGCTATCTGACGGAGCTGTACTTCGATTTTTCCGGGTACTGCGATATGGCCATGGGGCTGGGGCGGATGTTCGGCATCGAAGTGGCGCAAAACTTCGATTCCCCGTTTAAGTCTGCTTCGGTGAAAGAATTCTGGAGAAGGTGGCATATCACCCTGGGCCGTTTTTTCACCCGCTATGTCTATATCCCGCTTGGCGGCAGCAGGAAAGGAAAAGGGCGCACGATCTTAAATACCCTGGTTGTTTTCGCCCTGTCCGGGCTGTGGCACGGGGCCGCGTGGACGTTTGTGTTCTGGGGGATCCTCCACGGGGCAGCGGTGGCTTTCGACAGCCTGGGGATTTTGCGGCTGCCGAAAAAATGGATGCACCAGGCCCTGACTTTTGTATACGTCTGTCTGGCTTTCGTGTTTTTCCGGGCGGCCACCATCGAGGAAGGCTTCGGGGTGCTCAAAGCCATGGCGGGCCTGAAGTGGAACGGCTTTTTGTTCCAAATGGCGGAAGCGCTGGCCCCTTCCGAGTTTTATGTGGTCACCAAGGCCGCATCCCTGGCTGCGCCGGGCCTTTTGCCCTGGATTTATCTGGCGCTGCTGCTTTTGCTGGCCTGCGTCTGCGTCATCGTGCTGGCGGGGAAAAACGCGCCCGCCATCGCCGGGGAAGGGGTCCTTTCCAAAAAGACGGCGGTCTGGACGGCGGTGCTGTTTGCCTGGTCCGTGCTGGGAATGACCGGCGTGAGCACTTACCTGTATTTTAACTTTTAACCCGGCGGGAAATCCGGACGGAAAGTGGGACAATCGATGAAAAGGAAATCTGCTTTGAAATTCATCCGTATCTTTTGCCTGACGGCGGCAGGACTGCTTTTGCTGGCGGCAGGACTGGTGTTTTTATTCGACCCGTTTTATCACTATCACGGGCCGCTGCCGGGCCTGAAAGCCGTGGTCACCAAATCCGAATACCAGTGCATCGGCACCATCCGCAATTTCGATTACGACAGCGTGCTGACAGGCTCCTCTACGGCGGAAAACTATCATAACGGCTGGTTTGACGAACAGTTCGGGGCCAGGACGGTAAAGGCCATCAAAAGCTCCGGCACCACGGCGGACCTAAAGTTTTATCTGGACGAAGCGTTTGCGGCCCGCGAGGTGAAAAACGTATTTTACAGCCTGGACCTGTTCGCCCTGGACGGGGATCCGGACAGCAATTTTGTGAACGAATCCATGCCCTTGTATCTGTATGACAAAAACCCCTTCAACGATATCCGCTACCTGCTCAACCGGGACGTGCTTTTTGAGGATATCCCCTATCTGCTGGCCAT
>CALWGP010000027.1 GCA_944380095.1 uncultured Lachnospiraceae bacterium | reverse complement strand
AACGCAGTGGAGTATTTTGTCTCCTACTACGACTACTATCAGCCGGAAGCCTATGTGCCTTCCACGGATACCTATATCGCAAAGGACTCGTCTATCAACGACGAGATCGACAAACTGCGGCTGTCCGCCACCGCGTCCCTGTCCGAGCGCAGGGACGTGGTGGTGGTTGCCAGTGTCTCCTGCATTTTCGGTCTGGGCTCCCCGGATGAATTTTCCGGGATGAGCGTTTCCCTGCGGCCGGGGATGAGCAAAGACCGGGACGACGTGCTGCGGGATCTGGTTGCCATCCAGTACGACCGCAATGACATGGACTTAAACCGCGGCTGCTTCCGGGTGCGGGGCGACGTGATCGAAATTAACCCTGCCCAGGGCGGGGACAACCTGATCCGGGTGGAATTTTTCGGGGATGAGATCGACCGGATCGCGGAGGTGGATCCCTTAAACGGCCAGGTGAAGGCGACGCTGGAACATATTATTATTTTCCCGGCTTCCCATTACGTAGTGCCCCAGTCCCAGATCAATAAAGCCTGCGATGAAATTGAAAAAGAGCTGGAAGAGAGAATCCGTTATTTCAAAGGCGAAGATAAGCTGCTGGAAGCCCAGCGGATCGCGGAACGGACCAATTTTGACATTGAGATGCTGCGGGAGACCGGGTTTTGCTCCGGGATCGAAAATTATTCCCGCCATTTAAACGGGATGGAAGAGGGAGCCCCGCCCTATACGCTGCTGGATTTCTTCCAGGATGATTTCCTGATCATCATTGACGAGTCCCATATTACGATCCCGCAGATCCGGGGAATGTACGCGGGGGACCGGTCAAGGAAACAGACGCTTGTGGACTATGGGTTCCGGCTGCCTTCGGCACTGGACAACCGTCCGCTGAATTTTGAGGAATTTGAAAGCCATATTGACCAGATCCTTTTCGTTTCGGCCACGCCGAACGTGTACGAGGCGGAGCACGAACTTTTGCGGGCGGAGCAGATCATCAGGCCCACCGGGCTTTTGGACCCGCAGATCGATGTGCGCCCTGTGGAAGGGCAGATCGACGATCTGATTGCGGAAGTGAGAAAGGAAACCGCAAAGCACAACAAGATCCTGATTACTACCCTGACCAAGCGGATGGCGGAGGATCTGACGGATTATATGCGGGAAGTGGGAATCCGCGTGAAGTATCTGCATTCCGATATCGACACCCTGGAACGGGCGGAAATTATCCGGGACATGCGGCTGGATGTATTCGATGTGCTGGTCGGGATCAACCTGCTGCGGGAAGGACTGGATATCCCCGAAATTTCCCTGGTGGCTATCCTGGATGCGGACAAAGAAGGTTTCCTGCGTTCCGAAACCTCCCTGATCCAGACGGTAGGCCGGGCGGCCAGGAACGCGGAAGGGCGCGTGATCATGTATGCGGATACGGTGACGGATTCCATGCGCGCGGCCATTGAGGAAACAGAGCGCCGCCGGGCGATCCAGCAGCAATATAATGAAGAGCACGGCATTACGCCCCAGACAATCAAAAAGGCGGTCAGGGACCTGATCAGCATTACAAAGGAAATTGCGGCCCAGGAAGTAAAATTCGAAAAGGACCCCGAGTCCATGGACCGGCAGGAGCTGGAGAAGCTGATCGCCGATGTGACAAAGAAGATGAAGAAAGCGGCGGCAGACCTGAACTTCGAAGCGGCGGCGGAACTTCGCGACAAGATGGTGGAGCTGAAAAAAACGCTGGAAGACATGGACAAAGACTGAAAAAACGGAGTTGTCCGAAACAGCGATGGAAGTGGAGATTACTATGGAAGAAGCAAAGAAGATGCTTTCCCGGAAAAACTGTATCCGAATCCGGGGAGCCAATGAACATAACCTGAAAAATCTGGACGTGGATATTCCGAGGGATTCGCTGGTGGTGCTTACCGGCCTTTCCGGATCCGGAAAATCTTCCCTGGCCTTTGACACCATTTACGCGGAAGGACAGCGGCGCTACATGGAGTCCCTTTCTTCCTATGCGAGGCAGTTCCTGGGGCAGATGGAGAAACCGGATGTGGAAAAAATAGAAGGGCTTTCGCCGGCAATTTCCATCGACCAAAAGTCCACCAACCGGAATCCCCGTTCCACGGTGGGAACCGTAACGGAGATTTATGATTATTTCCGTCTGCTCTATGCCAGGATCGGCATTCCCCATTGCCCCAACTGCGGCAAGGAGATCAAAAAGCAGAGTGTGGACCAGATGGTGGATCAGATCATGTCTTTGCCGGAAGGAACCCGGATCCAGCTGCTGGCCCCTGTGGTGAGGGGAAGGAAAGGACGCCATGAGAAAGTGCTGGAGCGTGCCGCCAGAAGCGGCTACGTGCGGGTGCGCATTGACGGGAATCTCTATGAACTGTCCGAAGAAATTAAACTGGACAAGAATATCAAGCACAACATTGAGATCGTGGTGGACCGCCTGGTTGTCAGGCCGGGGATTGAACGGAGACTGACGGACTCCATCGAAAACGTGCTGAACCTGGCGGAAGGCCTCCTTTTTGTGGACAGACCCGGGGAAGAAGGGGAAATGCTCACGTTCAGCCAGAGCTTTTCCTGCCCGGACTGCGGGATCAGCGTGGATGAAATCGAACCCAGGAGCTTTTCCTTCAACAATCCTTTCGGCGCCTGCCCGGAATGCTTCGGCCTGGGGTATAAGATGGAATTTGCGCCGGAGCTGATGGTGCCGGACCGGTCTTTGAGCATCAACGGGGGAGCCATCGCGGTGCTGGGATGGCAGACATGCCACCAGCCGGGCAGCTTTACCAACGCCCTTCTGCAGGCGCTGGCAAAGGAATACGGATTTGACCTGGACACGCCTTTTGAAGAGTATCCGCAGGATATCCAGGACATGCTGTTTTACGGGACCGGGGGAAAAGAAGTCAGCGTTTATTACGAAGGGCAGCGGGGCAGGGGGATTTATCCCGTGGCCTTCGAGGGACTGATCCAGAACGTACAGCGCAAATACAGGGAAACCGCCTCGGACATTATGAAGCAGGAATACGAGTCGTTTATGCGGATCACACCCTGTAAGCTTTGTAAGGGACAGAGACTGAAAAAGGAAGCGCTGGCCGTTACGGTCTGTGATAAAAATATTTACGAAGTAACTTCCATGTTTATCGGGGAACTGGATGTATTTTTGAAAAACCTGAACCTGACCCGCCAGCAGCAGGTCATCGGAAGCCAGATCTTAAAAGAAATCCGCGCGAGGGTGGGATTTTTGATCGACGTAGGGCTGGATTATCTTTCCCTGTCCAGGGCCACGGGCACCCTGTCGGGCGGGGAAGCCCAGCGGATCCGGCTGGCTACCCAGATCGGTTCCGGCCTGGTGGGGGTTTGCTATATCCTGGATGAACCCAGTATCGGACTGCATCAAAGGGACAATGACAAACTGCTGGAAACGCTGAAAAAACTGCGGGACCTGGGCAATACGCTGATCGTGGTGGAACACGACGAGGATACCATGCGCGCGGCGGACTATGTGGTGGATATCGGTCCCGGGGCGGGATCCCACGGCGGGCAGGTGGTGGCCTGCGGAACGGCGGAAGAGATCATGCGGGTGCCGGAATCCGTTACGGGCCAGTATTTGAGCGGCGCCAGAAAGATCCCGGTCCCCGATGTGCGCCGGACGCCGTCCGGCTGGCTGACCGTGCGGGGGGCGGCGGAAAACAACCTGAAAAAAATAGATGTGAAATTCCCGCTGGGCGTTTTTACCTGTGTGACCGGCGTTTCCGGTTCCGGGAAATCTTCCCTGGTAAACGAAATCCTCTATAAGCGGCTGGCAAGGGATTTGAACCGCGCCAGATGCATTCCGGGCAAACATGCGGGAATCGACGGCATGGAGCAGCTGGATAAGGTAATTGATATCGACCAGTCCCCCATCGGAAGGACGCCCCGTTCCAATCCCGCCACTTACACAGGGGTGTTTGATATGATCCGGGACCTGTTTGCTTCCACTGCGGATGCCAAAGCCAAGGGCTATAAAAAAGGAAGGTTCAGCTTCAACGTAAAGGGCGGGCGCTGTGAAGCCTGCGGCGGGGACGGGATCATTAAGATCGAGATGCACTTTTTGCCGGATGTATACGTACCCTGTGAAGTCTGCGGCGGCAAGCGCTACAACCGGGAAACGCTGGAAGTAAAATACAAAGGCAAAAGCATTTACGACGTACTGGATATGACGGTGGAAGAGGCGCTGACCTTTTTTGAGAATGTGCCTTCCATCCAGAGAAAGATCCAGACCCTGTATGACGTGGGACTTTCCTATGTCAAGCTGGGACAGCCCTCCACGGAGCTTTCGGGCGGGGAAGCCCAGCGGATCAAGCTGGCTTCCGAACTGTCCAGACGCAGCACCGGCAGGACCATTTATATTCTGGACGAACCTACCACGGGACTGCACTTCGCCGATGTGCATAAGCTGATTGAAATCCTCCACAGGCTTACCGACGGGGGAAATACCGTTGTGGTGATCGAGCATAATCTGGATGTGATTAAAACCGCGGACTATATCATCGATATCGGTCCGGAAGGCGGATTGAACGGGGGAACCGTCATTGCGAAGGGGACCCCGGAGGAAGTGGCCCAAAATCCCAACTCCTATACCGGCCGCTATGTGAAGAAAATGCTGGAGCGGGACCGGAAAAGTTAAAATTTTATGAAGACCCTTCCCAACCGAAACGTTTTACGCTATAATGGACGCGGACTGCTGGAAATTTTGCAAATTCTGCATAATGACTGCAATGATTAAGATAGAGCGCAACTGGTTATGATTGGTATGGAACGGACGGAAGGAGACGTGGAAAATGCAGTATACGGATATCGGCATCGATCTGGGAACAGCGAGTATTCTGGTTTATATAAGGGGGAAGGGCGTCGTACTCAAGGAGCCCTCCGTAGTAGCTTTTGACAGGGACACAAACAAGATTAAGGCCATCGGAGAAGATGCGCGGCTGATGCTGGGAAGGACCCCCGGCAATATCGTGGCGGTCCGCCCGCTGCGTCAGGGCGTTATTTCCGACTATACTGTTACGGAAAAAATGATGAAGTATTTCATCCAGAAAGCGCTGGGGAAAAAGACGTTCCGCCGGCCGCGGATTGCGGTCTGCGTGCCCAGCGGCGTGACGGAAGTGGAGAAAAAGGCGGTGGAAGACGCTACCTACCAGGCGGGGGCCAGGGAGGTTTCCATTATTGAAGAGCCCATTGCGGCGGCCATCGGCGCCGGGATCGATATCTCCAGACCCTGCGGGAACATGATCGTGGATATCGGCGGCGGTACTTCCGACATCGCTGTGATTTCCCTGGGCGGGACGGTAGTCAGCGCCTCCATTAAGATCGCCGGCGACGACTTTGACGAAGCTATCGTCCGCTATATGAGAAAGAAGCATAACCTGCTGATCGGCGAGCGTACGGCAGAGGATATCAAGATCAAGATCGGTTCGGCGTTCAAACGTCCGGAACCGGATTATATGGACGTCCGGGGCCGGAACCTGGTGACGGGCCTGCCCAAGACCATCACCGTATCTTCCGAAGAAACGGAGGAAGCCCTGAAGGAGTCCACGATGCAGATCGTGGAAGCCATCCATGGCGTCCTGGAAAAAACCCCTCCGGAACTGGCCGCGGACATTGCGGACAGGGGAATCGTCCTGACCGGCGGCGGAAGCCTGCTGCGGGGACTGGAAGAGCTGATTGCGGACAGGACCGGAATCAATACCATGACGGCGGAGGACCCCATGACGGCAGTGGCAATCGGGACGGGAAAATATGTGGAATTTTTAGGCGGTTACCGCGACTGACGGAAACCGGAAAATACAGGGGCGGTTTTAAAAACAGGACCGCCCGGAAAATACAGGCTGTCGCATGGAGTGGCGCACCGGTTTTCCCGGCGGGCCTTCCGGCGGCGGTCTTTTTACTTTATTGATACGGCGGGAATTCAGGATGGAACAGATCAAGGGTTATGTGGCGCATATTATTTTCCGGAATGCGGCCAACGGCTATACGGTGTTTGAACTGCAGGGGGAGAAAGAGGAGGAAATCACCTGCGTGGGGACGCTGCAGGCGCTGGATGAGGGGGAGCTGCTGGAGCTTACGGGGGAGTATATCCAGCATGCCGTTTACGGCAGCCAGTTCCAGGTTTCCTCTTTCCGGATCGTTTCCCCGGAGGATGCGGCAGGGATGGAACGCTATCTGGCCTCCGGGGCGGTAAAGGGGATCGGCGCTTCCCTGGCGGCCCGGATTGTGAAGCGGTTCGGGAAGGATACGTTTCGCATTATCGAAGAAGAACCGGAACGGCTGGCCGAAATCAAGGGGATCAGCGAACGCAAGGCCATGGATATCGCAGCCCAGGTGGAGGAGAAGCGCGGGCTGCGGGAAGCAATGATTTATCTGCAAAAATACGGGATTTCCAATGCGCTGGCCGTGCGAATCTATGAAACCTACGGCGGCCGGCTCTACAGCGTCCTGGAAGAGAATCCCTACCGGCTGGCGGACGACATTGACGGGATCGGATTTAAAAAAGCGGACGAGCTTGCCGCCAGAATCGGGATCCATACGGACTCGGATTACCGGATCCGCAGCGGAATCCTCTATGTGCTCCTGCAGGCATCCGGGGAGGGGCATGTCTATCTGCCAAAAGAACTGCTGGTTTCCAGGGCGGCAGCCCTTCTGGAACTTCCGGCGTCTGCCGTACAGGACCAGATCCCGAACCTGGCCATGGACAAAAAGCTGGTGGTCAAGACGCAGGAAGGGCAGACGTTGTGCTATGCCGGCAGTTTTTATTATATGGAGCTGGCCTGTGCCCGGATGCTGCAGGAACTGAATGGAAAGATTGAGGAACCGTCGCTAGGACCGGGAGGGGACGAAAGGGTCCGCAGCAGGATCGAAAAACTGCAGGCGGCGGAAGGAATGGAGCTGGACGAACTGCAGAAGCGGGCCGTGCTGGAAAGCATCCGCAGCAGTATCCTGATTTTGACGGGGGGCCCGGGTACCGGGAAAACCACTACCATCAATATGATGATCCGGTATTTTGAGGGGGAAGGACTGGACCTGTTTTTGGCTGCGCCCACAGGCAGGGCCGCCAAACGGATGACCGAGGCCACGGGGTATGAGGCCAGGACCATCCACCGGATGCTGGAACTGTCCGGCGCGGTGCCGGAAGAGGGAAGAAGGGCCAGCTTTGAAAGGAATGAGGAGAACCCGCTGGAAGCGGATGTGATTATTGTGGATGAGATGTCCATGGTGGATATATCCCTGTTTTGCTCCCTGTTAAAGGCAATCAGCCCCGGGACCCGGCTGATTTTGGTGGGGGACGTCAACCAGCTTCCCAGCGTAGGCCCCGGACAGGTGCTGCATGACCTGATCGCTTCGCAGGCTTTTCCCGTAGTGCGCCTGCAGAAAATTTTCCGCCAGGCGGGGGAAAGCGACATTGTAGTGAATGCACACAGGATCAACCGGGGGGAGGAGATCCGGCTGGACAACAAAAGCCGGGACTTTTTCTTCCTGGAGAGAAACAGCATCCCGGTGATCTACAAACATATGGTGCAGCTGATTTCGGAGAAACTGCCTCCTTATGTGAAGGCTTCCCCCTTTGATATCCAGGTGCTTACCCCCATGCGCAAGGGAAACCTTGGCGTGGAGACTTTAAACCGTGTCCTGCAGGGGCAGCTCAATCCGCCCGGGGAATCCAAGCGGGAGGTCCAGCTTGGGGATACCCTGTACCGGGAAGGGGATAAGGTCATGCAGACCAAAAACGACTATCAGCTGGAATGGGAGGTGGTCAGCCGCTACGGGATCCCCATAGACCGGGGCGTAGGCGTTTTCAACGGGGATATGGGGATGATCCGGGAAATTGACGAATCCGCACGTTCGGTCGTGGTGGAATATGACGAACACAGGAGGGTGACGTATTCTTTCCAGCAGATGGAGGAAGTGGAACTGGCTTATGCCATCACCATCCACAAATCCCAGGGGAGCGAATATCCGGCTGTGATCCTGCCGCTGATGGGCGGGCCGCGGATGCTGTTTAACCGCAACCTCCTCTATACGGGCGTGACGCGGGCCCGGGACTGCGTTACGATTTTGGGAAACAGGCAGGTAGTCAGGGAGATGATCGCCAATGAGAGCGAGGCAAAGCGATATACCAGCCTGGACAAAAGAATCCGGGAACTGAAAGGAGAAGATTGCTGACACTGAAAGACTTGCTGTTTCCCCGCAGATGTCCTGTCTGCGACAGGCCGGTAAAACCGGCCGGGGAACTGATCTGTGCAAACTGCCGGCCGAAGCTGCGCTATGTGCATCCGCCTTTTTGCCTCAAATGCGGCAGACAGCTGTCGGACGCCGGGCAGGAATACTGCGCGGACTGCGCGCATAAAAGACATGTGTACGACAGGGGGATTTCCCTGTATCAGTACCAGAGCGTCCGGAATACCATTTACCGGTTCAAATACGGCGCAAGGAGGGAATACGCCGAATTTTTGGGCGGTGAAATGGCCTGCCGGCTGGGACGGCAGATCCTGGCCTGGAAGCCGGACGCCCTGATCCCTGTCCCGCTGCACAAAAAGCGCCTGGAAAAAAGGGGGTATAACCAGGCAGCCCTCCTGGCGGGGCAGATCGGGGACCGGCTGGGGATCCCGGTGCTTTCCGACTGGATAATACGGGAAAAAAATACGGCGCCCTTAAAGCAGCTGGACGCTGCGGAACGCCAAAATAATTTGAAAAAGGCTTTTAAAATAAGGCGAGATGATGTAAAATTAAGTACGATTGTTATAATTGACGATATTTATACCACCGGGAGCACGGTGGATGAAATCGCGGCAGAATGCAGGAAAAAAGGGGTCCATACAGTCTGTTTTGCGGCACTGTCCGCCGGAAGCAGACCGGACCGGTAAAGGAGCGCGGATGATCGACCAGGAAAAGGTTTTGCGGATGACAAAGATGGCGTCCTATGAAGAACACGGCGGGAAAAAGGACATGGCGGTGGCCGGTTATTTCCGGAACGATTATATCGGCATGCAGATGATCCTGTCTTTTGTTGTGGTGACCCTTGCCTTCCTGGCTGCTTTTGGCGCATGGCTGTGTTTCAACTTTGTAGAAGTCATGGAGAACATCTATTCCATGGACCTGGTTGCCACCGGGCAGAAGATCCTGCTTTTGTACCTGATTGTGCTGGCGGGTTATATGGCTGTGACCTGGGTTATTTATCTGATCCGTTATGCGCAGACCAGAAAGCGGCTGAGCCTGTTTTTGGAATATTTAAACGACCTGGACGAAAAGGAAGAAGAGGAAGGACTCTGAGAGGATACTGATTATGACAAATCTTCTGGTGATGAAGGAATACATCAAGAGCTTTTATGCAAAATACGAAGAATTTATCGTGCCGGTATTAAAATTCGGGCTGGCGCTGATCCTGTTTATCACCATTAACTCCCGGCTGGGATATATGGAGGCGATCAACAATCCGGCGCTGGTCCTGGTGGCTGCGCTGCTGTGTTCTTTCCTGCCGCTGGGGGTTATGCTGTTTTTGTGCGGGGCGTTCCTGCTGGCCCATGTGGTGGCGCTTTCCCTGGAATGTACGGCGGTCCTTTTGCTGGCCTATCTGTTTATCCTGGTATTTTATCTTCGTTTTTCCGGGAAGAACCATCTGGTCCTTCTGGTGACACCCCTGCTTTTTGTATGGAAAATCCCCTACCTTATGCCGCTGGCTGCAGGGCTTTTCGGTACGCCTGCCGCAGCGGTGCCTGTGGTCTGCGGGGTTGTCCTTTACTATGTGCTGTCCTATGTAACCGGGAATGCGGCGGCGCTGGGGGCGGCGGAAGCGGACTCCATGCTGCAGAGATTCCGGGATGTGACTTCCGGGGTGATGCAGAACCGGGAAATGGTGATTGTGGCGGCGGCCTTTGCCATTACGGTGCTTTTGGTATACGGGATCCGCAGGATGAGCATTGATTATTCCAGGGCCCTTGCCATTTTGGTGGGAGCGCTGGCGGACATTGTGATCCTGCTGGTGGGGGATCTGATTTACGACGCGAATTTTTCCATCGGCGGCGTGATTTTCGGCAGCATAATCGGGGCGGCGCTGACCCTCCTGATGCAGTTCTTCCATTTTAATCTGGATTATGCGCGCACGGAAAAAGTGCAGTTTGAAGACGATGAATACTATTACTATGTGAAAGCGGTTCCGAAGATGGCAGTCGCGGCGCCGGAAAAGAGGGTGAAGCGGATTACCACCCAGCGCGCAAATCAGGGCGTGCGCCGCAGCCATGTCAGGGGGAAAAGCGGAAAATAAGCGGGGTGACACATGGAACAGATCAGAGAGTTTGCGAGCAGGTACTTAACCTATTTCCAGTTTATCAGCGTGATGGACGTGGTGGAAATCATTATCATTTCCATCATGATGTATTACGTGATGGTCTTTATCCGGAATACCAGAGCATGGGCCTTGTTGAAAGGGGTCTTTGTCATCATGGTCTTTTTGGTGATTGCCGAGATTTTGAAGATGGATACCATCCTCTGGATTGCGAGGAGCGTTTTCAGCCTGGCGGTTATCGCGCTGATTGTGGTACTGCAGCCGGAGCTGCGGAAGGCGCTGGAAGAGCTTGGGAATAAAAACCTCATCGATACGCTGATTCCCTTTGAGCTAAACAGCAAAAGGGAAGAGGGACTGTTTTCGGACCGGACCATCCGGGAGATCACCAAGGGCTGCGTGGAAATGGGCAAGGTAAAGACCGGGGCCCTGATTGTGGTCAAGCAGAAGGATTCCCTGGTGGAGTATGAACGGACCGGCATCGAAGTGGACGGCCTGGTAACGAGCCAGCTTCTGATCAATATTTTCGAGAAAAATACCCCGCTTCACGACGGAGCAGTTATTGTAAGGGGGGACCGGGTCTCCTATGCGACCTGTTATCTTCCTCTATCGGATAATATGGAATTGAGCAAGGAACTGGGAACGCGGCACAGGGCCGGGATCGGCATTTCCGAGGCCACCGATTCCATGACGGTGATCGTTTCGGAAGAAACCGGGAAAATCAGCGTTGCCTATAAAGGACGCTTAAGCAGGGGGCTTACCGCCGCCCAGCTGGAAGAAAAACTGAAATCCATCCAGAACAAATCCACGGACGAAAAAGAGCGCAAACGCTGGAAAGGATGGCCCCGGAATGAAAAATAAACTGTTGAACAATATCGGTCTGAAAGTGATGGCTGTCCTTTTTGCCATTATCCTGTGGATGGTGGCGGCAGGGATCAATAACCCGGTGGGCACCCAGGCTTTCTATAACGTACAGGTGCAGCTGACCAATACGGGAAGCATTACGTCGCAGAACAAAACGTATAAGGTGGAGGACGGTACGGACAGGATCCGGGTAACGGTCCGGGCGCCCCGCACGGTCCTGGAAGAACTGAGCAAGGAAAATATCAGCGCTACAGCGGACTGCTCCAAAATGACGGAAGGAAATGCGGTCCCCATTGAAGTGACCATCAACGACAGATATCTGGCGGACAGCGTGGAGACCATCCAGAAAGATAAGGAATATGTCTCCCTTGACGTAGAAGACAAGAAGAACCGGCAGCTGAGCATAGAAGTAGTGAAAAACGGCACCCTTGCCGACGGTTATGTAGCGGGCAGGGTGGAAACGGAAACCAACCGGATCAGCCTTTCCGGCCCGGAGAGTATTGTGAATTCCGTGGCCCGCGCGGTAGTGGAAGTTTCCCTGGATTCCGTCACTTCGGATGTGGAGATCGAAGCGCCCATCAAGCTGCTGGATGCGGACGGCGCGGAGATTACCAGCTCGGATATCAAGAAGAATATCAGCAGCGTGCGCGTCACGGTGCCGATTCTGAATACCAAAGAGGTACCGGTGGAATATGAGGTTTCGGGGACGCCTGCGGATGGCTACAGCATGACGGGCGTGGTATCCGTGGATCCTGCCACGGTCCTGGTTGCCGGCAGGGAGAGCGCCCTGGAAGAAGTGACCAGTATCCGGATCCCGGCGGAGCGTCTGGATGTGACGGATGCGGAAGAGAGCGTGACGGAGACGGTGAACCTGAGGGATTACCTGCCTTCCGGCGTGAGCTTTGGAGATTCTTCCTTTAACGGGACGGTTTCCGTAACGGTGGAGATCGAAGCCATCCACAGAAAAAATATCAGTATTGCGGAATCTTCCATCCAGCTTTTGAATGTGCCTGCCGAATGGCAGGCGGAAGTGGTGCAGGGGCAGGATATTACGCTGACGGTTGCCGGACTGCAGCGGTATCTGAATCTGACGGACGCATCGTCGGTTACGCCCCATGCGGACGTGTCCACCCTGCTGGATGCGGCGGGCAGCCCCCCCGCAGGCGAGGTGGAGATTACCGTCAACTTTATCCTGCCGGATACCGTGCAGCAGGTTTCCCCTGTTACCGCGGTGATCCGGCTGACAAGGAGGGCCCAGGAGACGGTTCAGGCCGCATCCTGACCCGGTGACAGAAAGGAAGAGCCGCGGTGGCGGCAAAAGGAGGCTATTTATGTCAAGAATGTTCGGAACAGACGGCGTCAGGGGAGTGGCAAATGAAGAACTGACCCCTCTTTTGGCGATGCAGCTGGGGCAGGCAGGCGCCTATATCCTTACCAGGGAAAATAAGCATAAGCCTACGATTATGGTGGGCTGTGACACCCGTATCTCCGGGGATATGCTGGCGAACGCCCTGATGGCGGGAATCTGCAGCGTGGGCGCCAACGCTGTCTATGTGGGCGTGATCCCTACGCCGGCTATTGCCTATCTGACCCAGAAATATAAAGTGGAGGCGGGCGTTGTGATTTCCGCTTCCCATAATCCGATGGAATTCAACGGCATCAAATTTTTTGACGGAAACGGTTACAAGCTTCCGGACGCCCTGGAAGACGAGATTGAAGAACTGATCCGAAACGGGATGACGGGGGTGGAATTTCCCACCGGTTCCGGAGTGGGCAAGGTAAAGAGCAGGAAAGACGCCAGGGAAGAATATATTAACCATGCGGTCCAGACGGTCCCGGTGGATCTGACCGGGATGAAGATCGTGGTGGACTGTGCGGAAGGAGCCGCCCACTACACTTCCGTGGAGGCCCTTCGCCAGCTGGGGGCGGAAGTGGTGCCGATCCACAATATGCCGGACGGGACGAACATCAACGCCAACTGCGGTTCCACCCATATGGGAGAGCTGCAGGCGCGGGTGGTATATGAAAAGGCAAAAATCGGCCTGGCTTTCGACGGGGACGCAGACCGCCTGCTGGCAGTGGATGAACTGGGCAATATCGTGGACGGCGACCAGATCATGGCCATTGTGGGCGCCCACATGAGAAACATGGGCAAGCTGAAGAAAAATACCATTGTAGTAACGGTAATGAGCAACCTGGGCCTGTTTTTGTTCGGGGAAAAGGAAAAGATCCACATGGAAAAGACGAAGGTGGGGGACCGCTATGTGCTGGAACGGATGCGTGAAATCGGCGCAAGCCTGGGCGGCGAACAGTCCGGCCACATTATTTTCCTGGATGAAAATACCACGGGGGACGGACTTTTGTCAGCGCTCCATCTGCTGGAAGTGATGGTAGTGACCGGCAAACCCCTGTCCGAGCTGGCAAAGATCATGACGGTGATGCCCCAGGCACTGGTAAATGCAAAGGTACCCAACCATCGGAAAGAGCATTACATGGAATATCCGGAAATTGCGGCGGCGATTGAAAAGCTGGAAAAAGAATTCAACGGCGAAGGCCGCGTCCTGATCCGCCCGTCCGGAACGGAACCCAAAGTCCGCGTTATGATTGAAGGCAAGGATAAGAAGCGGATCGATGAAGAGGCACACAAGCTGGCGGAACTGATCCAGAACCTGATGATCTAGTCCGGACGCGCCCGGTATGGGGACGAATCCGGTACTTGCGATATTGACCGGATAATGATATGATAGGCATAGAGAAAAAACCCTGCGAAGAGTTTGGAAGGGGAGGGAAAACGATGGTACGCCAGAAGGTAGTGATCAAAAACCCTACAGGACTTCATTTGAGGCCGGCAGGTATCCTTTGTAAGGAAGCGATGCAGTACAAGTCATTGATTACATTCACATTTCGGGAGAGTACAGCCAATGCCAAGAGCGTTTTAAGCGTGCTTGGCGCATGCGTGAAATGTGGAGATGAAATTGAACTCACCTGTGACGGACAAGATGAACGGGAGGCGCTGGACGCACTGGTAAAGGCGATTGAAAGCGGTCTTGGCGAATAGCGAATAGGTGTATGATCAGCTCAGGGAAACCTGGGCTGATATTTTATGGTATCGGTATAAAAAACATTCCGCAGACAGGAGGAAAAGGAAATGAATTATCAGAGATATCGGAGAAATCCCGTGGTGCATTACCCGGAGAGACAATGGCCCAACAAAGAGATCGAAAAAGCGCCGGTCTGGTGCAGCGTGGATTTGCGGGACGGCAACCAGGCGCTGATCGATCCTATGGTAGTGGAAGAGAAAATCGAGATGTTCCGCTACCTGATCAAACTGGGATTTAAGGAAATCGAGGTGGGATTTCCCGCGGCGAGCCAGATCGAGTTCGATTTTCTGCGCCGCCTGATCGAGGAAAATATGATTCCGGACGACGTCTGCGTGCAGGTGCTGACCCAGTGCAGGGAAGAACTGATTGACCGGACTTTCGAGGCCATCGAAGGATGCAGGCAGGCCATCGTCCATATTTATAATTCCACGTCCACCCTGCAGCGGGATGTGGTTTTCCACATGGACCGTCCCCAGATCGTGGAAATCGCGGTGAAGGGAACGCAGATGGTAAAAGAACGGGCGCAGAAATTCCCGGGGAAAATCATCCTGGAGTACTCCCCGGAAAGCTTCACCGGGACGGAACTGGATTTTGCGCTGGAAATCTGCACGGCCGTACAGAAAGCATGGGGCCCCACAAAAGAGAATCCCATGATCATTAACCTGCCTTCCACGGTGGAGATGAATACGCCCAATGTTTATGCGGACCAGATCGAATGGATGGACCGGCATTTCCAGGACAGGGACAGCATTATTTTAAGCGTCCATCCCCACAATGACCGGGGCACCGGCGTGGCCAGCGCGGAGCTGGCGCTTCTGGCCGGGGCGCAGCGGGTCGAGGGGACGCTGTTTGGAAACGGGGAGCGCACGGGCAATGTGGATGTGCTCAATATCGCCTACAACATGTTTTCCCAGGGCATCGATCCCTGTCTGGAAATCGGCCATGTAAACGAGATTATCGACGTATATGAGCGCTGCTGCAAAATTCCCATCCATCCCCGCCATCCTTATGCCGGGAAACTGGTATTTACCGCTTTTTCCGGCTCCCACCAGGATGCCATCAACAAAGGCGTGCACGCCATGCAGGAAAGAAAGAGCGACGTCTGGCAGGTTCCCTATCTGCCCATCGATCCTTCCGACATCGGAAGGGAATACGAGCCCATCGTGCGGATCAATTCCCAGTCCGGCAAGGGAGGGGTGGCCTTTGTTATGGACACTTATTTTGGATTCAAGCTGCCCAAAGCCATGCACCGGGAGTTTGCCAACGTCATCCAGGCAATTTCCGAAAAGCAGGGGGAGGTTTCCCCGGACCAGATTATGGACGCCTTCCGCAGAGAGTATCTTAACCAGAAAGAGCCGCTGCATTTCCGCCGCCTGAAGGTGGAAGATTTGAGTTCCTCCACAGAAGCGGGGAAATTCGACACGAAGGTGACGGTCAATTACGATCTGGCGGGCGTTCCCAGGGAGTTTACCGCCGTAGGCAACGGCCCCATCGACGCGGTGCAAAGGGGACTCAAAGAAACCTTCCATCTGGATATCCGGGTGCTGGACTACGAAGAACATGCCCTGCAGAGCGGCTCCAGCTCCCAGGCGGCCGCCTATATCCATATGCTGGACGCAGAGAGCGGACGGGTAACTTACGGTGTGGGCGTCAGCTCCAACATCACCAGGGCGTCCGTGCGCGCGATCTTTTCCGCTGTGAACCGCCTGGAACTGGTCAAAGGGGCCTGACGGATACGGGAAACGTTAAAGCGCAGGAAAGGCGGACCTGAAAGGGAAAGGAAAGAGGACAATGTTGGAAAAACCTGCGATAGCGGGCGGAACGCCCGTAAGGAATACGAAATTATTTTATGGACATCAATATCTGGATGAAGCGGACTACCAGGCGGTGCTGGATGTGTTAAGAAGCGGGAACGACCTGACCTGCGGCCCGAAAATCGGGGAGCTTGAAGAAAAGCTGTGCCGTGTGACAGGGGCCAAATATGCGGTGGCGGTAAGCAACGGTACCGCAGCGCTGCACGTGGCCTGCCTGGCAGCCGGGATCGGGGAGGGGGATGAGGTGATCACCACACCCATCACCTTTGCCGCTTCCGCCAACTGCGCCCTGTACTGCGGGGCCCGCCCGGTTTTTGCGGATATTGACGAAAAGACCTGGAATATTGATCCCGCCAGCGTGCGGGAACGGATTACGGAAAAGACGAAGGCAGTGGTGGCGGTGGATTTTACCGGCCAGTCCGCACAGCTGGACGAACTTCTTTCCATCTGTCATGAAAAAGGGATCCTGCTGATCACGGACGGCGCCCATTCCATCGGCACAAAATATAAGGGGCGGCCTACCGGCAGCATTGCGGATATGACCACCTTCAGCTTCCATCCGGTGAAGACGGTGACGGCAGGGGAAGGGGGGGCAGTGACGACCAACGACCCGGCCCTCTATGAAAAGCTGTCGCTGTACAGGGCCCACGGCATTACCAGGAACCCGGCCCTGATGGAAAAGCAGCCGGACGGCCCCTGGTATTATGAACAGGTGGCGCTTGGGTACAACTACCGGATGACGGATATCCAGGCCGCCCTGCTGATCAGCCAGCTGGACAAGCTGGACCGGTTCATCCAAAGGAGGAAGGAAATCGTAGCCCGTTATAATGAGGCGTTCCGGAAAATTCCCCAGCTTATCGTGCAGGAGGAGATCCCGGAGTCCGATACGGCAAGGCACCTCTATATCATCCGCATCCGGACAGGGAGCCTTACCATTGACCGGAAAGGATTTTTCGACGCCCTGGACGCTGAAAACATCCGGTGCAACGTACACTACATCCCGGTCTACTATTTCCCCTGGTATCAGAAGCTGGGATATCGGAAGGGCCTTTGCCCCAAGGCGGAAAAGCTTTATGAAGGGATCCTGACGCTGCCCCTTCATTATAACCTGTCGGACGGGGATGTGGACGATGTGATCCGGGCTGTGGAAAAAATCGCGGCCTATTATGCGAAGTGAGGAAAAGGAAATGACGGAAAGGGAGTATCAGACCCCCTGCTATATCATTGATGAAGAAAAGCTGCTTAAGGATTTCAACATGCTGAAAGATTCCCTGGAAGCGTCCTGGAACCATTACCGGATCGGCTATTCCTTTAAAACCAATTCCCTGCCCTGGCTGGTCACTTTTTTAAAGGAAAAAGGCGTCATGGCGGAAGTGGTTTCCGACGATGAATATGCCCTGGCGCGGTGGCTTGCGTTTAAAGAAAGCGAGATCATTTACAATGGCCCGGTCAAGGAGAGGACTTCTTTTGAGCGGGCCCTGCTGGCCGGGGGGATCGTGAACCTGGACGGCCGGCGGGAGCTGGACTGGCTGGAAGAGTTGTGCGACAGCCATCCGGAGCGGGAGTTTAGCGTGGGAATCCGGGTAAACTTTAATCTGGAACGGCTCTGCCCCGGGGAGACGACCATGGGCGAAGAGGGAGGCCGCTTTGGTTTTTCCTATGAAAACGGGACCTTTGGCCGGGTAGTGGAACGGCTGCGCCGAAGGGAGAGGATCCATATCACGGGGCTGCACCTGCATTCCAGCAGCAAGTCCAGAAGCGTGGCGATTTTTGAAGCCATTTCTTCCATGGCCTGCCGCCTGAAGCGGGAATTTGACCTGGATCTTTCCTACGTGGACTTAGGCGGGGGATATTGCGGCGGTCTCCCGGGACGGCCCCAGTATCCGGATTATTTCCCGGCCATAGCGGCCGTGCTGAAAGAAGAGTTTTCCCCCGAGCAGACGGCCCTGATCGTGGAACCGGGAATCTCCCTTTTGTCTTCCGCTACCACCTTCGAAACCCGGGTGCTGGATGTGCGGGACATCGGGGAGAAAAGGTATCTGATCACGGACGGCAGCCGTTTCCAGCTGGATCCCACCATGATCAAATCCTCTTATCTGTATCACTTTAAGCTGGCGTCCCCAAAAGAGGGGCGCAGGCGGATGGAAAGACAGTGCATTTCCGGCTATTCCTGCATGGAAGTGGACCGGATATTCGAGCTGGAGAACGGGCCGGAGTTAAAGGAAGGGGACCGGATTGTCTATGAAAACGTGGGCGGCTATACCATGAGCCTGGCCCCGCTGTTTATCCGGTATTTCCCGGACGTATACGTGCGCACAAACGGGGAGCTTCAAAAAGTGCGCAAACGCTGGACGCCGAAAGAATATGTGCAAAACTGCAAGCTGTATGGAGGGAAAGATGACGATACTGGTTCTAAGCTGCGGAACCCGGAATAAACTGATCCGCTTTTTTAAGGAAACGCTGGCGAAGAGGCCGGAGGGCGGCAGGGTCGTCGCAGCGGACTGCAGCCCCTGGGCCCCTGCCCTCTATGAAGCGGACGACTGGTATCTGGTGGAGCGGATGACGGAGCCGGGTTATCTGGCGCATTTGCTGGAAATCTGCAAAAAGGAAGGGGTAAACGCGGTCCTGCCCCTGTTCGAGGACGAGCTGGAGCTCATTTCCCAAAACAGGGAACTGTTTGAACAGGAGGGGATTTGGGCCGTGGTTTCGGAAAGGGAAGCGGTGGAGCTGTGCCGGGATAAATATCGGTTTTACAGGCATTTAAAGGAAAACGGCCTCCCTGCCCTGACCACCTGCCGCAGCCTGGAAGAAGCGGACCGGGCGCTGGCGGAAGGCAGCCTGACCTTCCCGGTTTTCGTCAAACCGGTGCGGGGCTGCGGCAGCATGGGGATTGCCGCAGTGCAGGATCGGGAGATGCTGGAAACGCTGTACCGGCACAGCCCGGAAGGGCTTTTGATCCAGCAGCTGGCCACGGGGGAGGAATTCGGGGCCGATCTGTATGTGGACCGGTTCAGCAGGAAGGTGGTTTCCATTTTCACCAAAAAGAAGGTGCGGATGCGTGCGGGGGAAACGGAAAAATCCCTGTCCGTGCGGGAACCGGAGCTGTTTGAGCTGATTGAGCGGACCGCGGCGACCCTGCCCCTCTGCGGCCCGGTGGACATGGATTTGTTCCGGATAGAGGGAAAGTGGTACGTTTCGGAAATCAATCCGCGCTTTGGCGGGGGGTATCCCCATGCCTGGCACTGCGGGGTGAATTTCCCGGCCCTCATTGCCGAAAACGCTATGGGAAGGGAAAATCCCGCCGCCATCGGGGCATACGAAGCGGGAATCGCCATGATGAAATATTCGGACGAAGTGATCCGGAAGATGGAAGAAGGGTAAGGAAAGATGTGGATTATTTGCGGACTGTTAAGCGTGATATTTTGTGCAGCAGGCTGGTTTATGGAATTAAAAAAGAAGAAAAGTATGGCTTTCCGGGCTTTTGCCTGTTCGCTGACTTTCGTATCCCTGACCCTTCTTTTCGAATACAGAATGGTATTGGATTGGGTGACTGAGGAAGACTGGAGCGCTATGCTGGACGTTGTACCGGCAATGTCTTCGGCGCTGACCGGATATGTGATCGTGATGATTCTCGCAAATCTCCTTCCGATGTTCCTGGCAGGCAGGAAGAAAGAATAAGCCGCCCGGTATCGGGTCAACCGGACAAAAAGGCACATGCCGCTTCCCCGTTTTTAGGGGGGTGCGGTATGTGCCTTTTTTACATACTGTTTTTATTATTCCGCGTCGAAGGTCTTGCCGTCCTCCAGGATGCAGATATTGGTCTTGCCCGTGTTCAGCTCGATTTCGTTGCCGTTGTCATCGTAGAACTTGGTCGGGCCGTAGTCGGAATCTTTCTTCCAGGTTACGTGGATTCCCTTGCCGTTGGTGAAATAGTAGCCGTCCTTAGTATCGTCGTGGCACTGGAACGCCAGGTAGCCCTTGTCGTCCCTGGTTTCATAGTGGGCGTACTGGACCAGGATGTTCTTAAATGCCAGCTGTTCGCCGGTAGCCGCGTCCACATGGGCGGGATCGCCTTTCTGCATGCCCTGGAACCGATAGTACAGACCGTCTTCTTCATTGTATTCAAAGTAGGTCTTCGTGATGGAATACGCGCCGGACAGATCGATCTTGGTTGCCGGAAGGGCGTCTTCATACTGCTCCAGCGTGTTGGGATTGCTCTCGGAAGCAAACTTGAAATGTTCGCCTTCGTAGTTGTCCGTGTAGGTTCTGGAATAGCCCAAAGCGTCGATGGCCTTTAAGACGCCTTCGCCGCTTAAGTAAGCGTTGTGGGGTGCTTTCCGGTCGGAAACGCGGGTGAAAGCGTTGGCATAAAGGCCTTTTTTCTGGCTGCTGTCGCTGGCCAGGACCGCTTCCGTGATATTATCCGTGGTGGGATCATTGATGATGTCCAGGATGTAGAAGGGGCCGCCGATGTGGCAGTAGATGGCATCCCATTCTTTTGCCCAGTATACATAGTAGTCGCGGCAGCTTCTGACATTGCCGATCCGGTCCAGGTTTTCCCAGTCTTTGAATACGGCCATCAGACGGGTCATGTTGCCTTCCACGTTGCATTCATAAAGAATGTCCGCGTTGGAAATATTATAATGGGGCAGCGCCGCGTTTTCGTTGGGGATCATCACCGCGATGGGACGCTGGTCCGCGATGTCGCCGCTGATCCATTCGTTGGTCAGGGGGCTGCGCACCATTCCTTCTTCGGGGGGAACGTCTTCTTCAACGGCGCTTTCCGTTTCGGTTTCCGTCTCGGCGACAGTTGCAGGGGTGCTTTCCACTTCATTGATCGCTACGGTTTCCACATTTTCGTCTTTATTGCCGCAGCCAAACAGCAGGGTAGCACATGCAAGACCTGTCAACACAAGTACAGCCAGTTTTTTCATGTAACATCCTCACTTTCCTTTTTCGTTCGCATCGGTTGCGGTTTTTGGGAGAAATCCGCGAAAACCGCGCCATAGTTTTGATTATATCCCAGAGGAAAAAGTTTGTCACTAGAAAAAAACTTTTTTTGCGGCCTTTTTACTGGGAAAATCCGTCAGAAGGTGGTAAAATGGCCCGAAGAATGGTAAAATAGTAGCAGTTTGATATTGCGAAACAGGATTTCAGGAGGCAGAAGATGAAGAAAATTATCGTAACCGGATGCAACGGCCAGCTGGGCCGTGCAGTGAATGAATATTATAAAAACGCGGCGGACATCAGTTTCGTCAATACGGATGTGGCGGAGCTGGACATTACCGATATCGATGCAGTGATGAAACTGGCAAGGGAGGTAAATCCCTATGCGATTATCAACTGCGCGGCGCATACGGCGGTGGACGCCTGCGAGTCCCAGTATGAGAAAGCGTTTGCCATCAACGCCATCGGCGCCCGCAACCTGGCTATCGCGTCCCGGGAGACAGGGGCGAAGCTGGTGCACATTTCCACGGACTATGTATTCGACGGCAAGGGGACGCGGCCCTATGTGGAGACGGATCCCACCAACCCCATGGGCGCCTACGGTTCCACGAAGCTTGCCGGGGAAGAGTTTGTGAAGGCGTTTGCGGACCGCTGGTTTATCCTGCGCACGGCGTGGCTGTACGGGGACGGGAAAAACTTCGCCAAGACCATGCTGCGTCTGTCCGAGACCCACGACGAAGTCCGGGTGGTGGGCGACCAGTTCGGTTCCCCTACCAGCACGGTGGAGCTGACAAAGGCCATTGACGCCCTTTTGTTTACGGAAAATTACGGGCTGTTCCACGCCACCTGCGAGGGCAGCTGCTGCTGGGCGGATTTTGCAAAAGAAGTATTCCGGCTGGCGGGGAAAGATACCCATGTGGAAGCCATCACCACGGAGGAGTACGGCGCGCCCGCACCCCGTCCGGCTTATTCCGTGCTGGATAACCGGATGTTTAGGCTGACCACGGATTTTTCCTTCGCGGACTGGCATGACGCCATCGCGGCTTACATGAAAACCCTGTGAGGATGAGGGCTCTTTTAAGATGAAGAAAACAGAACAAAAAAGGACTTTTCTGTGGCTTTTGGGAATCCTTTTGATGCTGCAAGTGATTGCAGCATTCTGTTTTTGTATGAAAAAAACAGGATTCCATTACGACGAATATTACTCCTACTATTCTTCCAATGTGACCGCCGGCCTGGTTCCTACGGACCGGGAGTGGAAAACGGGGGAATCCATCCTGGATGAATTCCGGGTGCTGCCGGGGCAGCAGTTTCGGTTTTCGGACGTGGTGCGGATGCAGACCTACGACGTGCATCCGCCGGTTTATTACCTTTTGCTCCATGCGGTCTGTTCCCTGACGCCCGGGGTGTTTTCCAAGTGGTCCGGACTGGCCCTCAACCTCGTGCTGTTTGTGGGCAGCTGGTGCCTGGTGGCCCTGCTGGCGGCAAAGATCAGCGGGAAAAACCGGGCCGCAGTGCTGGGCAGCTGCCTGCTTTACGGCTTTTGCCCGGGCATTTTAAGCGGCGTGATGCTGGTGCGGATGTATATGCTGCTGGGCTTTTGGATCCTGCTGGTTTCCTGGCTGCATGTGAACGCCCTGGAGCAAAGGAAGCGGGGCTGGCGCTTTTATCTTCCTGTGATGGCCGTGGTCTATCTGGGCTTTCTCACCCACTATTATTTCGCGGTCTTCCTCTTTTTCCTGGCGGCTGCCATGGAATGCTACCTGCTGTTTGAAACCCAAGAGCATAAAGGATGGGGGCAGAAATGGAAGGACTGTTTTGTCTACGCGGCGGCGGTAATCGGCGCCCTGTTTCTGGCCATCCTCTCCTATCCCGCCTGCCTGGGGCATATTTTCCGGGGGTACCGGGGGACGGAGGCCATGGGGGCGTTTTTTGACCTGTCCAATACCCTGGGAAGATTCCGGTTTTTTGTCGGTCTGCTGAACGAATACGCCTTTGGCTCCTGCCTGCCGCTGCTGTTATTGGCGCTTCTTTTGCTTTTGCTCACAGGGGCCGGGCTGGCCCGGCGCATCGGCGGGAAACGGATGCCTATGGGCCGGTTTCTGGACCGGTACCGGATGTTCCTGGTGCCCGGTGCGGCGGCAGCGGGTTATTTTTTGACGGTGACCAAGACTGCCCTGCTGACGGCGGAAGAGGCCAACCGGTATCAGATCCCCGTTTACGGGCTGGCGCTTTTGCTGTTTGCCTGCCTGCTTGGTTTTTGTACGGGCAGGATCCGCAGGCAGATCGGCGCGAAGTGGTCTACGGCAAAAGAAGGGTTTGACCGGGGGCTGAAAGGCTTCGCCGTGATTTTGATCCTAGTGACGGCCATCGGGGAGATACGGGGCCTTGCGGACGGGAAAGTGCTGTTTTTGTACGAACAGGACGGGGCCGATATCGCCTTTGCGGCACAAAACGCGGCGGTGCCTGTGGTCTACTGGTACAACGGAAACCTGGCCTGGATGATCTGGGACGATTCCCTGGAACTGATGCAGTACGACGAGATCTATTTCGCCGATCTGGCGGACACTTCCCCCATCGAGGACGGGCGGATCGCTTCCGCCGACCGGGTGCTTGTCTATGCGGCCCGCAGCGACAATACCGACGCAGCGCTGGAAGCGGTGGAACGGGCGATGGGCAAAGAAGCTGTGATAGAGAAAATCAGGGAGCTGTTGTATTGCGATTTGTATGAGATGCGATTTTAAAAACAGGCTGCGCTTCCATGGGGGGAGGAAAAGCGCAGCCTGAAGTGTAAAGGAATGAGGAAGGGTAACTGCCTCATGACGTTGCAGGGATTTGCCTGCAGCGTGGACGCTGTATCCGCGGATTGTCGGTCCGCTGCAGCGTCGGGTGTGCGTACTCAATTCAGTTCAGAAGATACCGTTGTCCGCCTCCTCTCTTTTTCTTGTCGGTTTTTATTCTAAGGGGAAAATGTGACTGTTTTTTGAAAAAAGGATGAAGAAAAGCGAAGGATTTTCAGAAAAATGATTTTACTGATTACGGGGCCGTCCCATACGGGAAAAACGCTGCTTGCGCAGAAACTGCTGGAACGATACCATTATCCTTATTTATCCATAGATCATCTGAAAATGGGCCTGATCCGCAGCGGCTATACCGGACTTACGCCGGAGGATGACGGCGCGCTCACGGACTATCTGTGGCCTGTGGTCCGGGAAATGGTGAAAACGGCCATAGAAAACGGACAGAACCTCATCGTGGAAGGATGCTATATCCCTTTTGACTGGAAGAAGGATTTTGAAAAGGAATATCTGGAACAGATCCGGTACTATTGCCTCGTGATGAGCGAGAACTACATCAGGACCCATTTTGACCGCATCAAGGAATACGCCAACGTGATCGAACACCGGCTGGATGACGGATGGTGCACGATGGAACGGGTGCTGGAAGAAAATGCACGGTATCTGAAACTCGCCCGAAAGCATCAGGTCAATTATGTGCTGATTGAGGGACAGTACAGGGTTGAGGTTGATCTTGTGGATGAAATATCATCGGTTGTTATATGATAAAAGCGATGATCCTTCATGCAAAAACCCAGTGCGGCGTGTTATATCTGCCGCTGCGCAAGAGTACAAAAATCATAAAATTCTATTTGAT
>CALWGP010000026.1 GCA_944380095.1 uncultured Lachnospiraceae bacterium | reverse complement strand
ATGAAAGTCGTCATGATCGGGGCGGACCGCAGCGTCAAGGGAGGCGTGTCCGCAATGGTAAACAACCTGTACGGGGCGGGGCTGGACCGCCGGGTGGACCTGACTTATATCGGGACCATGGTGGACGGCAGCAGGGCCAGGAAAGCCCTGCAGGCAGTCCTGGCCCTGGCCCGGTTCTGCCTGGCCCTTCCGGGGACGGACCTGGTCCATGTGAATATGGCGGCGGACGCAAGCTGCTTTCGCAAGCTGATTTTCATGCGGCTGGCGGCGCTGTTTCATAAGAAAATCCTCCTGCATGAGCACGGGGGGGATTTCCGGGGATTTTACTATGAACGGTGCAGCGATAGGATCAGGGAATGGGTAAGGAAGGGGCTGAACCGGGCGGATCTGTGCCTGGTGCTTTCCGGGGAATGGAAGGAGTTTTTCTCCCATATCCTGCCGGAAGAAAAAATATTCGTCCTGCAAAACGGGGTGCCGGTCCCCCAAAAGGGGAAAAGGGATTATTCCGGGCACAGAGTCCTTTTTCTGGGCCGGCTGTGCAGGGAAAAGGGAATCGGCGAGCTGTTGGAAGCCGCCGTACAGGTAAGGAAAGCGATCCCGGATTTCGAACTGGTCCTGGGGGGATTCTGGGAAGAAGGAAACGGGGAACTCAAAGAAAAGGCGGAAAGCCTGAAGGAATTTGTGCGCTGTCCCGGATGGGTTTCCCCGAAAGAACGGGAAGGACTGTTTGAAACCTGCAGCATTTTCGTTTTGCCCACCTGGTTTGAAGGACAGCCTGTTTCTTTGCTGGAAGCCATGGCGGCAGGGCTTTGCCCTGCAGTCAGCGCGGTGGGAGGCATCCCCCAGGTGCTGGAAGGGGGAAAGAGGGTTGACGCAGAAGACAACAGCCTGCCCCGGGGGTTTGACGGCTGCGGCGTGCTCCTTCCCCCAAAAGATCCCAAAACCCTGGCGGAAACGCTGATTCTTTTGCTGCGGGAGGAAACCCTGCGGGAAAGGATTGGCAGACGCGCCAGAAACCGGATTTTGCAGGAATATGATATCAAAAATACCGTGGACCGGCTCGTGTACTTTTACGGGAAGGTCTGCAAAAAAGAGGAACCATGGGCAGAAAAGTGAGCGTAATCGTCCCGGTCTACCGGACCGGGCAGTGGCTGGACCGGTGCGTGTCCGGCATTTTGGCACAGACCTATCCCGAAATCGAGGTCATTTTGGTGGATGACGGTTCCCCGGACGAATGTCCGGCCCTCTGCGATGCGTGGGCCGGAAAGGACGGCAGGGTGAAGGTGATCCACAAGGAAAACGGGGGGCTGACGTCCGCCTGGATGGCGGGGGTTTCGGCCAGTACGGGGGAATATCTGTGCTTTGTGGACAGCGACGACTGGATTGACAAAGAAATGATAGAAGGGCTAATGGCAGCCGCTTCGGACTGCCAGGCAGAGGTTTTGTGCGGCAACTATGTGCAGGAGGAGAAAAACCGGAGCATTCCGGTGATCCAGCCCCTTAAACCCGGAGTTTATGAAGGCGATGCGCTGCGGGATAAGGTATTCGGGCGGCTGGTGGGAGAAGAGAAGCGTCCCATCACCCTGTCCCGCTGCATGAAGCTGTTTTCCAGAAAGCTCATCGAGGACAACATGCACTTCTGCGATCCGTCCATTGTTATGGGGGAAGACATGAACATTACCCTGCCCGCCCTGCTGGACGCAAAGCGTATCGTGATCCTGGAAGGCGCCTGCTGGTATCATTATCTTTTCCTGTGGGATTCCATGGCGCACCGCTACAATCCGCGTCTGCAGGAAAACCTGCTTTTGCTGAATCAAAAAATGCAGGAAGTGCTGAAGGCCAAACATGCGCCGGACAAAGAAGGACAGGCGGACCGGGAATTTGTGCTTCTTTTGTTTTTGGAACTGAAAAACCAGGTCAGGGGGGGGAAGAAAGGCTGGAGGAAGCGGATCCGCCGGCTGCGCCAAAACCCGGAAGTGGCCGGCGCGCTGAACCGGGCCCGGCTGACCCTTCGCCTGCGGGAAAACCGCATCCTTTACCGGACGCTTAAAAAACCGGATTTCTGGCATCTGACCGGGTTAAAACTGCTGTTTTGGATTTATGATCTGAGGAAACGCTGAAAGGAGGCTGTATGGAACGCAGAAACAGAATCATCGCCGTTTACGGCGTCTGGCTTGCGGACCTGGTCTGCATCGTAGTCGCCTATCTGCTGGCCAATTACATCCGCTTCGGGAATTTTGTGGATATGGAGGACAAATCCGTACACATCCTGGTGTGCATCCTTTTCGTCCTTTTTTCCACCATGTACGGGTTTTTCCTGGACTGGAACAGGGACTTTCTGACCCGGGGCTATCTGCAGGAACTGTGGGAGGTGCTCCGCTTTAATGTCCTGATGGTGCTGGTGGTGGGCTTCTTTCTGTTCATGATCCAGAAAGCGGAAGTCTTTTCCCGCCTGGTTATGGGATATTTCCTCATCCTGGACGTGCTCATCGTCTACGGGGCGCACCTGCTTTTGAAAAAACTGATGCGGTCCGCTTTCGCCTCCGAACGCAGCGTCACCAAAGTCATGGTCATCGGCTATGCAAACCAGCTGGAAGACCTGGTGGGACGGCTGAAGGGAAAGCTGGGGTTTGAATATGAAATTGTTTCCTTAGGCTGCCTGGACGATTCCGTCCGGCCGGGAAAAATCGCGGGGATCCCGGTGGCGGGAGGCGGGGACAGCCTGCTGGAAACCTGCCGCCAGCTGCCCTTAGACGAGGTGTTTATCGGGTCTGCGGAGTATCCGGAGGAAAAAAAGGGAAAGCTGATCCGGGGATTTGAGGAAATGGGAGTGACCTGCCATTACAACTTAGGAATCTTCGACGGCACCTCCACCAAAGGACAGGTGGGAAATTTCGGGGATTTCACCGTGGTCACCTACAGCGCGTTTCACAGCAGCTACAAACGCCAGCTGATCAAACGGCTGATGGATATTGCCGGGGGGCTGGCCGGTTCCGCCCTGACCCTTGTGCTCATGCCATTTCTGGCCGTGGCCATCAAACTGGATTCCCCCGGCCCCGTGCTCTTTTCCCAGACCAGGATCGGCAGAAACGGCCGCCGGTTTAAGATTTACAAATTCCGCTCCATGTATGCCGACGCGGAAGCCCGCAAAAAGGAACTGGAACAGGAAAACCAGGTCAAAGGGCTGATGTTTAAAATGGAAAACGATCCCAGGGTGACGAAAGTGGGACGGTTCCTGCGTAAAACCAGCCTGGATGAATTCCCGCAGTTTTTCAATGTGCTTCTGGGGGACATGAGCCTGGTGGGGACCCGTCCGCCCACGGAAGACGAGTTTGAAAAATATAACCTGTACTACCGCAGACGCATCAGCATGACCCCCGGCCTTACCGGCCTGTGGCAGGTCAGCGGCAGAAGCGATATCGACGATTTCGACGAAGTGGTAAAACTGGATTTAAAATATATCGATAACTGGTCGCTGACGCTGGATTTGAAAATCCTGGCCAGGACCGTGGCGGTGGTGCTCTTTGGAAAAGGGGCGAAATAAAGAAGGAGGGACGGTATGGCTGCAAATCCGGAAAAAATCAGCGTCATTATCCCGGTCTACAACGGCGCAGCCTGGCTGGAAACCTGCGTGCGCTCCGTCCTGGCCCAGACCTGGCAGGACCTGGAGGTGCTGATTTTGGACGACAGTTCCACCGACGGCACAGGACAGCTGGCAGAAAGGCTGGCAAAAGGGGATGACCGCGTACGGGTAATCACCCGGGAAAAAAGAGGGGTTTCCTCCGCCAGGAACGAAGGGATTGAAAAGAGTGAAGGCTCCTACCTCGCCTTTGTGGACGCCGATGACAAAATTGACAGAAAAATGCTGGAAATCCAGCATGAAATTTTGAAAAAAGAAAACTGCGACCTGGTTTTGTGCGGCTATTCTGTGTGGGACGGAAAAAGCGGGAAAGATATTGAAAATTCGAACAATTCAGATAATTCAATTTATTCTGTAAAAACAGTGGATTCCAAAGAATATCTGTCCGACTATTTGCTGCAAGGCAGTACCCGCTGCTGGAGCGTCCTTTACCGGAAGGAGACCGTTGGCGGCGTGCGTTTCCGGGAGGATCTGACCATCGGCGAAGACATGCTTTTTTTGATGGAGCTGCTGCCCAACCTAAAGCGGGTGGGAATTACCGATTATCCGGGATACGCATACCGGATCAACCCGGCCGGGGCCATGCTGAGGCCTTTTTCGCCGTCCTACATGGATGAGATCAAAAGCTGGCGTCTGGCCGGGGAAATCGTAAAAAAAAGGGATCCGTCCCTGCTGCCGAAAGCGTCGTCCATCCTGGCCGTGTCCGCCATGCTGGCGGCAGGCAAGATCGCGCGTCTGCCAAAAGGGGAACGGCATCGTTATCGGGACTGCATTTCCCGGTGCCGGCAGGCCGTGAAAGAAGGGCTGGAAATACCCGGGGCCGCGAAAGAACTGCCTTCCGGCTACCGGATCAAAACGGCGCTGTTTCTGGCATGTCCGGCCGTTTATCTGAATCTGTATCATCTTTGGAAGAAAGGATCCGCGTCATGAGAGAGGACCAGATCGTATTGTATATGCACGCCGGCAGCGGAAACCACGGCTGCGAGGCCATCGTCAACAGCCTTTGCAGGATGCTGCCGCGTCCGGCGGTTCTTGTTACCAACCGCCCGGAAGAAGACCGGCGCTATTCCCTGGAAAAACTGTGCGCCGAAATCATCCCGGAAAAAAGCATCGAGGGCAGCTTTTTTGTCCATGCCTGGTATTATGCCAAAAGGGCCCTGCTTCGGGATCCGGAATGCTTCATGCGCTATCGTTATGGCGCGGTGAGCGGGAAAAATGTGAGGAAGCTGAACATTTCCATCGGCGGGGACAACTATTGCTATGACAACATGCTGGACCGGCTGATTTTAAGCAACCGGATGTTCCATCATCAGGGGGCGAAGACGGTGCTGTTTGGCTGCTCCATCGAACCGGAACTGCTTGGACGTCCGGAAATCGCAGAGGATATGCGCCTGTATGACGCCATTGTCGCCCGGGAAAGCCTGACCTATCAGGCCCTTTTAGACGCGGGAATCCGGGAAAACGTCTTTTTGTGCCCGGATCCGGCCTTTTTGCTGGAAACCGAAACCCTCCCCCTTCCAAAAGGCTGGAAGGAAGGAAAGATGCTGGGCCTAAACGTCAGCCCCATGATTGTGGACAACGAAAAAAAGCCGGGGATTACCATGGAAAATTACAGCGCCCTTATCGGCCATGTGCTGGAACACACGGACCTTTCCGTGGCCCTGATCCCCCATGTGGTCTGGGCCTCGGGCGACGACAGAAAGCCCATCCGGCAGCTGTATGAACAATTCCGGGATTCCGGCCGGGTGCTCTGCATCCCGGACGCTTGCGCGCCCCGGCTGAAAGGCTATATCAGCCGCTGCCGGATGTTTATCGGCGCACGCACCCACGCCACCATCGCGGCCTACTCTTCCTGCGTGCCTACGCTGGTGGTGGGATATTCGGTGAAAGCCAGGGGGATCGCAAAGGATCTGTTCGGTTCTTGGGAAAACTATGTGCTTCCGGTGCAGACCCTGGAGAAAAAAGAAGATCTGACGGAAGCCTTTTTGTGGCTTCAAAAGCAGGAAGAAGCCATCCGCAGCCGTCTGACGGCGGAAATGCCCGGATACCGGGAACGGGCCAGGGAAGCGGGGAAACTGATCCGCAGGCTGGCAGAGTAAAGGAACACATTCAACGGGAGGAAGCCATGGAAAGAAGGCAGCTGGGCGGGCTTGTGTCCGCCGCGGGAAAACAGATTTTGACCTGGCCGGAAATCAGCCGGAAAAGCCGGGCCAAAGAAGCGGCCAAAAGCCTGGCCCGGGGGGAAAAACCGGTTCCGGCAGACCGTTATTCCTGGCCCAACGCCCTTTTAGGGGAAGGGCTGTTGGCGGTTTGGGAACGGGAGGGGGATTCGGAGGCTTTCCGTGCGGTGGAAACTTACCTGCGGCGGTGGAAAAGGGCAGGATTTCCCATCCGGTATGTGGATAACCTGATGAACGGACAGCTGGCGCTGCGGATTGCCGGTGCGTCAGCGCAAAACGAGGATTCCAAAACGGCCGGGGCCGTCCGCACCGCTTTGGAGCCGGATCAGGCCCTGCTGTGCAGCGAAGCGGCTTCTACCTGCGCATCCTGGATCCGGAGCGCCCCCAAAACGGGGCAGGGGATTTTAGCCTACCGCCGCCGGCATCCGGACTGGATTTTTGCCGACGCCCTGGGCATGGTCTGCCCATTTGCCTGCCGGTACGGGGCGCAGCATCAGGAGGAAGGGCTGCTTTCGCTGGGCGTCCGGCAGCTGACGGAGTTTTGGGAAAAGGGCATGGATAAGGCTACCGGCCTGCCCTACCATGGTTATGACGAAAAAAGCGGCACAAAATACGGGATTATCGGCTGGGGAAGGGCCTGCGGCTGGATGCTCAAAGGCTTTTCCGAAAGCCTGCCCTGGATCGGGGAGCGGGACAAAAGATCCCGGATTTCGGACGGGGATCTGCTGACGGAAGCCTTTCGGCAGCTGACGGACGCGGTTTTGGACTGGCAGCGGCCCGACGGGGGATTTTCCTGGCAATTGCAGGCGCTGGACGGCCCGAGGGACAATTCCGCCGACGGGATGATCGGCACGGCTTTGGCTGTGGGCCTTTCGGAGGGCCTGTATGAAGAAAAACAGGCGGGAAGGGTGCAAGAGGCGCTGAAAGCCCTTGCCCTAAGCCTGCGCCGGAAGGCTGCGCAGGCAGCTGTGGACGGCTGCCTGGGCGAATGCCGGGGATTTTCCGAATATCCCCAGATTTACGGCGCCTATCCCTGGGGGACGGGGACGGTGCTGCGATTTTTGGCAGAAACGGATGGAGAGATTTAAGTGGGAAGAGTAAGATACGCGACCAGGAACATCGTATTCGGGCTTGCCGGCAACGTGGTGACCATGCTGCTGCGCTTTGCCCTGCGGTATGTTTTCATCATGAAACTGGGGGATACCCTCACCGGGGTGGAAGGCCTGTATACGGACATCCTGACCATGCTTTCCCTGGCGGAACTGGGCATCGGCACGGCGGTGAACTACAGCCTTTACGGCCCCGCGGCCAGGGGGGAAAAGGAAAAGATCAAATCCTATATGCAGCTGTACAAAAAAGCCTACCGGGGCATCGCCCTGGTCATCGCGGCGGTGGGGCTTATGCTGGTTCCCTTCCTTCCCGTGATCGTAGGGGACCCGGGTTATATTACCATGGGGCAGCTGCGCGTGTATTACCTGATCTATCTGTTCAATACGGTGAGCACCTATTTCGTGGCCTGGAAATACAGCCTGGCCAACGCGGAGCAGAAAAACTACATCCAGACCAACGCCATCACCATCACCAAAATGGTCACGGTGCTGTTCCAGATGGCGGGGCTTTTCCTTTTGCCCAACTTCCTTTTGTACCTGGTCATTCAGGCAGCGGTGGAGCTGGCCCAGAAGATCTTTGTCAGCCGCTACCTGGACCGTAAGTACCCCCTGTTAAAAGAAAAGGACGTCCGGCCTCTGAAAAAGGAGGAGAAGGACGATGTGATGAGCAAAACCAAAGCCCTGATGCTGCACCGGATCGGGGACATGGCCCGGCTGCAGACGGACACCATCATCATTTCCGCCTTCCTTGGCGTGGTGTGGGTGGGACTTATCGGCACCTACAAAATGATCATCAATTCGGTTTCCAACTATGTCAACGTGATTTTCAATTCGGTGATTTCCAGCTTCGGAAACCTCATTGCCACGGAGGGCAAAGACCGCCAGTTTGAACTGTTTTTAGTATACCGGTTTTTTGCCATCTGGGTATACGGCTTTTCCGCCGTGGGCTTTTTCTTGCTTCTTTCCCCGCTGGTGGAGCTGTACGTGGGGGCCGAACGGGTGCTGCCGGCGGCCATTATCAGCTGGTATCTGATCGATTACTTTTTTAAGGGAGAAAGGATCGTTTTGTCCAATTTCAAAACGGCGGCAGGGGTATTTGAACAGGACAAATACCTGACGCTGATCCAGGGACTGGTCAACCTGGTCCTTTCCCTGGCCCTGGTGGGCCGGATGGGGATGGCGGGCGTGTACATCGGGACCGTGGTTTCCGGCATCATCGCCAACATTACAAAGCCCGTTATCATCTACCGGGTGTGCTTTGGGAAAAAGGCCGGATCCTACTTTGTGGATTCGGTGAAATACCTGGCGGTAATCGGCGTTACCCTGCTGATTTTAATCCCGCTGCAAAACGCGCTGATGCCCCGGGTCACCATCCCGAAATTTTTGCTGATGATGGCGCTGATTACCGTAGTGTTCAACGGGATTTTCCTGCTGGTCTTCGGACGGTCCCGGGAATTTAAATACCTCTGGCAGATGGGGAAAGGAAGGCTGTCATGCTTATTGTGGAAGTAATGGGCGGGCTGGGCAACCAGCTGCAGCAATACGCCCTGTACCGGAAACTGAAATCCATGGGCAGGGAAGCGAAACTGGACGTTTCCTGGTATACCAAAAAAGAACGGCAGGAGGGCGTCCTGGCCCCCCGCAGCCTGGAGCTTTCTTATTTTAATGACCTGCCCATGGACATTTGTACGGAAGCGGAAAAAAAGCGCCTTGCCGGCGGGGAAGGGCTGGGAGGAAAACTGCGCCGCAAACTGGCCCCGGGCACGGTGCGCCATTTTTGGGAAACGGACCTGTATCATCCGGAAATCTTCTCTTTTACCGATATGTACCTGACGGGATTTTGGGCCTGCGAAAAATATTACGCGGATATCCTGCCGCAGCTGAGAAATGAGATCATTTTTCCGAAACAGGAGAAATGTCAGAATTCTGAAACGGATGAAGAAAATTGCCATATAATTCGGAATATTCAGAATAATTCGAATTGTGAAAATATTAAAAAAAACAGAGAGAAAAGCGAAACGATTCAGACGAAATCGAGCGCGGGGAAAAATCGTCTTACAATGGAAAAGATGAAGCGCGAAATATCGGTCAGCATCCACATCCGCCGGGGGGATTATCTGGATCCCCAAAATGCGGCTCTCTTCGGCGGAATCTGTACGGAATCCTACTATGACGGGGCTGTCCGCTACGTGCTGGAACGCTTTCCGGACGCGCACTTCTATCTGTTTTCCGACGACCCCGCCTACGCCCGGGATCGCTATCGCGGCGACCGGTATACCGTCGTGGACTGGAATACCGGAGCGGACAGTTTTTACGATATTCAGCTCATGAGCAGCTGCCGCCACAACGTCTGCGCCAATTCCACCTTCAGCTTCTGGGGGGCCCGGCTCAATCCCAACCCCGACAAAATCATGATCCGGCCGGCGAAGCACAAAAACGGGCAGCGGGTGAACCCGGACGAGCTGCATGGGCTGTGGCCGGGATGGGTGATTCTGGATGGGGAAGGAAAAATAATCTGAAAATTTAGAAGGTTGCAAAAGTGTATAAAGATAATTAGAATAAAGAGTATGGGGGATTTGTGTGATGAGTCAGTTGAATATTACTCGAAGAGAATATCGACAAAGCTATGAAAAGCACTATCTTTTATATTGCAGGACAGAGGGACTCAATCTGTCTCCGGCGAGCAGGAGACTGTTGCTCTTTTATTCTGTGGAATGCGGATTAAAGAGTCTGATTTTAAAGCAGATTGGGAAAAATAATTTTGAAGATTTAAAGAAATATTCGGAAAATAAAAAGAAAAAGTTGCATGGCCATGATATTAAAGCCATGGCGGAAGAAATCGGAATAATCCAGAAATATACGTTAAAGAAAATCCGCCTGAAAGAATCGGGGGGATATGTTTTGCCTGAACAGTATAATCAGCTTTGGCGCTATGGAGCCGCAGCCGAAAAGGAAGAGGAGAACAGAGAAGAAGCTACATTGCGCAGGATTGCGGAGTATATAGCTGTTCATTGAGGGGAAATAAAGTGAGAAGCTGGAGGAACGCATATGATTCGTTTTTTTACATGGTTTGACATAGAGGAGATTCTCGAAGAAAAACAGGAGGAATGGCCGGACTGCTGGAGCGATGTGAAGGTATATAGCGATAGCATTGTACTTTATTTTCACGGATATTCAAAAGAGGAAGCGATGCGCCTGAGCAGGGAGTGGTTTCAGAGTCATTTCCCTAAAAACTATGACGACACGGGTCTGTTTCTGATAGTAGATTTTACCGGAGAAAAGTTGGAAATTTTGTTGGAAGAAGACGAGGACGAAAGGAGAAAGGCGCTGTTTTCGCCACTTTTCCAGGAAAAACAACGCTTTGCGTCGGCGAAAGAAAAGGAGCTTCCCGGAGCAAAAATTCTGGCATTTCATTCTTATAAGGGGGGAGTGGGGCGGACGCTCTCTTTGATTTCCCTGTTGCGTGAGTGTTCTATACAGTATCCGAAGAAGAAAATTCTTGTAATTGATGCTGATGTGGAGGCTCCCGGGCTGACGTGGATGATGGAGGGGAAAGGCAGTGCGGAAATAAGCTATTTGGATGTGCTCAATCTCATGCAGTTCGAGGAACTGACGGACAGCGTGATGAAAAAAATAGCGGAATTGGTGGAAAGCTCCACGCTGGAAATCAGCACGGATCAGGGACGGGTCGAACATTTTTTCCTGCCGTTATATCGGGAAAAAGCGCAGATGATGAGAAGACTTCCGGGGATAGAACGGATACTTTCTACGCAGGAAAATCCGTTTTTTGTGACGGACACCTTTTCAAAATTGGGCAGAGAGTTAGGAGCAGAAGTGATCCTGATCGATCTGCGTGCAGGAATTACGGGATATTCCGCTCCGTTTTTGCTGGATTCCAGAGTTAACAAATTTTATGTGACTTCCACCTCTCTTCAATCGATCAAAGGAATGAATCAGATTTTGGAGAAGGTGTGCGAGAAAACCGGAGAAGGCCTTTCGCATGCCAGAATTCTGCTGACGATGATTCCTCAGGTGATGACGGATGAGCAGGTAGGTGAAATCGAGGATCAACTGCTGGAGAGCGTTGAAAAGAAAGAAGAAGAGCGGAGGGGAAGTTCTCCGGAAACTGTATTGAGAGAGGACTATATAACGGAAATCCGTTTTGAAGATTCTTTGATTCACCTAGAAGATTTCGAATCCATATGCGGGTTGCTGCGGGGGAAGGAATTGTCGTCCGCGATGGAAAAACAGGTGTCTGAATTGTTTTTGAGTGAAGAAGAAGGATGGGATTTCACAGAGAAGGAGATCCGGGAATCGCTCCGTAATCTTCATATAATCGCCAGGGATGAGGTGACAGCAGAGGGAAGTCCTCATGCCAATATGCTTGTGACAGACTCCATTCGGGAAATGGCAAAAGGTTTTCGTAAAACATTGCCAAGAATCGTGGTGGGAGGAGCGAAAGGAGCGGGGAAAACATATATATTCAAGCAGCTTTTGGAGTGTGGAAGCTGGGAACAGTTTAAATCCCGGACAGGTATGCCGGGAACTGGAAAGCAGGAGGACGGGATCATTATTCCGGTTCTTTCGACGTTGAATAACAAACAATTCCGTGAAGAAATCAGAAATTGTGAAAAAAGGATCGAATCCCAGTTAAAATTGTCTGTCCGCAGCGGATTTACAGATGAGAATTTTATAGGTACCAAAAGAGTCTTGGAGGGAAGGAAATTTTCCAACTCCATGCAGTGGCTGGACTGGTGGAAGCATATACTGCTGAATTTTGTGGATCCGGGATTTGAAAATCTGGAAAAACTGGATGAATTTCTGCAAACTTCCCAAAAGAGGATCCTCTTTATCGTCGATGGCCTGGAAGATCTTTTCAAAGACTCACAGACTGAAAAGGACAATAGCTGGAAAGAAGCGGTGAAAGCGTTTTGTCAATATCTCATAAATGAGATCGATAACTTGAAATACGGAAATATAGGAATCATGATCTTTGCGAGAAAGGATCTGCTCAGCGAGGCGATCGAAACGAATTATGAACAGTTCCGTAACCTGTATATCCGGTATGAGCTTAACTGGAACCAGACGGAGGCGCTGCGCCTCGCACTATGGCTGGCGGCAAAGGCGGCGCCGAGACTCGCTTCGGGGATCGATATCACTGTAGCGCCGAAGGAAAAACTCGTGAAGAGACTGACAGGGCTTTGGGGAATCAAGTTGGGAAAGCCGGATTCAAAGGAGGCTTATTCCGATCGCTGGATCCTGGCGGCATTATCGGATTTTACGGGACAGCTTCAGGCCAGGGATATCGTCCGATTTTTGAAATATGCAACAGATTCCTGGCAGAGTGTAAAGCTCACGCTGCATGATAGACTTATCATGCCGTCAGAAGTAAAAGCGGCTATTGAACCGTGTTCGAACGAAAAGCTGGATGAGATGAAGGCAGAGATGAAGGGCATCTATGAAATCCTTCAGAAAGTGCAGGAGATGAATGAAAAGAAATCTCTGCCGATGACAGCGGATCAGATTCTGCTGACAGGAGAGGAGATTTCCAGATTGGAAGAACAGGGATATCTGAAGGTTTCAGAAAAAAAATACTATTTGCCGGAGATCATCCGACAGGCGCTGGGATTCAAATATGAAAGAGGCGCAAGGCCTAAGGTACTGTCCCTTTTGGTACAGAAATAGGAGACGAGAAATGGGAATCGCTGAATTTTACAGGGGGAAAAGAGTCCTGGTTACCGGCCATACCGGATTTAAGGGAAGCTGGCTGTGCCAGATTCTGCTGGAAGCAGGAGCGCAGGTAACAGGATACAGTCTTGAACCTCCGACCAGGCCCAGCCTGTTTGAAATGCTGGGGCTGGAGGGGCGGATGCGTTCGGTGACCGGCGATGTACGCGATCTGGAACATATGGAACGGACTTTCAGGGAGTGCAGGCCCCAGATCGTCTTTCATCTGGCGGCCCAGCCCATTGTGTTGGCCTCTTATCAGGATCCGGTGGGAACCTACTCGACCAATGTGATGGGCACCGTCCATGTCTTAGAGTGCGTCCGCAGGACACAGGGAGTGGAGTCTTTTGTCAATGTAACCACGGATAAAGTATATGACAACCGGGAATGGGTGTGGGGATACCGGGAAACGGACCCGCTGGACGGGTTTGACCCCTATTCCAACAGCAAATCCTGTTCCGAACTGGTGACGCACAGCTATATCCGGTCATTCTTTTCCAAGGAAGGACCGGCGGTATCCACGGTCCGCGCCGGGAACGTAATTGGTGGGGGGGATTTTGCCAGGGACCGGATCATACCGGACTGCATCCGGGCAGCGCTGGGACAAAAGCCGGTTTTTGTCCGCAATCCCTTTTCCGTCCGGCCTTTCCAGCATGTGTTGGATCCTTTGTCCGTCTATCTGATGATCGGGGCAAAACAGGCACAAAATCCTGCCTTGGCCGGCTGCTATAACGTGGGGCCCAAAGAAGCGGACTGCATCAGCGCCGGAAAGCTGGCAGAGCTGTTCTGCCGGTTTTGGGGAGAAGGCCAGACCTGGAACGGGCCGGAGATGGCTGAGGGGGAAAAACGGCCGGATTTATCCCCCCATGAAGCCGGTTTTCTCAAGCTGGACTGCTCCAAGCTGGCGTCCGTTTTCGGCTGGCAGCCGGTCTGGGATATCCGGACTGCGGTGGAAAAAACCGTGGAATGGACCAAAGGAATACGGGACGGACAGGACGCGGTTTCCTGCACCGGCCGGCAGATAAAGGCTTTTTTGGAAGATGCAGAAAAAGGGGGAAACAACCATGCGTGAAAATCCGTTTGCAGGCAAGAGTGAGGCCCAGGCCAGGGAGGAGATCCTGGAACTGGTGAAGACTTACTGTGAAACCTATCACGAGCCAAAGAAAGAGTTTGTGCCCGGCCAGAGGATTCCCTATGCTTCCCGGGTGTACGACAGCGCGGAAATGGTCAACCTGGTGGATTCCGCCCTGGAATTCTGGCTTACTTCCGGCCGTTATACCCAGCAGTTTGAAACAAAGCTGGCCGGGTACCTGGGCGTAAGATACTGCTCCTTTGTCAATTCCGGATCTTCCGCGAACCTTCTGGCTTTTATGGCGCTGACTTCACCGCTTTTGGGAGAACGCAGGATCCGGCGGGGGGACGAAGTGATTACGGTGGCGGCGGGCTTTCCCACCACCGTTTCTCCCGTGATCCAGTATGGGGCTGTGCCGGTTTTTGTGGATGTGACTATCCCCCAGTATAATATTGATACGGCCCGGCTGGAAAAGGCCCTGTCCCCGAAGACGAAGGCCGTTATGCTGGCCCACACGCTGGGAAATCCTTTCGACTTAAAGGCGGTGAAATCCTTCTGCGACGAGCACGGGCTGTGGCTGATTGAAGATAACTGCGACGCCCTGGGCAGCGTCTATGAACTGGACGGAAAAGAACGGCTGACGGGAACCATCGGGGATATCGGCACCTCCAGCTTTTATCCGCCCCACCATATGACCACGGGGGAAGGGGGAGCGGTGTATACCGACGATCCCCTGCTGCATAAATGCATTCGTTCCTTCCGGGACTGGGGACGGGACTGCGTCTGTCCTTCCGGTCAGGACAATCTGTGCGGCCACCGGTTTGACCGGCAATACGGGGAACTGCCCCTGGGATATGATCACAAATATGTCTATTCCCACTTCGGATACAACCTCAAGGCCACGGATCTGCAGGCCGCCATCGGCTGCGCCCAGCTGGACAAATTCCCTTCCTTTGCAGAGCGTAGGAGGCATAACTTCCGGCGTCTTACAGAAAGGCTGTCCGGTCTGGAAGACAAACTGATCCTGCCGCAGCCCTGTCCCAATTCCCGGCCCAGCTGGTTTGGATTTTTGCTTACCTGCAAAGAAGGGACAGACAGAAACCGGGTCGTCCGGCGGATTGAGGCGGCCGGTATCCAGACGCGGATGCTGTTTTCCGGCAACCTGATCAAACATCCCTGCTTTGATGAGATGCGCCGGGAACAGACAGGCTACCGTGTGGCAGGAAGTCTGGAAAATACGGACCGGATCATGCGGGACTCTTTCTGGGTGGGGGTGTATCCGGGCATGGCAGATGATAAGATCGACTATATAGCACAGGAAATCAGAAAAGCAGTACAAGAAGGGGGAGACGGAAGATGAAGAAAAGACTGGCGGATTATGTGGCGGATTTTCTGGTGGACAAAGGCGTCAGGGACTGCTTTATGGTCACCGGCGGAGGGGCCATGCATTTAAACGACGCTTTGGGCCACAAGGAAGGGCTGCGCTGCACCTTTAACCATCACGAGCAGGCCTGCGCCATAGCGGCGGAAGCTTACGCCAGGGTGAACAATGAACCTGCGGTCTGCTGCGTGACCACGGGCCCCGGAGGGACCAACGCCATTACCGGGGTGGTAGGCGGCTGGCTGGACTCCATTCCCATGTTTGTCCTTTCCGGACAGGTACGCTATGATACTACCGCGCGGTACGCGCAGCAGTTTACGCAGGGCCTTCCCCTGCGGGCGGTAGGAGATCAGGAATTTGATATTCTGAAATCCGTTTCCTGCATGTGCAAGTTTTCCGCCATGGTGGAAGATCCCCTTCAAATCCGCTATCTGCTGGAAAAGGCCTGGCATCTGGCCAATACCGGGCGCAAAGGACCGGTCTGGATCGACATCCCCGTGAATTTCCAGGGATGCACCATTGAAACGGACGACCTGCCCGGATACGATCCTGCGGAAGACGAGAGACAAATGCCTGCGCCTGTGCCCATGGAAACGGTGAAAACCATCCTGGGAGAAATCCGCCTGGCGAAACGCCCTGTGTTCTATGCCGGAAACGGGATTCGCCTGTCCGGCGGCTATAGGCAGTTTAGGGAAGCCGTGGAGGGCCTTGGCATTCCGGTGGTGACCTGCTGGGATTCCGTTGACCTGATGGAAGACAGCCATCCTTTGTATGTGGGACGGGGCGGCGGCATGGGGGATCGGGCCGGCAATTTCGCGGTGCAAAACGCCGACCTGGTCCTGGCCGTGGGTAACCGGCTTTCCATCCGCCAGGTGGGATACAACTGGGAAACCTGGGCCAGGGAAGCTTTCGTGATCATGGTGGATGTAGACCCGGCGGAGCTGAAAAAGCCTACGATTCATGTGGAGCTGCCGGTCTGCGGGGATGCGAAGGATTTCCTGCAGAAGGTGACGGAATGCCTGAAAGAAGAGAAGGAAAGGGGCTCGCTGACCGGCCCCCTGTTCTTAGGCAAGGAATGGCTGAAGGCCTGCGGCAACTGGAAAAAAGCTTACCCGGTTACCCAGCCCAGACACTGGGAGGAAGACGGACAATATGCCAACGTTTACGCCTTTATCCGGCATTTGAGCTCTGTCCTGCCGGACGGCAGCCTGACTGTGGTTTCCAACGGCAGCGCCTGCGTGGTGGGCAGCCATAACTATGTCATCCAAAAAGACGCGCGCTTCCTGATTAACAGCGCCATCGCCAGCATGGGATACGGCCTTCCGGCAGCCATCGGCGCATGCAGGGCCGCAGGAGGGAAAGAAACGATCTGCATCGAGGGGGACGGCAGCCTGATGATGAATCTGCAGGAGCTGCAGACGGTCCTTACCAATCGTTTGCCCATCAAGCTCTTTTTGATCAATAACCAGGGATATCATTCCATCCGCCAGACCCAGAACAACCTGTTTTCCGGGCACAGTAAGGTAGGAATCGGGCCCGAGAGCGGCGATCTGTCCTTCCCGGACTATGAAAAAATCGCGAAAGCCTTCGGCTATCCATACCAAAGCGCTCACAGCAACGAGGCCATGAAAGCTGCGGTGGAACAGACCCTTGCGCAGGAAGGCCCTGCCTTCTGTGAAATTTTCGTCTCCCCGGAGCAGGTCTTCGAACCCAAAAGCGGGACGAGGAAGCTGGAGGACGGATCCCTGTTTTCTCCCCCGCTGGAGGATCTGGCGCCGTTTCTGCCCAAAGAGGAAATCCGCAGGAACCTGTTTATCAAGCCGCTTAAGGAGTATCTGGAATGAAGCGGGCCGTGGTGACCGGCCCTACCGGCGCGGTGGGACGGGCCCTGCTGGACCGGCTGCTTTCGGAAGGAGTGGAAGTGCTGGCGATCTGCCGTCCGGGTTCTTTGCGCAGCGCAGATATCCCAAAGCATCCGCTGCTGACGAAGGCAGCGGCAGGACTGGAGGATTATGCTGCCCTGGCGGAGGGGACCGGCACGGTGGGAGCGCCGTGGGATGAGCCATGGGAGACCTTTTACCACCTGGCCTGGGAGGGCACCACAGGACAGGAACGAAACGACACAAGCCTGCAGCTTTCCAACGCTGCACGCACGCTGGATGCGGTGCGCCTGGCCAAAAGGCTGGGATGCACTGCGTTTGTCGGCGCAGGTTCCCAGGCGGAGTACGGCCCCTTTGAAGGACGGTTAAGCCCTGATACGCCTGCATTTCCCCGGACCGGATACGGCGTGGCAAAACTGGCCGCGGGACAGATGAGCCGCCTGCTGTGTTCCCAGCTGGGGATCAGACATGTATGGGTACGGATTCTGAGCGTATACGGCCCATGGGATACCAAAAACAGTATGGTCATGAGCACCCTTTCTGCGTTGTTTGCCGGGAAGAAACCCTCCCTGACAAAGGGAGGACAAAAATGGGATTACCTTTACAGTGAGGACGCGGCGGATGCTTTGTACCTGCTGGGGGAGCGGGGACAGGACCAAAAAACGTACTGCCTGGGCAGCGGGGAAGCGAAGGAACTGAGAGAATATATGCTGCGGATACGGGACGCGGCAGCAGAGGTTTCCGGCGTTCCAAAAGAAAAGCTGACGCTGGGAATCGGAGAACTCCCCTATGCAAAAGGCCAGGTGATGAACCTGTGCGCGGATATTTCCGATCTGCAAAGGGATACCGGATTTTTCCCCCGCTGCAGTTTTGAGGCAGGAATCAGGAAAACCGCGGAATTTGTAAAGAGACAGGAAGAAGGTCAGAAAAGAACATGAAGAAAATCAGCATTGTTATTCCCTGCTTTAACGAAGTGGAAAATGTCTGCCCCATCAGCGCAGCCGTCATCGGGATGATGAAAAAGGATCTGCCCCACTACGACTATGAGATCCTTTTTATCGACAACTGTTCCACGGACGGTACCAGGGATAAACTGCGGACGCTCTGCAAAGACAACAAAAAAATCAAGGCGATCTTCAACGCGGCCAATTTCGGACAGTTCAACTCCCCGTTTTACGGGATGTGTCAGTCGGACGGGGACTGCACCGTACTGTTGTGCGCGGATTTTCAGGATCCTGTGGACATGATCCCTAAATTTGTGGCGGAATGGGAGAAAGGCCACCGGATCGTCAGCGGCGTGAAAACTTCCAGCAGGGAAAACGGCTTCATCTATTTTCTGCGCACCGTCTATTACCGCCTGATCCGCTCCATGTCCCAGACCGAATTTATCGAACACTTTACGGGATTCGGCCTCTATGACAGAAGTTTCATCCTGCTCCTTAGGGAACTGCACGATTCCAGCCCTTTTCTTCGGGGAATCGTGGCGGAATACGGACACAGCTTCAACCGGATCGAAGTGCCCTACCGGCAGGAAAAGCGCCGGGCCGGCAAGACCAAAAACAACTTCTACAGTCTGTACGACGCAGCCATGCTCTCCATCACTTCCTACACGAAAGTGGGGCTTCGCCTTGCGACTTTCGTGGGATTTCTGTCTTCCGGCATCAGCCTGCTGGTGGCGCTGATTTACCTGGTCATGAAACTGGTCTGGTGGAACCGCTTCAGCGCCGGCAGCGCGCCCATTGTGCTGGGCATTTATGTGATCGGCTCCCTGCAGCTGTTCTTCATCGGCCTGCTGGGGGAATATATTCTGAACATTAACTCCCGTGTGATCAACAGGCCGATCGTGGTGGAAGAGGAGAGATTGAATTTTGGGGAGGAAGAGGAACTTTTAAAAAATTAGAAGGTCTTCCCATTTACCGGGGAGAAATATGCTTTTTGAAAATGTGGTCATCATGAACCGGAATAGAATAGTCACCATATTGGAGAGTCAGCTTTTCATGGTAACCGGATTGCACGGGAAAAAGCCGGCTGCGTAAGGGGAATTTTGTGATACCCGTAAACCATTTTTGCTCATAAGGAAGCCCCATAAAGGAAGGCAGATCGTTAATGATAATACAATATTTCCCATTGGAGTTTTCATACTGACAGCAGATCTTTTCATACAATCTGAAAATTTTATCCAACGGAATATGTTTTCCGACAAAAGTCAGCACCTTGGCCTGAATTTCAGAAATCAGACCAGGGTGTTTTGCTTGAGATGAGGAAAATCTGTGTCCCATGGAAAGCCCGTAAAGTACTTTTTGCTGAAATGCCAATAGATGAACTCCGGGAAGGGAGTATGCTCCATGCTCCACGATAAAAATATCGGCTGAAATATGGTTTAATTTATTCCCGTAGAATTCATCTTCTTCGGTAGGGGGATGACAAAAATAGCGATCATCAATAATACGGGGGATATAATCATAAAAGGCGGGAAATAAATCCACAGGCTCGATCAGGTGCAGGTGGGAGGGAAGACCCTTTTGCATCGCAGCACGAAAACGGGGATAATCCTTTTTCCAGATACACAGGTCTATGTCATCATCCCATGGAATAAAATCGTGTTCCCGGACGGCACCTAATAAAGTTCCGCCGCCAAGCATATAGGGGATTTCTTCCGCCTGACAGATATCATCTATGCAACAAAGCATTTCATACAGAACGTCATGCAATTCTTCGTAGCGCATCCTATCCGGCTCCTTGTTTTACTGCTGAATGAACAGGGAACAAAGAACTTTTTTACATTTTTTCCCTGAGCGGATTAGCCACTTTACGCCATACATATAGCATATACTGATAATCAAGACGGAAATCAGAAAAGGAATAATGAGCGGATACAAGCGATCTATATTGGAATCGCATAAAATTTCAAAGAAGTAAAGAACCGGCATATGGATAAAAAAGATTGCCATACTTAATTCCGCCAGCCAATTTGTAAGTTTGGACTGCTTAAAGAGGTCAGCCGTATAACTGTGATTGGATAACGTTATTGCTATTCCGATTACAAATAATAAAGTAGTAATCCAGCGATAATAACGGGTATTGGTATACATGGCAATGACAACAGCCATGGCGTGGCAGCTGATTTCAATAAAAGTCAAAAGAAAGCGGCCTGCGGATGTAAATTTGATTCGAGCTAATTTTACAGATAAACGCCAGGTATAATAGGAAAGACAGGTTGCAAGAAACACCCGCATGACGCCGAAAGTGGTGAAACCGCGCCAGAGATAATGATTGGAATCATCCACCGCACCCCAAAAGCCATAACCGATTAAAAGAGATAAAGGTGCAAGAATAGTATAGAAAAGTCTTTCCTTGCGGACGAGGATACAGATTACGATAAATTCCACAATCAGAAGGGCGCTGATATACCAAATAGGACCGTTGAGAAATCCTCCGTTTTTATGGATACCATTCATTTTGATGAGAAAAAATTCCCAGATATCTTTCGATAAGTGATTGCATAAAGCTGAAAATTGGACTGATTTGCCTGCATACAGGTTGGCGAATATATAACGAATAAAAAATGTGATAATAAAGGCGACAGACGTATAGGGAAAAAACCGCAAGAATCTATCTTTGATATAAATCAAAGGATAAGAATCCAGCGATGCTTTGGAAGAAAGAATCTTATTTTTCTTTTTTGAAAAAGAACGAAAGAAAAAAACTCCGCTGATCAGAATATAAAACTCAACAGCAGACCCGCCGCCCATAAAGTAAGCGCGGGTATCAATATAGAAATGCAGCAGGACAATAATCCAGCAATAGAAAAACCTTTGCACGTCAATGAATCCATTTCTTGTTTTTGTCGCAGTCATCAGGGCGTTCTCCTTTTGAAAGTTTTTATTTTCCCATGATCTGAGCTATTTTTTCTGCAATCCTTTCGGAAGCATGTCCGTCGTCGATGCATCCTTTTTCCAACAGGAACTGATCAATTTTTTTAAGATAGAGATTATCGTCAAAATTTTCAATATTTTTCAGCAGTTCTTTGTTATTCGTGGAAATCGGGAAAGGAGTTTGCTCCAATGGATAATAAAATCCGCGCTCATTATTGTATTGGGAAATATCCGTGGCATATATGAAACCGGGACGTCTGGTCAGGACATAATCATAAATGCAGCTGGAATAATCCGTTATAAAAGCATCCGCAACAACCATCAGATCCTGAATATCCGGATAAGAGGTGGCATTTAGCAGATAATCGGCATCACGATTCAGGAGCGCGGCATTTTGGGCAACTTTACGTGCCGTGGGATGCAAACGAACCAGAATTTTCCAATTTCCTCCGAAACGCTTATGGAGTGTCTGTATGAGAGGTTCCGGGTCTATGTTATAACAATTGGTATTTAATGCATTGCGGAATGTAGGGGCATAGAGTACAAGCCTTTCCGTACCCTCCAGTTTAAAATAATGCTTTACTTTTTCCGCGACCTCTGCCCGGGCTTCTTTCTGTCCCGATATGTTATACAGAATATCGTTTCTGGCATGTCCTAGCTGCCAAATTGGGGTATTTGCCCAAAATGTATCCCGGTAAACAAGGTCTTCAAAAGCACTGTTTGAAATAATAAAATCCGTTTTTTTGGCCATTTTTTTTGCTGCGGAAAGCAGTGTCCAATTTGGATCTTTTCCAAACCGTTTGATCCCAAGGGAACCGTGCCAGGTCTGGATAAGAAACTGCTCTTTTTTCTTTGGCATATAGCGTACATAGGTATCAACAGAATTTACTACGATGACTTTGGCGCGGCACCATTCTTTATAAAAAGGAAATTTGGCACGTTCCACTAACTGAATGTTTTCCGGAAACAGGTTCGGGTTATTATACGAGGTTTTCCGGACTCCCCAGACAATCTTATAATTTTTGCCTTGCCGTAAAAGTTCTTCTGTAATTGCTTTTGGATTACAGGTATAATCTCCCTGAAAAGTGGTAAATAAAATTTCACTTTCATTGATAGGAGTACGCAGGCTTAAAAGAAAGCGGCAGAATGCTCCAAGAGCTTTGTCAGGGAGAGAGAGAATATTTTTTTTGAAGTAGGTAAAAAACAGGGAGAAAAATCGTCCCTCAGTCATTGCGGTTAAAGCAATGGATATTTTTCTTTTCAGTTTTTGAAAAAACATAACGATCCTCAGAAAACATATATTTAAGTGCGATAGGAATGGATTGTTCGCAGAATACCTTCATCAAGAGGTATTCTGGGAGCCCAGCCTAACTGAGAAAGGCGTGCGGTGGAGAGACCTTTCCGCACATAAGTACAGTAACCGCTAAGATCGGCATTCTTAAGATAAACTACCTTTTGAGAGGCTGTTCCCCCTAAAGTGACGATTTTTTGAGCTAAGGAAGCAACAGAAATCGGTTCATTTTCATTTGCAACATTATAGACAGTGCAATTCCCCGTGAGCAGAATTCTGAAAAGAGCGTTGACGGCATCCGAAAGATAACAGAAAGCCCGTACTGCCAGCCCGGAACTCTTCATTTCTATGTTCTTACCACCTAAAACATCCGAAATAAAATCGGACATAACTCTGCCATCATTTTTCAAATTCATGCCAGGACCATAAACATGTGCAATTCTGGCAATCACATAAGGAATATGATACTGCCTTCCATAGCTTTTAAAAATCTGTTCCGCCATTTTTTTGCTTTCCGGATAGCAGGACCGATTATCGTAGTGATCTAATAAGCCGACAGAATCTTCTGAAAGAAAACTGCCGTCCGGAAGATTTGTGACATCTCCGTAAACTTCTCTGGTAGATGTATATAAAATCTTTTTTACGGGATGCTTTCTGGAAAAATCCAGCAGATTGATTGTCCCGAGCAAATTGGCCTTGATTAAATCGGTAGGATTGTGTTCTATTGCATAAGGGCTGGCATTTCCGGCAGCATGAATGATATAATCAACAGACTCGGAAAGATCTATTTTTTCACAAACGTCCTGAATGAGAATGTGGAAAAAACTTTCGCCTACATAGTCTTCAAAATATGTTTCGGCTTTTTTCTGATCCCGAACAAGCGCATAAATTTCTATTTTCTGTTTTTTTTCTTTTGAGAGATAAGCCAGCAAATGAACAATATAGCTGGCCAGCATACCTGTAGCGCCGGTAACGAGAAAAGAAGTGTTTTTTATGTTTGAATAGAATGGATTGGAAGACACTTCTTCCGCTATGTCTTTTTGCAATATCTGTTTCATCATAAAATTGTTCTCCATATGATTAAAGAGAGGGTTCCAGCTGTGCATTTTCCCTGGCATCGTATAATGCCCTAAAGGTATAAAAATCATCAGGCGTCGTAATTTTAATATTGTCACTGGAGCCGTTTACGATGGTCATCTTTTGATTGTAGTGCATCATTAGCGTACAGGAGTCAATTGAGTTGGTAATCCCGTCAGCCAATGCTTTTTGATGAATTTGTAAAATATCTTTTAACCAGAAGCTTTGAGGGGCTTTTGCAATTCTGGAGTTTTGTCTGGACGGAATATCTGCCACAGAGTTATTGTCAGCAATGAGAACTACTGTTTCGCGGACCTCAGAACAGGTAATTGCAACACCGTTTTCCTTCACACATTTGATATTCCGTGAAATGGTATCTGCATCGATTAAAGGGCGGACACCGTCATGAATTAGAACAATGGTTTCGGAAGTGCCACAGCGTTCTTTAGCCTCCAGAAGCCCGTTGTAAATAGATAACTGCCCCGTATTGCCCCCGGGAACAATGGAAATGATTTTTTCCAGCCGATAGCGATATTTCATTTCTTCCATGTACGGAATCCAATCTTGGATACAAACGACAATAATTCCATCGATCTGAGGATGGTTTTGGAAAGTTTCTATTGTATGGACAATAATGGGTTTGCCGTGAACTAACAGAAATTGTTTAGGCCTGTCCTTTACATGCATTCGGGTACCGGAACCACCGGCAAATATAATTGCAATATTCATATCTGCTCCCTTTAATATAGAAATCAACGATTCATGAAATCCCTGTAAGCTTTGATTACCGTTGGAGGGCTGTCCATCATAATACGTTCGCCATCATTGAGCCACAGTATCTTGCTGCACAGGGTCTCAAGCGTGTTCATACTATGGGAAACAATGATAACAGTCCGATTGGTATCATTGATCAGACTTTTCATTTTGGTATAACTCTTTTTCTTAAAACGTTCGTCACCAACGCTGAGGACTTCGTCGATCAGGATGATATCCGTTTCCAATGTGGCCGTAATCGAAAAGGCAAGCTTTGAGTACATTCCGCTGGAATACGTTCGGACCGGATAATCGATAAATTGACCGAGTTCCGAAAAAGAGATAATCTCATCCATTTTTTCCCGGATAAATTTTTCATCAAACCCCAGAAGCATTCCTGACAATAAAATATTTTCCCGCCCCGTAATTTCCGGAAGAAAACCGACACCTATGGACAGCAGGGAAACGGAGTTCTGTTTTAAGTCAATACGTCCGCTGTTTGGAACAAAGATACCGGCAATCGCTCTGAGAAGAGAGGATTTACCGCTTCCGTTTTTCCCCACAATTCCTAAAATTTCTCCCTTTTCCAGGGAAAAACTGAGATTTTTCACTGCGTGAACAACCTCTATTTTGCTTTTCGGTTTAAATAAACTTTTATGGATCGATGTTTTTTTATATGGGATATAGTCAATACAGAGATCTGTCACTTCAACTGCAATTTCATCCATTTTCATACAACCTTTACATAATTGTTTTCATTTTTATAGATAAGCCGGGTTCCAATCACTGCAATTAAAAGAGAGATAAGCAGCCAAAACATCAGAAAGACGGCAGAGGTTCCCTTTTGATATAATAATGAATTGCGCATTGTATGGATTAAAAAGGCAATCGGATTGTAAGTATTCAAAAGGTAGCCGAAAGGATCCGGAACACGATTTTCTATGGAGTAAAAGATACCGGTCAGATACATCATCATACTCAATAAAATGGAGACGATATAGGCCAGGTCCTCTACATATACGCCAAAATGAACTAAAAAGCAGCTGATCCCATAAGTGATCAGAAAAAGGATTACGATGGCAGGAATTGCATACAAAAAGCAGATGCTTAGATTGATCCGATACGCCAGCATCATTAAAATGACAATCAAAAACGAAAGGAGCATTTTAAATGCATTTACCAAAATCAATTTCAAAAGAAGAATCTGCTTCGGAATATAAACTTTTGTGACAATAGCTTTGTTGCTCTTTATCAATTTTACGCTGGCATTTAAGGTCCTGCTGAAAAAGGACCACATACTGATCCCGATGAAAATAAAAGCAGGAAAATAGGGCTCCTTTGCATTAAAAACATAGCCGAAAATAAACGTGTAGATAAGCATGTTGCAAAAGGGCTCCAGAATCCACCAAACCCAATCCAAATAAGAATTGGAGACTTCCGAGCGAAGTTGTGATTTGGCAGCATATATCATATAGTGAAAATATTTTTTTACATCTTTAAAAAAGCGCATTTCCAAGCTCCGTTTAGACAAATTTCCCGGAAGGCAACAATTTGAAATA
>CALWGP010000025.1 GCA_944380095.1 uncultured Lachnospiraceae bacterium | reverse complement strand
GCGCGACGGGCTGCCTTGAGGCCGTATTTCTTTCTCTCTTTCATACGAGGGTCACGGGTCAGATAACCTGCTTTTTTCAGAATGGGTCTGAAATCTGCATCCGCTTCCAGAAGCGCTCTTGCGATGCCGTGACGGATCGCGCCTGCCTGGCCGGTGTAGCCGCCGCCCTTTACGTTCACAAGAACGTCAAACTTGTCGGCGGTATCCGTAGCAGCCAGGGGCTGACGAACGATTACCTTTAAGGTTTCAAGGCCGAAATAGTCGTCAATGTTTCTCTTATTGATGGTAACATTGCCAGTTCCCGGTACAAGGTACACTCTGGCGATGGAGCTTTTTCTTCTTCCTGTTCCGTAATATCTTGCTGCGTTAGCCATTTGATTTCTTCCTCCTTCTCGATTCCTTCAGTTAAAATGTCAGTACTTCAGGCTTCTGAGCCGCGTGCTTGTGATCCGGGCCAGCGTAAACATGAAGTTTGGTGAACATCTGTCTTCCTAAAGGTCCCTTGGGAAGCATGCCCTTAACAGCCAGTTCGATAACCTGCTCGGGCTTCTTGTCCAGTTTTTCTCTCAGGGTAGCTTCTTTCATGCCGCCCACATAATCGGAATGATGGTAATAAACCTTCTGGTCCATCTTCTTACCGGTTACTTTGATCTTCTCTGCATTGATGACGATCACATAATCGCCGGTATCAACATGAGGGGTGAAAACGGCTTTGTTCTTCCCCCTTAAAACTTTGGCAACCTCGGATGCCAGGCGGCCCAGTGTCTGGCCTTCTGCATCCACAACGTACCATTTTCTATCGATTTCAGCCGGATTAGCCATAAATGTTTTCATCGTGTACCTCCATACAGTTTCCAGGTCTTCGTCGCTGCGGTCCGTCCCGGGATTTGAACGGAACACAAATTTATCAAAGACAGCAGGTTTCCCGCCGTCCCAAAAATGTTTCTCCGGGGCAGGTGAAACATTTTCTTACATTGTCACACTGAGTTATTATATGACACGCTTCCGCGCGTGTCAATCTCTTTTTCAGAAAAAAAGTCCAGAAAACGGTATTCTGTCAGCGTCAGGCCCCGGGCCGGCGCCGTGGGGCCGGCGGCGCTTCTGTCGCACGCCTCAAGAATTTCCCGCATCCGTCCGGGAGGATATTTCCCGGCCCCGATTTCCATCAGGGTGCCCGCAATGATCCGTACCATATTATAGAGAAAACCCGTTCCGGAAACCCGGATCACGATCCTGCTGCCCTGCCGTTTTACGGTCAGTTCCGTAATCGTCCGCACCGTGGTCTCCACCTGGGCATGCAGGCTGCAGAAACTTTTAAAGTCATGCTCTCCTACCAGGAAAGCGGCTGCCTGCCGCATTTTTTCCTCATCCAGGGATAGATAGGTAAAGTGTGCGTACAGTCTCTCCAACGGATTGGGAAATTCTTCATTTAAAATCCTGTACTCGTAAGTCTTTATGCTTTTTGCGCTGCGGGGATGCCATCCTGCGCAGACTTCCTCGGAGCGGCGGATCCGGATATCTTCCGGCAGTCTCTGGTTGAGGGCATAGGCGAATTTGGAAGCCGGCATCCGCATCCCGGTATCGAAGACGGCATAGTTGCACAGTGCGTGCACGCCCGCATCCGTGCGGCTGGCTCCCGCCACCCGGACCTTTTCTCCCGTCAGATTCGAAAGCGCTTCATTGAGCACTTCCTCGATGGTCGTCCCGTTTGGCTGATACTGCCAGCCGTTGTAATTTGTCCCGTCATAAGCTACCGTCAGGCGGATTCTGCGCAGAGGGGTTTTTCCCTTTTCCTGTTCCTTCCCGGTCATATCGGCAATACCCTCCCGATTACCACGGCGGCAGCCAGATAGGACGCCAGCACGCCGTATGCAACAAAATCCCTTTTTCCATAAACCAGGGGCTTCATTTTCGTCCTGCCTTCCCCGCCCCTGTAGCAGCGGGCTTCCATGGCCATGGCAAGATCATTGGCCCTCCGGAAGGCCGCAATAAATAAAGGCACCAGCAGGGGGACCATGGCCTTCGCCCTCCGGATCAGGCTGCCGCTTTCAAAATCCGCGCCCCTGGCAATCTGGGCTTTCATAATCTTATCCGTTTCTTCCAGCAAGATGGGGATGAACCGCAGGGCGATGGACATCATCATCGCTACTTCATGCACCGGCACCTTCAGCTTCTTTAACGGATTGAGCAGGCTCTCCAGGCCGTCCGTCAGAAGGTTGGGCGTGGTGGTCAGCGTCATCAGCGAAGACCCGATGATCAGCATGGTCAGCCGTACCGCCATCTTCACCGCCATTTCGATCCCTTCCCGGGTGATCTTTAACTTCCAGAATTCCACCACCGGCGTCCCCGGCGTCAAAAACAGGTTGAACACCACGGCAAACAGCATCAGAAAGACAATGGCTTTCATGCCCTTTACCATAAATCGAAACGGTACCTTCGAAAGCCGGATGCAGACAGCAAGAAAAACCGCAGCCAGGGCATACCCCGGGAAATTGTCCACAACAAACAGAGAAATAATGAACAGCAGGGTGCCCACCAGTTTCACCCTGCAGTCCAGTCGATGCAAAAGCGAATCCGCCTGATAATATTGTCCCAGCGTAATGTCCCTTAACATGTCTTTTCTACCTTCATCGCCTTTAAAATCTCATCCCGGGCTTCCGGAATGGTGGTGGCCTGCGTATCCACATCAAATCCGCTTTCCTTCAGTTTATGAAGGATATAGGTAACCTGGGGCGCCGCCAGTCCCACCGCTTCCAGCTCCTTTACATGCCCGAAAACGTTCCTGGGCACATCGTCAAAGAGGATTTTCCCATGGCTCATCACCACAATCCGCTCCACGTAGTTGGCCACATCCTCCATACTGTGGGAAACCAGCACCACGCTGATCCCCGTTTCCTTTTTCAGATGGGCGATCTGTCCCAGGATCTCGTCCCGTCCCCTGGGGTCAAGCCCTGCGGTGGGCTCGTCCAGCACCAGGATTTTGGGCTCCATGGCCAGTACGCCGGCAATGGCTACCCGTCTCTTCTGGCCGCCGGACAGTTCAAAAGGGGATTGTCCGTAAAATTCCTCCGGGAATCCCACCAGCTCCAGGGCGCGCCGCGCACGCCGCTCGGTTTCTTCCTTGGAAAGGCCCAGGTTTTTGGGGCCGAAGCAAACGTCTGAAAACACATCCACTTCAAACAGCTGGTGTTCCGGGTACTGAAATACCAGCCCTACCTTGCTGCGCAGTTCTTTCCTGGGGAAATCCTTTTCCCATATGTTTCTTCCATTATAAGAGAGGATCCCTTCCGAAGGTTCCAGCAAACCGTTCAGGTGCTGTACCAGGGTGGATTTCCCGGAACCGGTATGGCCGATGAGGCCGATGAACTGGCCGTCCGGGATTTCCAGACAGATATCGTCCAGCGCCCGCACCGGAAGGGTGGTATCCGTCCCGTATAAATAACTTACATGTTCCAGTTTCAGTGACATGCCTTCTCCTTCTTTGCTTTCCGTTCCTGCTTTTCGCGCAGGGCCGTCAGTTCCGCCGTCAGCTCGTCCGCCGTCAGGATCCCGTCGGGCAGCGGCAGACCGCTCTTTTGCAGTTCATAGGCCAGCAGCGTCACCTGCGGCACATCCAGGCGAAGCTGTCGCAGCTGCTCCACCCTGGAAAACACCTCCCTGGGCGTCCCCTGCATGACCACGCGTCCTTCATCCATCACCAGCACCGTGTCCGCGTGGATCACTTCTTCCATATAGTGGGTGATCAGGAGGATGGTTACCCCCTCCACCTCGTTTAAGGCCCGCGCCGCGCGGATCACTTCTTTGCGGCCGTTGGGATCCAGCATGGCCGTAGGTTCGTCCAGTACAATACATTTGGGGTGCATGGCCAGCACGCCCGCGATGGAAACCCGCTGCTTCTGGCCGCCGGACAGCTTATTGGGCGAATACTTCCGGTAGGCGTACATTCCCACCGCCTTTAAACTTTCCTCCACCCGCTCCCAAATCTCTTTGGTGGGGACTCCCATGTTTTCCGGGCCAAAGCCCACGTCTTCTTCCACCACCTGGCCGATGATCTGGTTATCCGGATTCTGAAACACCATTCCGGCAGTCTGGCGCACATCCCACAGATGCCCCTCTTCCCGGGTATCCATTCCGTCCACGAAAACCGTTCCCTCAGACGGAAGCAGAAGCGCGTTGATATGTTTGGCAAGGGTGGATTTCCCGGAACCGTTATGCCCCAGGATGGCGATGAACTGTCCGGGTTTTACCGACAGCGTCACATCGCTCACCGCACGGGTTGTGCCCTCCACATTTCCCTCTTCGTCATGCCGGATATAATCGTAACTCAAATGACTGGTCTCAATAATATTCATGTTTCCCCTTTTCCGGTTTTCGCCGGATTTTTATTCTGTGTCCCATTGTAGCAGTCTATTGTTTCCCTGACAAGACCTAACGTTTTTCCGGTTGCTTCTTTTACTTCCCTCTTGTATAATAGTCGGATGGAATCGGCCAAAAGCTGCCGGTTCTGCAAAAAAAGCGACCCAAACGCCGCAGAATCGAGGTTTATCATGTCCCGCAAAGCAAATGATTTCGGAAAGGATCCGGTTCCCGTACTGGTGCTCAAAATTTCCATCCCTTTCATGTTTGCCCAGTTCGTCAACGTGCTTTACAGCATCGTGGACCGTATCTACATCGGAAACATTCCCGTCATCGGCGACGTTTCCCTGGCCGGTGCCGGTGTGTGCGCTCCCATTATCACCCTGCTGTCCTCTTTTGCCACCCTCATCGGCATCGGCGGATCCGTCCTGTTTTCCATGCGTTTGGGAGCAGGCGACCATGAAAAGGCAAAAACCATACTGGCCAACAGCTTTTCTTTGCTGCTGCTTTTCTCCGCCGTCCTCACCATTGTATTTTTGCTGATTAAGGGGCAGCTCCTTCACTGGTTCGGCGCCAGTGAAATTACATGGCCCTATGCCAATACCTACCTGACCATCTATACGCTGGGCACCTTTTTCGCCCTGCTTTCCATGGGAATGAACTATTTTATCACCGCCCAGGGCTTCCCCATGCTGGGTATGGTCACCACCCTGGTAGGCGCCGTGGTAAACACGGTGCTGGATCCGGTTTTCATTTTTCTTTTCCATATGAATATTGCGGGCGCAGCCCTTGCCACCGTTATTGCCCAGCTGTGTTCCTGCGCTTTCGTGCTGCTGGTTCTAAAGCGGAAAAATATGCCGGTCCCCCTCACCCTGGTCCGTCCCGAAAAAAAGCTGTCGCTGCGGATTGTCAAAATGGGCTTCTCCCCGTTTCTGATCCTGGCTACAGACAGCATTGTTATTATTGCCTTAAACGCGGTGCTGCAGTACTTCGGCGGTCCCGAATACGGGGATACCCTGATCACCTGCGCTACCATCGTGCAAAGCTATATGCTGCTGATTACTTCCCCCATGCTGGGCATCACGGGAGGGTCCCAGCCTTTGATCAGCTTTAACTACGGCGCCAATCACGCGGACCGGATCCGGAAAATCGTCTTCTGCGTCCTGATGCTGTGTATCGGCTTTACCACCTTTATGTTCCTGGTTTCCCGGGTGGCGCCCCAGTATTTCGTCCGCATTTTCACGGATACGCCCGAGTACATGGAACTCTCCGTCTGGGGAATCCGCGTCTTTACGCTGGCCATCATCCCTTTAAGCTTCCAGTACGTCTTTGTGGACGCCCTGACTGCCCTGAGCATGACCCGGCTTTCCCTCTTCCTTTCCCTTTTCCGCAAGGGTACCTATTTCCTGGCCACCTGCATCCTGCCCATGTTCCTGGCTGCAAAAATGGCTTTTTACGCGGAGCCCATTGCCGACGGCCTGGCCTTCTTCTCCTCCAGCACGGCTTTCTTCCTCGTATACCGGAAATATCTGAAAGGAGAAGGACGACTCAGCCGCATCAATTTCTAAAGTACTGTTGGGCCGAGGGGGAGGATTCCGGTTCCGGTCAGCACAGCTGAAAGTCACCGGAATCCTCCCCCCGGCCCGTACTATAATGAAAGCCGCAAAAAAGGACGCTGTCTCAGGCAATCTAATCTGCCTGGTTGCAGCGTCCTTTTTGCGGCTTTGGGCCGGTTTTTATAGGGTTATTCCGCGATAGCGTCCGTGCCGTAAACTGTCAGCTCGTAAATTCTCGCCGCAGTATCGGAGCCCTGGGTGGGTTTCACAACGGACAGTTTCACATATCTGGCCTGTACGGGGGCGAAGGTATCCATCGTTTCCGCCAGGGTATTCTTTGTCACACTCTTCACTTCCGTATATTCGGAACCGTCTTCGCTTACCAGGATAGTATAGGCTTTCGTGTTCATATCCGCAGATTCCCCGCCTGCCTGCGCATGGGAAATTCCCACCGCGCTGACGGTTTTCACCCCGCCCAGATCCACTGTGATCTCGTGAGGCGGCGTGCCGGTGGCGCACCACTTTTTGGTTACGTCCCCGTCCACGGCAAATTCCGGTGCCTCATTGGCATTGACAAAAGCGGTTGCCTGCGTGGGCTGTCCCTGGGACAGCAGCGCCAGATCGCCCTGGGCTGCATCGTTGACTACAATGAAGCCTTCCTGGACTTTCTGCGCTTCCCCTTCCGCATTGACTGCTTTCATGGTCACGCCGTAAACGCCCGCTTCCGCGTAGGTCACTACCGGCGCTGCGTCCGTGCTGGAAGAAGATTCCCCGCCTTCAAAAGTCCATTCCACGTTTTCGGTGTTCTGGGAAGCCATACTGGTAAAGGTCACCTGCATACCGGGAGCAATCAGGGTCCTATCCGCCGTAAAGTCTGCTTTGGGCAGGCTGTTATTGGGCCAGTCCATGGTCACGGCTGCGCCCGTTCCTTCCGTCAGCGCCCGGTTCACCGGAACCACCTCAAAATTGGATTTGTTGGTATCATCCGTCCGAGGCAGGGTATTGATATAGAAGCAGGTCTTATTGGTAGCGCCCAGCAGAGACTTTGTCCCGTCCTGGTTGATACGGAATACTTCATAATAGTCCGCAGGCGTATCCACGCTCCAGGACAGTCTCACGCCTGCCAGGAGGGCGTCTTCGTCAAATTCGCTGCCGTCCACTTTTACGTCGGAAACCGTGCTTACCGGGAGGGAATCCATATCCCCGATGGAAATGTTGCCCAGCAGCAGGTCAAAAGCATCGTCCGCGGTATCCGCGGTAATCCGGTAGGAAATGGCGGTAACCGTTTTGCCCGCCGCTTCGGAAATATCATAGTTCACTGTGGTCCAGTCCGTTCCCGGTTTTGTATCGCCGGGTATGGTGAGTTCGGTGCCGTCGTCCAGGTCCAGTACCAGGTCCAGGGCCGCAGGCTGGCTGCATTTTGCCGTTGTGGTAAAAGGAGTCCCTTCTTCAATCGGAAGCTGCGCACTGTAAAGTTTTACCGTGGTAGCCGCGCCCGCATCCATATGCCCGAAGAAACGCAGGCTGTTGCCGCCGTAATAGGCGTCCGCCATGTAGAAACTGGGAGTCAGGCTGTTTTCCCCTTCGTTTTCCATGATCCAGCGATAGGTAGGAAGCACATCGGCAAGGCTTCTGTTGTTCCAGTCCAGGTTGGACGCCTTCTCGCCCTTGATAAAGAAGTTATATCCGTTGCCTACATTAAAATTCGTGGTGAAAGGCAGGCCAGTCAGAGGGGTACGCTCCACCACGTAAGTGGAAACGCCTCTCCAGACGGTGGGATCGTCATAGGTAATTTCCGCAGAAGGATCGCCTTCGCTGTTGACCCACATGGTATTTTCCTTTTTCTCCATGTCAATCGGGTCGGTGGAGGACTGCCAGCACCAGCTGGGGCAGTACAGTCCCAGGGACGTCCAGGTGCCTCCTTCGGGATTTTCAAACAGATCCCAGCGTTCCGAAGTCATATAGCCGTTGGCCTGTACGTCCATACCCGCATACAGGTCATAGGGATCCACACCGATCTCTTCCGCTTTCTGCGCGGATGCTTTCAGCAGTTCCTGATCTGCGTATTCCTCCTGGGTCCACCAGAAGTTTAAGAACATGTCGTCCGCCACCGCATTGCCTTCCCCATCCGTAAGGAAGGCCGCATTTTTATTGGTAAGGGCGTTCTGCCAGTCCATTTCGCCGTCCACGGTCATGGAGTCATAATAAACCAGTTCCAGCTCCGGGGCCGCCGCCTTAAAGGCCTTGATAAATTCCAGCATCAGGTCCGCGTGTTCCTTGGTCAGTCCTGCGGTATCGTCCCCTTCGCTCTCCTGATTGATAAACCAGCCGTCGAAGCCGTAGGTCTCTGCAACTTCCACCAGCTTGTCCACCATGGGGAAATTTCCTTCCTCATCTTTCGTAAGGAACGTGTCCAGCCATTCCAGCTTGCCGCCATGGGCCGCCTGCGGGAAAAAGCAGGTCCCGATTACTTTGACGCCGTTTCTGTGTCCCATATCCACCACGTCCGGGCTGGGTGCCACGATCAGGCCTTCTCCGGAAGAACCGCCCCAATACACCAGCAAATCCACATACTGCAGGTATCCGAAAGTGTTGGCCGAAAACTTATTGAGTCCCTGGGGCGCGTTGCCGCTGGTGCTGGCGTTCATAATGGAAATCGCCATCACCTTTGTGCCTTTGTTCTGGGTACTGTTCACCGTCTGCAGTGATTCTATATCTGCCCGCTTTGCCAGGGGAACCGTACTTACGTTATACGCCAGGTCCGGATCCTGGGAAGGGTCCCACTCCAGCAGCTGCTCCGGGAACCAGTAGGACGATTCCGGCTGATCGTTCATAACCACCTGTTCGTTTTCATTCTCTTCCGTAGGCAGATAGACGGACGCTGTCCCGCCCTCGTCTCCTGCCTCCCCTTCCTGCGCCGCAGTCTGACTTTCCGACGTTTCTACAGCGGGCGCTGTCGCAGTACTTCCCGCCGTATCCTGGGCCTGCTGGCAGGCCGTCAGTCCCAGCGCCATCGCTGCCGACAAGGTTACGGCCAGCGCGCGCCGCAATGCAGGCGTCAATCTGTGCAACTTCATCTTAGTTTCCTCCCTTTTTTTCTGATTACAGGCAAAATGCCCGCTACAAAAAGGGTATCATTAAAATTCGCACAAACATAGTGTAATATTTCCAGCTTATCTGTACATATCACACATTTTTCCCGGTTGTGTCGTTATTCGGCCTTTTCCATTGAGATCCTGTACTCTTCCACCAGGGTGGTTTTTCCGTACAGGCTGGGGCCGCCTTCTCCGCGCTCCAGCCGGAAACAATACTCCTGCAAATCCTCCGAAATTCCGTCGTAAAATAACAGCAGGGTCCCGTCCCCGGACAGATCCATATAGGGCATCCCGTCAAATTCTCCCGAAACCGCGTCCGGATACTCCTTGGAAAGCTGTTTTTCCCAGAGATTTTCCATGGCCTGCGCCGGCGTGCTGCGCCAGTTGTACATATAGGAAGTGTCGTACCGGCCGGACAGGAAAAAGTGATACGGATCCTCACCGGACAGCAGCTCTGCTTCCACCGGTTCCCCTGTCAGCCCCCAGTCCCCTTTCTCTTCTCCCCAAAAAACCGCGGCCAGGTATCCTCCGTCCGCATACATCAGGCGCACCCTCCAGGTGAGCTGCTGGCTCTCCCCTTCCGGTGACGCGCCCTGGTTTCCCGGCGAAATAGCCAGGGAAGTAAAGGTCACTTCATACAGACCGTCCCGGCTGTCCCCTGCCAGACGCCGGACACTGTCCAGCTGCACCCTGTTATCCACCCCGTTTACCCGGTACATCTCCGCCCGGGCTTTCAGGGCGTTTCGCACGTTGAGACACTCGTCTTCGCTGGCCGACGGAACGTAAAAAATCCCCATCATCCCTTCTTTTTCGTACAGGGCCTGCTCATCTGGGAGCGCTTCCCGATAGTCTTTCATACGTTCCACCACAGTACGCTCTTCGTCCCCGGGATCCGGCTGCCCGGTAAGATCCGGACTCTTTTCCGAAAGGGCTTCCCTTTCCTGCGTTGCAAAGAGAACCACCGGCTTTGTTTCTTCCATGGAAACCCGGCACAAAATAAGGGAGGATCCCTCCGCCAGCAGATCATTGTCATCCACCCGGCTGTCTTCGCTGAAAGCCAGGCTCCATTCCGGCGTCCCGTCTGTCTCCAGCACCAGGGCAATGGTCCCGTAAGGCCGGCAGTCTTTAGAAACATAGCTCCATACCTGCCCATCCCCTGTGATGGTGACCGTCCCCTTCTGGGAAGTCAGCGTCCACTCCTCGCTTCCCCCGGGCTCTTGTGGATTTTGGGAAGTCCAGCTTCCCATGATGGGGACCCTTGGATCCAGGTAGGAAATTCCGTCCCCCCTTTCCCCGTAGGTAGCGATATATTGCTGCATCCGGCCATCCCTGTCCTCCCAGGTTACGGCGCAGATATCGTTTTCCAGCCACTGACATTTCATTTCTCCGGCCACTGTCCCCGGCAGCTGTTCCTTTTCCCTCTTCCAGAAAATGCGATAAGGCCGTTCCACCGTCACAACTTTCGTCTTTTCCTCCCGGGTCAAAATCAGCAGATGTTCCCCGTCCGGCGAAAGGTCATAAACAGTGTGGAACAAATTCCCGTTCCACCAAAGGATCAGGCTGCTCAAAACCAGGACGGCCGAAATCCCTCCCCGCACCAACAGCGAAATCCAGCTTTTCCGCCCCCGTCCGGGCCAAAGCGCCCACGTAAAGCAGGCTAACGCCAGCCCTATCATCAGTGGGCTAATCCAGCCGAATCTCCAGGTGATCCCCCGGGGAACGAGAAGCAGATTGTATAAAACCACTCCTGCGATCAGGGCTCCTCCTGCAGCCAGCAGCGCTGCGCAAAATAAAACAGGTTTTGTTTTCACGGGTTATTGCCTCCTTTCCGGGGATGTCGCGTACTCGCGCCGGGCTTGGACCACACACTTTTCCAAAGCACTGTGGTCTGATTTTGTATTTCTTAACTCTGTACCACATCCGACACGGAAAATATTTTTCACAGTCCCAATAAAAAAACGCCGCCCGGTGACCATAAAAGGCCCCTGGCGGCGTCATGCGCAAACGATTTAAAACTTAAATCAGCTCCAGCACAACTTCCATTGCGCCGTCGCCTTTACGCTGTCCCAGCTTGATAATCCTGGTATAACCGCCCTTGCGGTCAGCGTACTTGGGTGCGATTTCATCGAATACCTTTGCGGGCATATCGATGTTCTTCGTCCCTTTCTTTCTGCCCTTGCCTTCTGCAGGGACTTCCTTGACAGGATAGAACACCTTCAGCATCTGGCGTCTTGCGTGAAGTCTGGAAGGCATATCTTTTTTGATTTCCTTCTCCACTTCGTCGTATACGGTCACTTTGCGGCCGTCTACCACTTCCTTCACTCTCTTGCCGTCTTTGTCCTTGCGGGGAACCTTCGCGGTCACCTTAACGGTCTCGTAGTTGTCCTTTTCCTTGATGCCCATGGCGATAATGCCTTCGGCAATCTTGCGGATTTCCTTTGCCTTCGCCTCGGTGGTCACGATTTTACCTCTGTAAAGCAGGCTGGTTACCTGGCTTCTTAACAGGGCCTTTCTCTGATCGGATGTTCTGCCTAATTTTCTGTACTTTGCCATTGTTCTGTTTCCTTTCACTCCTGGTACATCCGGCCGCGCCTTTTGGTCTTACCGGCCGAATGCTGTTTACGCCAATCATGTGTCGCACATCCGCGTGCCTTTTGGTCTTACCGCCGATGCGTCATGTCTTCCTTACTCTTCGCTGGGTCTGAAATGGAATCCCAGCTCGCTGATCTTCGCCTGAACCTCTTCCAGGGATTTACGTCCCAGGTTGCGGACCTTCATCATGTCCTCGGGAGTCTTGTTGATCAGCTCTTCCACCGTGTTAATACCAGCACGCTTTAAGCAGTTATAGGAACGCACAGACAGCTCCAGCTCGTCAATGCTCATTTCCAATACCTTTTCCTTCTCGTCGTCTTCCTTCTCCACCATTACCTCTGCGGTTCTGGCATTTTCGGAAAGATCGATGAACAGGCTTAAATGTTCGCTGAGTACTTTTGCAGCCAGGCTGACAGCCTCATCGGGCGCCAGCGTGCCGTTGGTGTATACGTCCAGAGTCAGTTTATCGTAGTCCGTCACCTGACCCACACGGGTGTTTTCCACCGTCATATTCACCCGTTCAACGGGCGTATAGATGGAATCCACCGCGATTACACCGATAGGCAGATCCTCGCTCTTGTTCTTATCCGCGCTGACATAGCCCCTGCCCTTTGTAATGGTCAGTTCCATGTACAGTTTGCTTTCTTTTCCGCCGCTTAACGTGGCGATCACGAGGTCCGGATTGAGAATCTCGATGTCCTGGTCCACCTGGATATCGGAAGCGTGGACAACGCCCTCTCCTTCAAACTCGATGTATGCTGTTTTGGGTTCGTTCGTTTCGCTGTTATTTTTGATCGCCAGGCTCTTGATGTTCATGATAATCTCAGTCACATCTTCCTTGACGCCGGGAATGGAGCTGAATTCGTGCAGCACGCCTTCGATCTTCACCTGGCTCACAGCCGCGCCGGGCAGAGAGGACAGCATGATTCTTCTCAGAGAATTGCCAAGGGTGATGCCATAGCCTCTTTCCAAAGGCTCCACCACGAACTTGCCATATTTCTTATCCTCGGAGATTTCGGCAACCTCAATATTGGGTCTTTCAAAATCAAACACTGCAAATACCCTCCTTTACGAACAGTTTGCGATGGATTGTCATCCGCATTATTTGGAGTACAACTCGACGATCAGCATCTCGTTTACCGGAACGTCGATCATTTCCCTTGCGGGAAGCTGCTTGATCGTTCCCTTGAATGCTTCTTTATCCACATCCATCCATTCGGGGGTAAGCCGGCCTGCGGTCACCTCAAGGATATCCTTGTATCTCTGCATGCTCTTTGCTTTTTCCTTCACTTCGATCACGTCGCCTGCCTTAACCAGGTAGGAAGGAATGTTCACGCATTTGCCGTTTACCAGAATGTGCTTGTGGCCAACAACCTGTCTTGCTTCTCTTCTGGTTCTTGCAAATCCCATACGGAATACGACGCTGTCCAGTCTGGACTCCAGCATGGTCATCAGGTTTTCACCGGTCATGCCTTTCATTCTGTCGGCCTTCTCGTAGTAATTGCGGAAAGGCTTCTCCAGGACGCCGTAGATGAATTTTGCTTTCTGCTTTTCTCTCAGCTGCAGGCCGTACTCACTCATCTTCTTGCCGGCCTTTGCGGTCCTGTTGGACTTCTTGTCGTAGCCCAGGTATGCGGGCTCAAGTCCAAGGGCTCTACATCTCTTTAATACAGGAACTCTGTTTACTGCCATTTTAAATTTCCTCCAGATTATTGTTTACAGCATTGCGCGGGAACTGCCGTGCAGCCCCCGGCATGTCTTCATCCAACTTTGTCGATTCTATTCTCTATACCAATACAGGGAATATGCAGCCAACGCAGCCGATTAAACGCGGCGGCGCTTGGGAGGACGGCATCCGTTGTGCGGAACGGGGGTCACGTCCTTGATGCTCACTACATCCAGACCGCACGCGGACAGCGCGCGGATCGCAGCTTCACGCCCTGATCCGGGGCCCTTTACAAAAACGTCAACCGTCTTTAAGCCGTGGATTAAAGCGGCTTTGGTTGCGGTTTCTGCTGCCATCTGTGCTGCATACGGAGTAGATTTCCTTGAACCTTTAAATCCCAGACCGCCGGCGGAAGCCCAGCTTAAAGCATTGCCTTCAGCGTCCGTCAACGTCACGATGGTGTTGTTGAAGGAAGACTGAATATGTGCCTGTCCGTGTTCAACGTTTTTCTTGACACGTTTCTTTGTCACTTTTTTCGTAACTTTTTTGTTTGCCATTTAAACTAACCTACTTTCCCTTGTTTGAATTATTTTTTCTTGTTCGCAACAGTTCTTCTGGGACCTTTTCTCGTTCTCGCGTTGGTCTTGGTCTTCTGACCGCGTACGGGAAGTCCCTTACGATGACGGATCCCTCTGTAGCAGCCGATTTCCTGAAGTCTCTTGATGTTTAAAGCGATTTCCCTTCTCAGGTCGCCTTCCACCATCATCGTCTCGTCGATGACTTCGCTCAGTTTCTTTACTTCGTCGTCCGTCAGATCTCTGCAGCGCGTGTCGGGATTCACGCCCGCCTGTGCGCAGATCTTGGTAGCGCTGGGTCTGCCGATTCCATAGATATAGGTCAGGCCGATCTCCACGCGTTTTTCTCTCGGTAAGTCAATACCTGCAATACGAGCCATTTACAACTTCCTCCATTCTTTTGCATAGTGGTCTCTTTTTACGCACAATGAGCACAGGGCAGTCCTGGTCCTGTGCGCTTTAAACAGTTACTAATTGACTGGGGTACCATGTACCCAACCGGATGTCCGGTCTTTCCGATACTCTCTCACGATCGCTCGTGCGGATACAGTGTGCTTTACGCACGCGGCCCTGCGGGAATCTGCAGACATGGCAGACGCCGCCGGGATGTATGCACATGTCCCGTGCTCCTTCACACAGCTGTCTCCGGCCCCCGCAGGCGGGAACCTCTTTTCGGTATCAAAAAGTAATCTCCCGTAGCCCTATGCCTCTTTTCGAATGCATGGCCCCGCTACGTTCAATTATTTTCAAATCTTTCATAAGGAAAGAACTGATCAGCCCTGTCTCTGTTTGTGTTTGGGGTTCTCGCAGATAATTCTGATGGAACCTTTTCTCTTAATGACTTTGCACTTTTCGCAAATCGGTTTTACGGATGCTCTTACTTTCATCTTAACCTCCATTTCTACCTGCCCCAAAAACCCGGGGCCGGCAAGAATCCTGATCAGAACGCGCTTTTGGGCGCACTCCGACCTACCTCCTTCCAAAAAGACCGTTACATATTATAGCATGGCATTTTCAATATTGCAACCGTTTTTATTTATCTCTCCAGATAATTCTTCCTTTGGAAAGATCATAGGGGGACAGCTCCAGCGTCACCCTGTCTCCGGGAAGGATCCGGATAAAATTCTGTCTTAATTTCCCGCTGATGTGGGCCAGTACCCTGTGGCCGTTTTCCAGTTCCACCTGGAACATGGTGTTGGGCAGCTTCTCCACCACAACGCCTTCGATTTCAATTACGTCTGCTTTGGACATAAAATACCTCCGTCATACATTTTGCTTCTGATACAGTTTGATCCATCTTTTGATCTTCGTATCGGCATCTGCCGGATTTTCGGAAAGCTCCCGCAGCTCCTGCTCGGAAATCCCGCTGTGGACCGGCTGGATGTGTCTTTTGTTCTTTTTCTTTGGGGAGGCGTACTTTCTGCGCACGCCGTCCGCCAGATAAACCCGTTCTCCCTCTTCTGCGACGATGAGGTAGCAAACGTCCCTGTCGTGTCCCGCACGGGAGACAGCCAGCATTCCAACCATCTGTCTTCCTCCTGCCGCCTCATTGTTACGGCTTCTCATAATGTGAGTATTTCCGGTTCACCGCCGGTCACCAGAATCGTATTTTCATAATGCGCCGACAGCGATCCGTCCCGGGTCACCACGGTCCATCCGTCATTTAAAAAATCCACTTCCCAGCCGCCGGCATTGATCATCGGCTCCACCGCAAGGGTCATGCCCGCCTGCAGCCTGACCCCTTTCCTTTTCTGGGCGAAATTGGGAATCTGGGGATCCTCATGCAGGCTGGTGCCGATGCCGTGTCCCACCAGGTCCCGGACAATGCCGTATCCAAACCGGCTTACATAAGCGTCTATGGCGTTGGAAATATCGTGCAGATGGCAGCCTTCCCTGGCCATCTTTATGCCTTCAAAAAAGCTCTGTCTGGTCACTTCGATCAGCTGCTGCGCCTGGGGGCTGATCTTTCCCACCCCGTGGGTGCGGGCCGCGTCGGAATGATATCCCTTGTAAATGAGTCCTGCATCCAGGCTGACGATATCGCCTTCTTCCAGGATCCGGTCCTTCTTTGGAATGCCGTGCACCACTTCGTCGTTGACGGAGACGCAGATGGAAGCCGGGTAGCCGTTGTAGTGAAGGAAATTCGGGACACAGCCGAAACTGCGGATCAGTTTTTCCCCGAGCCGGTCGATCTCCAGCGTAGACATGCCGGGGCGGATCGCCGCCCCCAGCTCGTCATGCACGCGGGACAAAAGCCGTCCCGCTTCCCGCATCAGTTCAATTTCCCTGGCAGATTTCATTGAAACGGACATAGTTCCCTCCAGTCCTCATCAGCCGAGAATACCGGTGATCGCAGCGAACACCTCTTCCATGGGAAGGGTACCGTCCACGGTCCTCAAAACGCCCTTTTTCTCATAGAAATCGATCAAAGGCTGTGTCTGTTCGTGATAAACCGCCAGGCGGTTCTTTACGGTTTCCGGCTTATCGTCGTCACGCAGGACCAGCTCGCTGCCGCATTTGTCACAGATTCCTTCCTTTTTGGGGGGAATGTGTTCAATGTGGTAAGTCGCGCCGCAGGTAAGGCATGCGCGTCTGCCGGACATTCTGCGGATGATGTTTTCATCCGGTACGTCCACGTCGATGGCATAATCGATCTTGTCTCCCAGTTTTGTCAGCGCTTCATCCAGCACCTGGGCCTGGGGGATCGTCCTGGGGAATCCGTCCAGTACATAACCGTTTTTGCAGTCGTCCTGCGCAACCCGGTCCAGAAGGATGCGGACAGTCAGTTCATCAGGCACCAGGAGCCCCTGATCCATATATTTCTTGGCTTCCATTCCCAGCTGCGTACCGTTTTTGATATTCGCCCGGAAGATATCGCCTGTGGAAACATGCGGAACGCCATACTTCTCCGCAATCATCTTCGCCTGTGTTCCTTTTCCCGCACCCGGGGCACCTAACATGATAATCTTCATACCGTACTCCTTTTTCGTGGAAAGCAGACGGGGACAGAAACGTTACCGTCCTGTCCCACCCATTTTACTGCTCTATGCTTTTTTTGGCATCAGTCGTTTAAAAAACCCTTGTAATTGCGAACCAGCATCTGGGATTCGATCTGTTTGATCGTTTCCAGCACAACGCTGACAATAATGATCAGGCTCGTGCCGCCAAAGGACACGCTCGCGCCGAACACGCCGCTGAAGAAAAACGGCAGTACGCACACGATGGTCAGTCCGCAGGCGCCGATAAAGATCAGATAATTCAGAATCCTGGTCAGATAGTCGCTGGTAGGCCTGCCGGGACGGATTCCCGGGATAAAGCCGCCCTGCTTCTTCATATTATTCGCCACTTCCAGAGGATTGAAAGTGATGGACGTATAGAAATAAGCAAAGAAAATCACCATCGCGATGTAAGCCACAAGTCCGATGGAATAAACCGGTTCGCTGGGCCTGCACCAGTAGCTGGAGTTTAAGCCCCTTAAAATATGGGCCCATACCCCGTTCCCGTTGTAGCCCGCCAGCTGGCAGATCACCACCGGGAACTGCATAATGGACTGTGCGAAGATGATCGGGATAACGCCTGCCGTATTCACCTTTAAGGGGATGAATGTGGACTGGCCGCCCACCATCTTCCTGCCCTGGATCTTCTTGGCATACTGCACCGGGATCTTCCTGGTCGCATCGTTTAAGATGATAACCAGGATGACCAGCGCAACAATGATCGCCAGGATCACCAGCGCTGCCAGCGCTCCTACCGCAACCGCTTTTCCTTTGACGAACTGGTTATACAGTCCGGCCAGATCGCTGGGCATCCGGGAAATAATGTTGATGGTCAGAACGATGGAAATCCCGTTGCCGACCCCGTTTTCCGTGATACGCTCGCCGATCCACATCAGGAAAGCGCTGCCTGCCGTCAGTGCGGCAATTACCGTGATGACGTTAAGGGCATTGAAGTCTTCCATCAGGCCCTGGCGGCCGAAGCCGATGGCCATCGCCGCGGATTCTACCAAAGCCAGGGCTACCGTTACGTATCTGGTGATGGAAACGATCTTTTTGCGTCCTTCTTCCCCATCCTTCTGCATCTCTTCCAGCTTCGGAATCGCGATGGTCAGAAGCTGCATGATGATGGAGGATGTAATATAGGGGGTAATGTTCAATGCGAACAGGGACATGTTCTCGAAAGAACCGCCCGTGAACGCATTGAAAAAGCTGAATGCATCGCCTGTCTGTGCCGCAAACCATTCAGAAAAGAAATGCCTGTCAACGCCCGGAACCGGAAGCTGGCATCCCAGCCTGACAACGATCAGCATCAGAAAGGTGAAAAGCAGTTTTTTACGGATCTCCTTGATTTTAAATGCATTCTTCAAGGTAGTAAGCATTTACATCACCTCAGCAGTCCCACCAAGCGCCTCGATCTTTTCTTTTGCGGATGCACTGAAGGCATTTGCTTTCACATCGAGCTTTTTGGTAAATTCTCCGTTTCCAAGAATTTTCACGCCGTCTCTGGGATTCTTTACGATTCCTCTTTCGATCAGGCTTTCTACAGTAACAGTCTCTCCGTTGTCAAATACTTCAAGTGCGCTTAAATTGATTGCGACGATTTCCTTGGAGTTGTAGTTCGTAAACCCTCTCTTGGGAATCCGTCTGTACAAAGGCATCTGGCCGCCTTCGAAGCCGGGTCTGGGAGCACCGGAGCGGGCTTTCTGGCCCTTGTGTCCCTTACCTGCCGTCTTTCCGTTGCCGGATCCGTGTCCGCGTCCTCTTCTAAAGTTGTCGCTGTGCTTGGAACCAGCTGCGGGCTGTAAGTTAGATAATTCCATTTCCTGACACCTCCTGTTGTTAAGCTTCCTCTACTTTGAGCATATATCCGACTTTCTGGATCATGCCGCGGGTAGAAGCGTTATCAGGCATGATAACGGTCTTGTGCATCTTCGTAAGACCCATAGCCTCTACGGTCGCCCTGTGCTTGGGCACAGCGCCGATGGGGGATTTTACCAATGTGATTTTTAAGTTCTTCTCTGCCATTTTCGTCTCCTCCTTAAGCCATGATCTCTTCTACAGATTTACCACGCTTAGCCGCTACTTCTTCAGGAGTCTTCAGCTGGCTCAATCCCTGGATGGTCGCCAGTACGACGTTCTGTTTGTTGGTGGAACCCAGCGCCTTGGTCCGGATGTTCTTGATGCCGGCAAGTTCGCACACGATACGTGCGGGACCGCCTGCGATGATACCGGTACCGTCGGGAGCCTTCTTGAGCAGGACGGTGGAAGAACCGTACTTGCCCAGGAAATCATGGGTGATGGAATTGTTTTCATCCAGCGCTACGCAGATCAGATGCTTGGCAGCATCCTCTTTGCCCTTGCGGATTGCTTCCGGAATTTCGGTGGATTTTCCGAGGCCCACGCCTACGTGGCCGTTTCCGTCGCCGACTACTACCAGTGCTGTGAAGCGCATGTTGCGGCCGCCCTTTACAACCTTGGTAACACGTTTGATGGAAACTACTTTCTCGGTCAACTCCAGATTCGTTGTATCAATAATTGTACGTCTCATCTATTGTGTTCTCCCTTCCTAGAATGTCAGGCCAGCTTCTCTTGCTGCCTCAGCCAGGGCTGCAACCTTGCCCTGATAGATATAGCCTCCGCGGTCGAACACAACCTCGGTGATTCCCTTTTCCAGCGCCCGCTTTGCGATCACTGTTCCCAGGTATGCCGCTGCATCAACGTTGTTGGTCTTTTCCAGCTCAGCCTTTACATCTTTTTCCACGGTGGATGCCGCTACCAGAGTGTTGCCGACTGTATCGTCAATGATCTGCGCATACATATGATTATTGCTTCTGAATACGGCCAGACGCGGTCTTTCAGGTGTGCCGCTGAAACGGTTACGCATTCTTCTGTGCTTGTTCTGACGAACGATCTGTCTCGATTTCTTACTAACCATTTTCACACTCTCCTTATCCGTTATTTCTTACCGGTCTTGCCGACCTTGCGTCTGATCACCTCATCCGCATACTTGATACCCTTGCCCTTATAAGGCTCCGGTCTTCTCTTATCTCTGATTTCAGCTGCGAACTGGCCGACCTTCTCTTTGTCGATGCCCTTTACGATGATGATGTTCTGGCCTTCCAGCACCGTTTCGATGCCTTCCGGGTCCTCCATCTCAACCGGATGGGAATAACCTAAGGATAATGTCAGTTTCTTTCCTGCTTTTGCCGCCCTGTAGCCGACGCCGTTTACTTCCAGTTTCTTCTCATAGCCCTGGGTAACGCCCACAACCATGTTGTTAATCAGCGTCCTGGTCAGACCGTGCAGGGATTTCATCTTCTTTAAGTCATTGGGTCTCGTGACAACTACATGGCCGTCTTCCACCTTGATCGTCATCTCAGCGGGAAGCACTCTCTCCAGCGTTCCCTTGGGACCTTTTACAGTCACTTTATTATTTTCTGCAACCTCTACAGTAACGCCTGCAGGAATCGCGATTGGCATTCTTCCGATTCGTGACATGCCCGTACCTCCTAATCAAATAAATTACCTTGAATTGTTACCAAACGTATGCCAGCACTTCGCCGCCTACCTGCAGCTCTCTTGCCTTCTTGTCGGTGATCACACCCTGGTTGGTGGAAATGATGGCAATTCCCAGACCGCCCAGGACCCTGGGGAGCTCTTCCTTGCCGGCATATACGCGCAGGCCGGGTTTGGAAATTCTCTTGATGCCGGAAATGATCTTTTCGTTCTTGTCTTCGCCGTATTTCAGCGTGATGTGGATGGTCTTGAAGGAGCCTTCGTCCAGCACATCATATTTCTTAATATAGCCCTCATCCAGCAGGATCTGTGCGATCGCCAGCTTCATCTTGGACGCGGGAACATCTACCGTATCGTGTTTTGCAGTATTCGCGTTACGGATTCTTGTAAGCATATCTGCAATAGGATCGCTCATTGTCATTGTGATTATCCTCCTTCTTACCAGCTTGCTTTCTTCACGCCGGGAATCTGTCCCTTGTATGCCAGTTCACGGAAGCAGATTCTGCAGATTCCGTATTTTCTCAGCACTGCGTGGGGGCGGCCACAAATCTTACAACGTGTATATTCTCTGGTGGAGAATTTCGGATTACGCTGCTGTTTAATCTTCATTGCTGTTTTAGCCATGAATCTATTTCCCTCCTTCTTACTTTGCGAAAGGCATACCGAATAATCTCAGTAACTCGCGCGCCTCTTCGTCTGTCTTTGCCGTGGTAACTACGATAATGTCCATACCTCTGACCTTATCCACCTTGTCGTATTCGATTTCGGGGAAGATCAGCTGTTCCTTGATGCCCAGGGCATAGTTGCCTCTGCCGTCGAAGGAATCAGCGCTCACGCCGCGGAAGTCGCGGACACGGGGAAGCGCCAGGTTTACCAGGCGGTCCATAAAGTCGTACATCTTTTCGCCACGAAGAGTCGTCTTGCATCCGATTGCCATGCCCTCACGGATTTTGAAGTTTGCAACGGATTTTTTCGCTTTTGTAAGAACGGCTTTCTGACCTGTGATCGTCTCCAGATCCTTCACTGCGGAATCCAGAATCTTGGCGTTTTCCTTTGCTTCGCCAACACCCATGTTGATGACGATTTTGTCAAGCTTAGGAACTTCCATCACATTTTTATATCCGAACTTCTTGATCATAGCATCTACGATCTCGTCTTTGTATAAGCTTTTCAGTCTGCTCACGTTATTAGCCTCCTTCCCTGGAATCAATCGATCACTTCGCCAGTCGATTTTGCGAAACGAACCTTTTTGCCGTTCTCCACTTTGAAGCCAACACGTGTCGCTTTTCCCTTGTGAACGTACATCACGTTAGACGCATCGATAGGAGCTTCCTTCTGGATGATTCCGCCATTCTGATTTGCTGCAGAAGGTTTGGTATGCTTGGTCACAACGTTGACTTTTTCAACGGTCACTTTGCCGTTCTTTCTGTCAACAGCGATTACTTTTCCTTCTTTGTCTTTATCTTTGCCGGTGATAACCTTTACGGTATCGCCCTTTTTAATTTTCATGGTAGACATAAAGGTACCTCCTATAATACTTCCGGAGCCAGGGAAGCAATCTTCATAAACTGCTTGTCACGAAGCTCACGTGCCACTGGTCCAAAGATACGGGTTCCTCTGGGGGTCTTGTCGTCTTTGATGATAACAGCAGCATTTTCATCGAACTTGATATAAGAACCGTCTTTCCGACGGACGCCTTTTACAGAACGTACGACTACGGCTTTCACCACATCGCCCTTCTTTACAACCCCGCCGGGTGTTGCATCTTTGACACTGGCAACGATGATATCGCCGATATTCGCATATCTTCTTGTAGAGCCGCCCATAACTCTGATGCACAGAATCTCTTTCGCACCTGTGTTATCGGCAACTTTCAGTCTCGTTTCCTGTTGAATCATGATAATTCTCCTTCCAACTTAATTGCCGCTTCGATTATTTCGCTCTTTCGATGATTTCAACAAGTCTCCATCTCTTGTCCTTGGACAGGGGCCTTGTTTCCATCACTTTCACTGTGTCGCCGATATTGCACTCGTTGTTCTCGTCATGGGCCTTGAGTTTGTAGGTCTCTTTCACGATCTTTTTGTAAAGAGGGTGCTTTACATGATCTTCAATGGCAACAACGATCGTTTTGTCCATTCTATTGCTAACGACTTTACCAGTACGTGTTTTTCTTAAATTCCGTTCCACGTTCCTTTGCTCCTTTCTGGATTATGCCCGGATCACTCTGCAACCCTGGTTTTCTGCGTCATCACTGTCTGAATTCTGGCGATGTTCTTTCTGACTTCCCTGATTCTTGCAGTGTTGTCGAGCTGGTTGGTTGCGTTCTGGAATCTCAGGTTGAAGAGTTCTTTCTTGGCAGCTACCAGTTCCTGTGCCAGATCAGCAGCTGTTTTATTATTTAATTCTTCCAGATAAGTCTTAGATTTCATTTGCTACACCGCCTTCCAAATCTGCTTTAGAAACAATTTTGCATTTGCAGGGGAGCTTATGCATAGCCAGACGCAGCGCCTCTTTTGCGGATTCTTCGGGAACACCCGCGATCTCGAACATAACGCGTCCGGGTTTCACTACCGCTACCCAGTATTCCAAAGTACCTTTACCGGAACCCATACGGGTTTCAGCCGGTTTAGCCGTTACGGGCTTGTCGGGGAAAATCTTGATCCAAACCTGACCGGTACGCTTTGTGTAACGGGTCAGCGCGATACGGGCTGCCTCGATCTGGTTGGACTTAATCCAGCAGGGCTCCATAGCCACAAGACCATATTCACCGTAGGTGATTGTATTGCCGCGCAGTGCCTTACCTCTCATGGAACCGCGGAACTGTTTACGACGTTTTACTCTTTTAGGCATTAACATAGTTATTTATCGCTCCCTTCCTTGTTTCCTTTTGCGGGAAGTACCTCGCCTTTGTAGATCCAGACTTTGACGCCGACTTTGCCGTAGGTGGTGTCTGCTTCTGCGAAGCCGTAGTCGATGTCAGCCCTTAAGGTCTGCAGCGGGATGGTTCCTTCGCTGTAGAACTCGGTACGCGCGATATCCGCGCCGCCCAGACGTCCTGCCACTGCGGTCTTGATGCCCAGCGCGCCGGATTTCATGGTCCTGCCGATGCAGGATTTCATTGCTCTTCTGAAGGATACGCGGTTCTCCAGCTGCTGTGCGATGTTCTCCGCTACCAGCTGCGCATCCTTATCGGGTCTCTTGATCTCCTTGATGTCGATCAGGACCTTCTTGTCTGTCAATTTGGACAGTTCTTTCTTGGTCACTTCGATCTCTGCGCCGCCCTTGCCGATTACAACGCCCGGCTTTGCGGTATAGAGGATCACTTTTACCCTGTCGGAAGCTCTTTCGATTTCGATCTTGGAAACACCGGCGGAGTACAGTTTCTTCTTTAAGAATTTCCTGATGTTATAATCTTCTACTAAATAGTCCGAAAACTCAGCGTCCGCATACCATTTGGAATCCCAATCCTTGATGACGCCGACTCTTAAACCATGAGGATTAACCTTCTGTCCCATTATCCCTTCCTCCTACTTCTTCTCATCCAGCACTACGGTGATGTGGCTCATTCTCTTCTCGATCCTGTAAGCCCTGCCCTGCGCCCTGGGTTTCACCCTCTTCATCGTGGGCCCCTTGTTCGCATAGCATTCAGCCACATAGAGGTTCTCTCTCTTTAAACCGTTGTTGTTTTCCGCGTTTGCCACTGCGGATTCCAGCAGCTTCTTAACCAGGCTGGAAGCGTATCTGGGATTGTATGTCACGATTGCCAGTGCAGTGTCAATGTCCTTTCCTCTGATGGCATCCAGTACAAAACAAGCTTTCGTTACAGACACTCTTGCGTAAGATAATTTTGCAGAAGGTCTTGTATCTTTATTCGCATTTCTTTCTCTTTTAATCTGGGATCTATGTCCTCTAGCCATGAATAAAACCTCCTTTCAATTACCTGACTTTGGACTTCTTCTCGTCCTTGCCATGGCCCCTGTAGGTCCTGGTGGCTACGAATTCGCCGAGTTTGTGTCCAACCATATCTTCTGTTACATATACCGGAACATGCTTGCGGCCGTCATGCACTGCAATCGTATGTCCAACGAAGGACGGGAAAATTGTAGAACGACGGGACCATGTCTTAATAACCTGTTTCTGTCCGGAAGCGTTCATAGCGTCCACTTTTTTCAGTAAGCTGGCGTCTGCGAACGGTCCTTTTTTCAGTGATCTTGCCATTGTTCATATCCTCCTCAAATTATTTGATCGCTCTACCGTCTCTTCTTCTTACAATCAGCTTGTTGGAAGCCTTCTTGGCTTTTCTCGTCTTCAAGCCGAGTGCCGGTTTGCCCCAAGGAGTGCTCGGACCAGGACGGCCGATACCGGTCTTACCTTCACCACCGCCGTGAGGATGGTCATTCGGGTTCATAACGGAACCGCGAACGGTAGGACGGATGCCCATATGGCGTTTACGACCAGCTTTACCGATGTTGATCAGGTTATGATCGCCGTTGCCGACCACGCCTACTGTCGCGCGGCATACCAGCGGAACCATTCTCATTTCGCCGGAGGGAAGACGCAGGGTAGCGTACTTGCCTTCCTTTGCCATCAGCTGTGCGCTGTTGCCGGCAGAACGAACCATCTGGCCGCCTTTGCCGGGATATAATTCAATGTTGTGTACCTGGGTACCAACGGGGATTTCAGACAGGGGCAGGCAGTTGCCCACTCTCACTTCGGCTTCGGGTCCATTCATGACCTTCTGGCCGACCTTCAGTCCTTCGGGAGCCAGGATATATGCCTTCTGGCCGTCTGCGTAGCAGATCAGGGCGATGTTCGCGGTTCTGTTGGGATCGTATTCGATGCCAACCACCGTAGCGGGGATGCCGTCTTTGAATCTCTTGAAGTCCACGATTCTGTACTGTCTGCGAACGCCGCCTCCGCGATGTCTCACAGTGATCTTACCCTGGTTGTTACGGCCGGAATTCTTTTTCAGAGATACGCACAGGCTCTTCTCGGGAGTGTGCTTGGTGATCTCGGAAAAATCGGAGCCAGTCATATTTCTTCTGGAAGGTGTATAGGGATTATATGTTTTAATTCCCATGATGATTTCTCCTTTTCTTCATTTATTATCGTGCATGAATGCACATATCCGCGATGAACAGCGTGAGCGTGGATTGCCGGAAGGGTGAGCGCCATGCTCGCATGAGCGATCAGCCTTTTGGCAAGACACATGAGCGTGTAACGCGACCGAGCAGCGCAAGCTGCGAGGTGCTCACGCGAAGCTGTGAGGTGCCCTCGAACGGCTGCGAGGTGCTCACGCGAAGCTG
>CALWGP010000024.1 GCA_944380095.1 uncultured Lachnospiraceae bacterium | reverse complement strand
CCGACGCAAAACTGTCGATTGAAAAATGGGCCATCGGGCACATTTTTCAATCTTTCCCTCCATGTCCGAACGTCTTTTTCTATGCATACGGCGCAAAAAAACCGTATCAAAATCTTCTGATTCTGATACGGTGACCGGACAATTCGCTGAAATTTCAGAACGTGCCTGACGGATGCGTACAGAAACAGAAGACCCTTCCACCGTATCTGCGCGCTTCGCACTCTTTCAGATAGCGGTGATGCGTCCCTTCCTCATCTTAGGCATCATCATGACGGATTTTTTCGTCAGTTCTGTCATAGCCGTTCTTCCTTCCTTCCAAATTTAAAATGATGATAACATCTTTTTAAAAAATGCGCAAGCTTTTTTCCCGTTCAAAGGAAAAACCGGGATTTGACACCATTTTCATGGCAAAATCCCGGTTTTGTTTCTCAAAGTCCTGCCTGCGATCAGCCTTTTAGTTGTTGATCAGCTTGTCCTCGCCGTTCCAGCTGTAGAGCTTACGCAGCTCTTCGCCAACGATTTCCGAAGGATGCTCGGCCGCATTTTTGCGCATTGCGTTGAAGTGCGGGCAGCCCACCTGGTTTTCCAGCAGCCAGTTCTTTGCAAAAGTACCGTCCTGGATATCGGAAAGGATCTGCTTCATGGCTTTCTTGGTATCCTCGGTGATAATCTTGGGGCCGGTGATATAATCGCCGAATTCCGCCGTATTGGAGATGGAATAACGCATGCCTGCAAAACCGCTCTGATAGATCAGGTCCACGATCAGCTTCATCTCATGGATACATTCGAAATATGCGTTTTCAGGGGCATAGCCGGCTTCCACCAGGGTTTCGTATCCGGCCTGCATCAGTGCGCACACACCGCCGCACAAAACTGCCTGTTCGCCAAACAGGTCGGTTTCTGTCTCCACCTTGAAAGTCGTTTCCAGAACGCCTGCCCTCGCGCCGCCGATGGCCAGCGCATAAGCCAGCGCAATATCCTTTGCCTTGCCGGTAGCATCCTGCTGCACCGCTACCAGACAGGGAACGCCCTTGCCCGCCTGATATTCGCTTCTTACCGTATGACCGGGTCCCTTGGGTGCGATCATGGTAACGTCCACATCCTTGGGCGGTACGATCTGTCCGAAATGAATCGCAAATCCGTGTGCGAACATCAGCATCTTACCGGGAGTCAGATTGGGCTCGATGGACTCTTTGTACATCTTCGCCTGCTTCTCATCATTAATCAGGATCATGATGATGTCCGCTCTTTTTGCCGCTTCTGCAGCCGTATATACCTGGAATCCCTGCGCCTCCGCTTTCGCCCAGGATCTGGAACCTTCATACAGGCCGACGATGACGTTGCATCCGGATTCTTTTGCGTTAAGCGCATGGGCATGGCCCTGGCTTCCGTAACCGATCACGGCGATCGTCTTTCCCTCCAGCAAGGAGAGGTTGCAGTCTTCCTGATAATAAATCTTTGCCATTGTTTTGTCCTCCATCTTTCTTGTTGCTTATGCTCACGGGGAAACTCTCCCCAAACAACAGACCTTTGTCAGATGCGTCTTAAAATCCGCTCTCGTCCTCTTCGATATAGACGACCTTGTCGATCCCGCGGCTCAAACCCGCGACCCCGGTCCTGGCAAGCTCCAGGATTTCATAACCGTCCAGAAGCTTCAGAAACGCCTCGACCTTACTCTGGGAACCTGTCAGCTCAATGATCAGGTTTTCAGCCCCCACATCAATGATATTGGCCCTGAAAACATTCGCTACCGCAATGATCCCGGGACGGTCCGCCGCCCCCGCCTTTACCTTGATCAGCGCCAGCTCGCGGAATACGCTGTCCTTGGGATCCAGTTCCCGGATATCGCGCACATCCACCAGCTTTCCCACCTGCTTCTCAATCTGCTCTAAAATCTCGTCGTCCCCGCTGGCCACAATGGTAATCCTGGTAAACCTGGGATCCGCCGTCACGCCTGCGGTAATGCTCTCGATGTTGTATCCCCTTCTGGAAAACAGCCCGGAAATACGGCTCAAAACACCGGACGTATTGTCCACGATGAGCTGGAATGCCTTCTTATGCATCGGTACTTCCCCCCTTCTCTCCGGCCGTTTTGCCGGTAATTTGTTAGCTGTCTGGAATTTATTCTAGCAACATTCCCCAGCGGTGTCAACGTATGAGTTTTGGTCATGCAACGTATAACTTCAAGTTATTGCAAAACGTGCATTCTGAACCATGCGTTATAATGAATCCCCTGATTCAGCCTTCCTGATCGTGGCACTTGGGAAGCGCCACCGTCCCGGTGCGGGCCACTTCCACGATACTGATGGACTGCAGCATCTTTAAAAACAGCTGGATTCTCTCCGGGACATCGCACAGCTGGATCATCATCTGGGTTTTGGACATGTCCACGATCTGTGCTTTTAAAATCCCGCAGATTTCCATAATATCCCTTCTGTTGCCCCGGTTATATCTTACTTTGACCAGCATCAGTTCCCGGCTGATGCTGTCGGACTCTTCAAAAGTTTTTACCTTGATCACGTCCAGCTTTTTATTCAGCTGCTTTTCGATCTGCTCCAGGGTATGCAGATCCCCGCTGGAAACGATGGTCATGCAGGATACCGTAGGATCGTCCGTTTCCCCCACGACCAGGCTGTCGATATTGAACGCTCTCCTGGAGAAAAGCCCCGCCACTTTGCACAGCACGCCGGAATGGTTTTCCACCAGGACGGAATAGATTTTTTTCATGCTGCCCCTCCTTCCTATTTCACCGTATCCATCGGGTTGATGACGCATTCCATCAGTACGGAATCGTCGTCTCTCAGAAATTCATCGATGGTTTCCTGCATTTTGTCCGGATCCGACAGGCGCAGGAAACGGACTTTGTAAGCTTCCGCGATTTTGGACAGATCCGGACTGCCGGACAGATCCACTGCGCAATAGCGGCCATGGTAGGTATTCTGCTGGAATTCCCTCACCATGCCCAGATATTTGTTGGCCATGACGACAATCTTCACGGGGACATTGTGCTGGCGCATGGTGGCCAGTTCCATCATGGACATCTGGAAGGAACCGTCGCCGCACACCGCTACCACCTGTCTGTCCGGCTGTCCCAGCTTTGCGCCCATGGCTGCGGGAATGGAATATCCCATGGTCCCCATGCCGCCCGAGGTCAGGAAGCTGCCGTCGCGCACAAGGCAGTTGCGGCAGGACCAGATCTGGTTTTGTCCCACATCCGCCACATAGATCCCGTTTCGCTCCATCTTGTCGGACAGGGTATGGACGAATGCCACAGGATCGATAAAGGCAGGATCCGGCACCCTTTTTTCTTTCATGGTCTGGCGGTATTCATAAAGCGTCTGCACCCAAAGGGAGTGCTCGCAGCAAATCTCCAGCTTCATCATGTCTTCGAAAATATGTCTGGCGTCCCCGACCAGCGGAATGGTGGGGCCTGCGTTTTTCCCGATTTCCGCGGGATCCACATCCATATGGACCAAAACCTTGTCCTTTGTAATGATTTCCGGCTGATTCACCGCCCGGTCGGCTACCCTGGCCCCGATCATAATGACCATATCCGCCTCGCTCATGGCGCGGTTTGCGCAGGGCGCCCCGTTGTTGCCCACCATGCCGAAGTACATCTCGTCTTCCGTCTGCATGGAGCCGATCCCCATCATGGTGGTTACCACCGGGACCTGGTATTTATGGGAAAAATCGCGCAGCATTTTCTGGGCGTCGCTCAAAAGCACGCCGCCGCCCGCACAGATCACCGGCCGTTTCGCCTTTTCCAGCTCTGCCATGACCTTTTTGATCTGTACCGCGTGCCCCTTCACCGTAGGCTTATAGGTACGCATGCTGACGGTCTTTGGATATTCAAACTTTTTAAGTTCCGCATTCTGCACGTCCACGGGAACGTCGATGAGTACGGGGCCCTTCCGTCCCGTATTGGCGATATAAAAGGCTTCCTTGAAAATCCGGGGGATGTCGTCCGCGTTTTTCACCAGGTAGCTGTACTTTACAAAAGATTCCGCCGCGCCTGTGATATCCGCTTCCTGGAATACGTCGCTTCCGATCAGTTCGCTGTTGACCTGCCCCGTAATACATACCAGCGGGATGCTGTCTGCAAATGCAGTGGCGATTCCCGTAATCAGATTGGTAGCGCCGGGGCCGCTAGTTACCGCACATACGCCCACCTTCTTTGTCACCCGCGCCATCCCGCTTGCCGCATGGGCGGCGTTTTGTTCCGTGCGGATCAGGATCGGACGGATCCCGGAATCCAGGACGCTGTCATAAAACGGACAGATCGCCACTCCCGGATAACCGAAGATCATTTCAACCCCTTCTTTTTCGAGGCACTTCACCATTGCCTGTGCACCATTCATATCCCTTTTCCTCCTTTATCCTCCAACTTTTCCGGTCCTGGCGGGCAGTCTCAGCGGAATTTCCCGAAGAAATCCGCAAGCGGTTCCACCACTTCCCCCAAATCTTCTATGGCCCGGTTTAAACTGTCAATATCCATCCTCCCGATCTTGTCCGTAGCCTGTTCCAGCGCACGGCTGCTCTGCCCCACCAGGCCGTCCTCTTCAAACAGTCCCTGGATGTCCGTCAGGGTATCGTCCACTGTCTGAAGCGTTGAAGACGCCTGGTCCATGGCCGTAACGGCCCGGTCCACCATCCCCAGAAGGGGAGGGATCACCCGGATCAGGACGATCAGCACTGCCGCCGTCAGCACGCAGCAGGCAGCTGCGAATATCCGTGTAAAAAACAGCTGTTTTTTCAAAAGCTCTACCACTTTTTCATTTTCCTGCACAACCTTTCCCCCTTCTTCCCCACTGCGCTTATTTCCCGATGAGTTTTTTTACCAGCCGCACTGTGTCCGCCGCGTCTTTCGCATAGCCGTCGGCACGGATTTCCTCCGCATATTCCTGCGTAATCACGGCGCCGCCGATGATGATTTTCGCCGTTATGCCCCGGCTGCGGGCATATTCGATAACGTTCTTCATTTCCTTCATGGTGGTGGTCATCAGGGCGGACAGTCCGATAACCTGCGCCCCCGACTCTGCCGCAGCCTCCACGATCCTCTCCTTTGGCACATCCTTTCCCAGGTCGATGACCCGGAATCCGTAATTTCTCAGCATCAGCGCCACAAGGTTTTTCCCGATGTCGTGAATATCGCCTTCCACGGTTGCAAGCACCACGGCGGGAGCGTCCAAAACCTCCCCTTCTTTTTGCAGCAGCGGTTCCAAAACCCCGATGGAACGCTTCATGGCTTCCGCCCCGGCAATCAGCTGGGGTAAAAAGTACTTCCCCTGGTCGAACAGGTCCCCTACTTCGTTAATGGCCGGCAAAAGCCAGTCCTGCAAAATAAGCTGGGGATCGGCCCCCGCGTCCAGCGCCTGCCGCGTCAGCTCCTCGATACCGTTTCGGTTCCCCTTCAGGACCGCCTGCCGGATCCGTTCCAAAACCGGCTGCGCTTCTTCGTCTTTCCGGGAAGCGTTTTCTTCTTTTTCCCCGGGTTTGGCCCAGCCGATATAGCGCATGGCAGCCTCTTTTTTATCCATCAAAAGGTCCGAAGCATAAGCCGCCGCCGTCAGAAGTTCCTGGGTCGGGTTGGCGATGGCCATGGTCAGTCCGTTGAAAATTGCCATGGTCAAAAATGCGGTATTGATGCAGCTGCGCTGCGGGAGCCCGAAAGAAATATTGGAAAGGCCGCAGACCGTAGCCAGTCCTTTTTGTCTGCACCAGCGGATGGTTTCCAAAGTTTCCAGCGCCGCTTTCGGATTGGCCCCCACCGTGGTAACAAGGCCGTCCACCACAATATCCCTTTCGCTCAGTCCCGCCGCTTTTGCCCGGGCCGTCAGCTCTTCGATAATGGCGATCTTTTCCTGCGCCGTTTCGGGAAGTCCTTGGTCCGACAAAGGCAGCAGGATAAACATGGCCCCGTATTTTTTGGCCAGCATAAGCAGCCGGTCCGATTTTTCCGACTCCAGGGAAATGGAGTTGATCAGCGCCCGCCCCGGATAACGGCGAAGCGCTGCTTCCATCACATCCACATGGCTGGAATCAATGGCCAGGGGAAGGTCCGTCACGCCCTCAATCTCTTCCAGCGCCCGGAGCATGGCCTGCTTTTCGTCGATCCCGTTCATGCCAAGGTTTACGTCCAGCACTGCGGCCCCGCAGCTTTCCTGTTCCTCGGCAAACTGCGCCACCATCGAAAAATCGCCCTGGCGAAGCTTTTCCTGCAGTTTCTTTTTCCCTGTGGGATTGATCCGCTCCCCGATGACCAGGAACGGATCCTCCAGTCCGAAGGACAGCACAGACCGTCCGGAACATAAGAAACGTTTCGACGGACGTGTCCTTAAAACCGGTCTTTGTCCTCCCATCCGTTCCCGCAGGCAGCGGATGTGCCCCGGCGTGGTGCCGCAGCATCCGCCCACAATACCGGCCCCCGCCTTCTGCAAAAGCTCCATCTCCCGGGCAAATTCTGCCGGTTCCATTTCGTAAACGGTTTCCCCGTTTTCGTTTAGGGAGGGAAGACCCGCGTTCGGCTTGGCAATCAGGGGCAGGTCGGTCACCGCCGCCATCGCCCTGATCACGGCTTCCATTCCCGCCGGTCCGGTAGAACAGTTGGCCCCGATGGCATCCGCGCCCAGTCCTTCCAGCACCACCGCAGCGGTAGCCGCGTCCGTGCCAAACAGCGTCCTGCCGCTGTTTTCAAAGGTCAGCGTCGCCATCACCGGCACATCCGGAAAGCTTTCCCGCAGGGCAATGAGGGCCGCCCTGGTTTCCTGCAGGCTCATCATCGTTTCCACCACGAACAAATCCACGCCTGCCTCATACAGGTATTTCCCCTGTTCCCGGTAAACGTCCACCAGTTCTTCAAAATCCATTTTCCCAAAAGGAGCCAGCTGCTCCCCTGTCATGGTCAAATCCCCGGCCACCAGCACGCTGTCTTTGACCGCTTCCCGGCACAGCCCGACAAGTCGGCGGTTCCATTCCCCGACTTTATCCCCGGCCCCGTATTCCCCAAGCTTGATCCGGTTTGCGGAAAATGTGGGCGCATAGACCACATCGCTGCCAGCCTCCCGGTATTCTCTCTGAAGCCGGATCAGATGCTGGGGATTTTCAAGGATCCACTGCTCGGGGCACACCCCCGGCGGCATCCCGCATTTTTGCAGGTTGGAGCCCGTAGCCCCGTCCAGAAACAGCATACCTTCCGATACCCGTTTCCTGAATTCTCCTCTGGTCATGTTTTTTCTCCATAATGATTCAGAATATTCTAGTATTTTAGCACGGATGAGGGAAAAAAGGAAGCGGCACTTCGCAACTTGCTTTTCCTGTACGGATATGATAAGTTGTTACTGTCTATCGGAAACAGCAAAAGAAAAGGAAAACGAGTATGAAAAACGTTGCGGCCCTGCTTTTGTGCGCCGGCTGTCTGACACTGTGCGCCGGCTGCGCAAAAAGCGCAGAATTATCCGCCTTTCACGATGAAATGGACAGTTTTTACGAGGGTTTGACCCAGTCGGTCAGCGAACTGGAGGCCATCGATCCCGCCTCCGAAAGCGCGGCGGACGATATGCTTTCCTGTCTGGATGAAATGTCCCTGTTGTTTTGGCAGTTTTCCGAAGCCGAAGTTCCGGAAAAGATGGAGGACCGGATCGGAAACGTGGACGAACTGGCGGACCAGGCCGCCGCATACATGCAGGAAGCCTGCCGTCTGTGGCACGACGCCTGGGAAGGCGAAGAATATGACGAAGCGGCTGCGCAGGCCGCGCAGGAATATTACACGCGGGCCATGGAATGGGTAAATTATATTTCCCTCCTCTTGCAGGGCCGTATCCCGGAAGGGGAAAATGTTACCGTCGTCGCCGGCACGGAGGAAACCACGGGATAACAGGCGTATAACGTCTCTCCTATAAAGCAAAAAACAGGGCTGAAGCAAAAGTCTGTCTCAGTCCTGTTTTTTCTGTTTTCTTTCCTTGTTCAGCGAAGGAACCCTTCCACGATCTTTTCCTCCGCCTCTTCTTCCGTCAGCCCCAGCGTCATCAGCTTCACGATCTGTTCGCCTGCGATTTTGCCGATGGCGGCTTCATGGATCAGGGCCGCGTCCGGATGATTGGCTTCCAGTTCCGGGACGGCGCTGATTTTGGCATTGTCCATGATAATGGCGTCGCACTCCGTATGACCGCTGCAGGCCGCATTCCCGATCAGCTTGGAACAGAACTTCTGATAGGAATCTTCCCTGGCTACGGAGCGGGAAATCACGTTGGCGCCGCTGTCCTCTCCGTCGCAGTATACGTCAAAATAGCTCTCCGCCCGCTGCTTCCCATGGGTCATCAGCCGCTCCATCACCACCAGGCGGGCTCCGTCTTTTAAGTGGGCCGTGGTTTTGCGGATGGTGGAATCCACTCCCTTAATCTGGACCGTGTCCATTTCCATGTAGCTGTTTTCTTCCATGTCCACGATGGTTTCCGGGTTCATAATGCGCTCCCCGTTGCCGTCCCCGGATCCGTAATGCTTTTCCACATATTTTACCTTTGCGTTTTTCCCGATGGTAAAGCTGTGTACGCCGTCATGCCTGCTGGCGTCATTGCCCGCATTGTGGATGCCGCAGCCAGCGATAATGGTCACGTCGCAGTCGTCCCCGATATAGAAATCGTTATAAACCACTTCTTCCAATCCGGACTGGCTGATGACCACCGGGATGTGCACGCTCTTGTTCTTCGTGCCCGGCCGGATCCGCACTTCAATCCCCTTCTGGTCCGCCCTCGTCTCGATCTGGATCTCTTCCGTGGAACTTCTTCCCACGCTCTTTCCGTTTTCCCGGATATTATAAGCGCCTTCCGGAATGCCGTGCAGCTGAGCCACTTCTTCCAGAATCTGCTGTGTAATCTGATTCATCTATATTTCCTGCCCTTTCTTCAGTCCTGTGTCCTGTAAATGCAGCCGCAGCTGCCGGTTTTGGAGAGGATCTGGGGAAGGATTTCTTCCTTTGTCCCCCTGGCCGTCAGCTGGCCGTCCGCGATCATCATAATCTCGTCCGCGATATTTAAAATCCGCTCCTGATGGGAAATGATAAGGATGGATTTATGGGTTCCGGAATCATGCATTTTTTCAAAAACAGAAATCAGTTTCTGGAAACTCCACAGATCGATGCCCGCCTCCGGTTCATCAAACAGGGTCATCTGCGCGTCCCTGGCCATCACCGTAGCAATCTCGATCCTCTTAAGTTCGCCGCCGGAAAGGCTGCCGTTTACTTCACGGCGGACGTAATCCTTCGCACACAGCCCCACTTCGGAAAGATAGCGGCATGCTTCCTCCACCGTCACCTTGCTGCCGCTGGCCAGCTGGATCAGGTCAAATACCGTGATCCCCTTAAAACGCACCGGCTGCTGGAAGGCATAGCTGATCCCCATGCGCGCCCGCTCGGTAACGGATTTCTCCGTGATATCCTCCCCGTTCCAGAAAATCTGCCCGCTGGTAGGCTTCTCAATTCCCGCGATTACCTTGGCCAGGGTGGACTTCCCGCCTCCGTTGGGTCCCGTAATCACCGTAAATTTATTATCTTCCAGCTGGAAGCTGATATTTTTCAGAATTTCCTTCTGCCCGCTGTCTTCCGACACGCCAAAGGAAACATTGCGTAATTCAAGCATTCAAGTGTCCTCCAAACTGTTTTCTCCCCCGTATGGGCACCGCTTAGGCGGCCCAATCGCATTATATAGCATCCCTGGGGAAATTACAAATACTCTTCCCACTTTTTAGAAAAACTTTACAAACCTTCGCGCAAAAAGAAAAGACTGCCGCGCAAAACGACAGTCTCTGCTTCCTTGTACCTTCCCGAAAAAATCCGGGAAAACATCCGGTTTTCTTAGAATTTTTCGTACTGATCCACGTCCAGGACGAATACCGTACATCCTCCCACCTGCATATCGATGGGGATCATGGAATTTGCCCCGGGCCCCATGCTTCCGGAAGACATGGACGGCATCGTATACTTGACGGACTGGCGTGCCCCGGCGCACTCCTTTAAAATCTTGATCGCCCCGGGAACGTTCTCGTCTTCCGTACCGATTACCAGTGTCACATTCTTATTCTTCAAAAAGCCGCCTGTAGTGGAAAGCTTCGTAACCCAATATTTCTTCTTATTCAGCTCTTCAACGGTTTCGTCCACATCCTCCGAATGCAGCATAGCAAAAATCATTTTCATAGGGACCTTACCTCCTGTTTCCAACTTTCTTCCATTATAATCATTTCACAGGAAAAAATCCACAAAAAATTAGAATTTTTTGAACAAATAATAATGATTATGTCCCTTGGGGGCATCTTTTAATACGCCGAACACCCGATATCCCCGCTTTTCGTACAATTCTTTCGCCTGGAAGTCATAGGTATCCAGCTGGGCCATATAGCATCCGCGGCTCTTTGCCTCCTCTTCCACCTCGTCTAAAAGCCTGGAGGCCAGATGCTGTCCGCGGCAGTCCTCCCGTACCCAGACGGTTTCCACATACAAAATCCGCCATAAGATACAGCAGGCCAGCACCCCTCCGGCCAAAGAACCGTCCGGTGCTTTCGCGCAGCGGCAGATCTTCACAAAGGGCTCCTCCTGGACAGGCGGCGCCTGCATGAGATTGTAAGCCATCAGTTCGTCGTCGATCTCTTCTTCCTCTTTTTGGGTAGGTACCGTAATCGCAAACTCCATATTCTATCCCTCCTGCCCTGCTTCCCGCTGGCCCACCGCATTTTCCCCAGAAAAACTCTTTAATCCCATGAAAGGCTGAAAGCAAAGCCATAGTTTCCCTCTGCTGCCTTTTTTCTGATTATATATATTAACAGATACGGGAATTCCCTTGCAACCTTATATCATTCATGATCTGGATCTGCATAACGAAAAAATCCGCCTCCGCCAGGTCCGTCCCGATCCCGGGAAAGGCCTGACAGAGGCAGATATCAAGCTTGCGAAATTGCTGCCGCAAGATGATTGACCATATCAGTCAACCGTTTTTATTTCAGCATCTTTTCTTTTCCATAAGTGTCTTACTTCTCTCTTAATTTCAGGACCATACTTCCTCATGGGTGTATAGATCCCCGCTCGCAATATCCTGTTTTGCCTCTCTTATTGCCTCGACTTCATCCGGGGCAGCTACATCCTCCTCCACGAATTTCAGAAGGATACGGTATACGGTGTCAATTTCCTTTTCATCCACGATATCTACCAAGCTGTGCAGCGTTTCTCTGCTCATAACATCACCTCCTACAGACCTTTGTAAGCCTCGCCTCTCGGCAGAACGGCATCAATTACAATTCCTTCATCCCAGACTTCATAAATCACTCTGTAATCCCCGATTCTCAGGCGGTATAAATTGGAATACCCCTGCAATTTTTTAATATCCCCAAAAGGTATTTTTTCGATTCCATCTTTTACCCTGTCTTTTACCCTAAAATCCAGGGACTTGATATTCTTCATAGCTCTTTTAGTATAGATTACATTCGGCACTTGTGCTCCTCCTTTCCACGCTCAAACTTTCGTGCACCAAAGTGCCTCGCCGCAAACTTTATTTTGCATTTATTATATCACAAAAGCCAGAGATGAACACCCCTGGCTTTTGTTAATACTTAGTACACTGCCCCAACAATTTCAGCGCCAGAAAAATAATTCTCTGTGCAGCTCCGCTTTTTGTTTACAAATGTACCATTTTGAAATTAAACGATAAGCATGGCATCCCCAAAGGAGAAAAACCGGTATCTTTCCCGGATGGCCTCCCGGTATGCCGAAAGGATATTCTCCCTGCCGGCCAGCGCCGATACCAGCATCACCAGCGTGGATTCCGGCAGATGGAAATTCGTGATCAGCCCGTCCAGCACCTTAAACCGATACCCCGGATAGATGAAAATGTCCGTATTTCCGCTGCAGGCTGTAAGCCTGCCCTTTTCATCCGCCGCGCTCTCTACGGTCCTGCAGCTGGTGGTGCCCACGCAGATCACCCGGTGGCCGCTCTCTTTGGCCCGGTTGATTTTATCCGCCGCCTCCTTCGTGATCTGGTAAAATTCGGAGTGCATATGGTGTTCCTTTACGTTGTCCACCTTTACGGGGCGGAACGTTCCCAACCCCACATGCAAAGTCACATACGCCAGGTCCACGCCCATGGCTTCCACTTCTGCCAGCAGTTCTTTGGTAAAATGCAGGCCCGCAGTAGGCGCGGCAGCGGAACCCTCATACTTTGCATACACGGTCTGATAGCGGTTCTTATCCAAAAGTTTGTGGGTGATATAGGGCGGCAGGGGCATTTCCCCAAGGGAATCCAGGACCTCCTCCCAGATCCCCTCGTAGGAAAACTGCACCAGCCGGTTGCCTTCCTCCACCACGTCCAGAATCTCCGCCCGCAGCCTTCCGTCCCCGAAAGTCACCCTTGCGCCGGGCCGGAGTTTTTTCCCCGGCCTGACCAGCGCTTCCCAGACGTCCTTTTCCCGGCGTTTGAGCAAAAGCACTTCCACGGCCGCGCCGGTGTCCTCTTTCACTCCAAGCAGCCGGGCCGGGATCACCCTGGTATCGTTTAACACCAGGCAGTCCCCGGGCGTCAGATACTGCAGGATATCCCGGAAAACTTTATGCTCTATACTTCCGGTCCGCTGATCCAGCACCAAAAGCCGGGAGGCGGAACGATCCTCCAAAGGATCCTGGGCAATCAGCTCCTTTGGCAAATCAAAATAGTAATCCGAGGTTTTCAGCCCGTCCGCCGCCGTATTTCTTTCCTGGTCCATTCCCACGCCCATCACAGGCACGCTTTCTCCAGGAAGGCCACATAACCGCATTTTGTCTCATAGACATCCGCCTTGCTGGTGGCTTCCCAGGGCGCATGCATGGAGAGTACGGCCACGCCGCAGTCAATGACATTCATGCCGTACAGGGCCAGGATATAGGCGATGGTTCCGCCGCCGCCCACATCCACTTTGCCCAGTTCCGCGGTCTGATATGCCACGCCCGCTTCGTCCATGATGGAACGGATATGGGCCACGTATTCCGCATTGGCGTCGTTGGAACCGGATTTCCCCCTGGCGCCGGTAAATTTGTTGAAGACCATTCCCCTGCCAAAAAATGCGGAATTCTTCTTTTCGAAAGCGGACGCATAGGAGGGATCGAACGCTGCGCTCACGTCAGAGGACAGCATGTTGGAAGCCGCCAGACATCTTCTAAGGTTTAATTCGCTGTACTCCCCGCACAGATCCAGCAACTCCGCCACGGTATTTTCAAAAAATCTGGACTGCATGCCGGTAGCGCCCACGCTGCCGATTTCTTCCTTGTCCACCAGGATACAGCAGGCGGTGCGATCCGTCTGTCCGATTTCCAGCATGGCCTTTAAGGACGTATAGGCGCAGACCCTGTCGTCCTGTCCGTAGCCTAAGATCATGCTCCGGTCAAAGCCCGCTTCCCTGGTCTTTCCCGCCGGTACCACTTCCAGTTCCGCGGAAAGGAAATCTTCTTCTTCGATGCCGTAGGATTCGGAAAGGATCTTCAAAATACCTGCCTTCACCGCATCCTTTTCTTCATCCGCAAGCGGTTTGCTGCCGACGATGATATCCAAAGCTTCCCCTTCGATCACCTTCGACGCCTTTTTCTCCATCTGCTCGCCGGCCAGATGGATGAGCAGGTCGGAAATGAAAAAGACCGGGTCATCCTCATTTTCGCCCACATTGATTTCCACCGTGGTACCGTCTTTTTTCACCACTACGCCGTGGATTGCCAAAGGCAGCGCCACCCACTGGTATTTCTTCACGCCGCCGTAATAATGGGTATCCAGCAGGGAAAAATCGGAATCTTCATAAAGCGGGTTCTGCTTCACGTCCAGCCTGGGCGAATCGATATGGGCGCCCAGGATATTCATTCCCTCCGTCATGGGGCGCGTTCCCAGCTGGAACAGCACGATGGTCTTGTTCATCAAAACCGCATAGACTTTATCCCCGCAAGACAGTTTTTTCCCTTCTTTTTCCAGGACGGAAAGTTCCCGGTAGCCTGCCGCTTCGATCTCGTTTACGATGGTATCCACGCATTCCCGTTCCGTCTTGGAAGAATCCAGAAAGCGCATATAATCCTTTGCCAGCGCGTCCACCTGCGCCAGCTTCTCTTCGTCATATCCTTTCCAGGCATTTTTACGTTCCATTATCGTTTGTTCTCCTTTCTCTTCTTCCGGCTCTCTCCCAGTATGGAGCTCACCAGTTTCCGGGCCCGCGGCACTTCCTCATCGTGGATGCGGAAAATGCACACGGTTTTCTCCCCGGACCTGGAGGGGAAAATCCGGTTCAAAATCCCCTTGTCCTCAAAATGGCAGCAATAGGAAATCCGATTGGCAAGAAGGATCTTTTCAATTTTTTCCTTCGTCCCCATATCGTATACCTTACAAAAATCAACTTCATTGTTGACCCGTCTGGAAGTCATAGATCTCTTTTCCATATCTACCTCCATTACTGTCTCAGTTCGATGCCGAGGCTCTCCAGTCCGTTCAGGATTTTCTTCATGGCTGCGGTAATATCCGCATCTTCCAGGGTACGGTCCTTCGCACGGAAGGTCAGCGTATAGGCGATGGACTTGTAGCCTTCCTGAATCTGTTCTCCTTCATAAATATCAAACAGCGAATAGCCTTCCAGTATCTTTCCGCCCCGCTGTTCCAGGATCGCTTCAATCTGTCCGACCAAAACCGCCTTGGGCACCACCATGCTGATGTCCCTGGTCACAGCCGGATATTTTGCAATGCCTTCATATTTCCGGTCGAAGGTCGCCATGGAAACCACTTTGGGAATATCGATCACAGCAAGATAAACCCGTGCGCCGATCCCGTAATTTGCGGCTACCTTCGGATGTACTTCGCCCAGATAGCCCACGCGTTCTCCCTGATAAACCACGTCCGCCTGCCGTCCGGGGTGCAGGAAAGGCTTTTTGTCCTCCGGATCGTAAACCGGCTTTTTCTTCATGCCCACATGCTCCAGGAACTCTTCCACAACGCCTTTCATGGTAAAGAAGTCCCCTTCCCCGTAAAAGCCCAGGGTAAACTGCATCCTTTCTTCGGGAAGTTCCGTCAAAGGAAGGGATTTGGGCAGATAGATGTTGCCCAGTTCGTAGAGCCTTACATCCTTGTTCCTGCGGTTATAGTTGGTGGAAAGGCTGGTAAGCATCCCGTTTAAGGGCAGGGTGCGCATGATGGAATAGTCCTCCCCCAGCGGGTTGGAAATGGTGATGGCCTTCCTTAATTCGCTGTCCGCAGGGATCAGCAGCTTGTCAAATACCTTGGGGCTTTCGAAGGAATAGCACATGCCCTGGGAAAATCCGCAGTATTCCGCAATATCCCTGGCCTTTTCCTCCACCCGTCCCTTAAAGGAAATCTTCCCTGTGGTGGCTTCCCCGGAAGGAAGGCTCACCGGGATCTTGTCGTAGCCAAAAAACCGCGCCACTTCCTCCGCAATATCCGCAAATCCTTCCAGATCCTGGCGGAAGGAAGGGATTGTGATTTCTTCTGTGGCCGGGTCATAGGACAGCTCCAGCATTTCAAAGGTTTTCAGCATATCCTCCCTGGAAATATCCGTTCCCAGGAAGCGGTTGATCTTCTCCGGCTCAAAAGGGATTTTGCGCAGCGGTTTGATGGGCTCGCATACGTCCACCATGCCGCCTACCACTTCGCCGCATCCCAGTTCTTCGATCAGCTGGCACGCCCTGTCAATGGCTGCAGCCGCATTGACCGGATCCAGTCCTTTTTCGAAAATACCGGAAGCTTCCGTCCGCATCCCGATCCGCTTTGCGGACTTGCGGATATTGGGGCCGTAGAATGTGGCCGCCTCAAACAAAACGGTCTTTACGTCGTCCGTAATCTTGCTGTTTTCGCCGCCCATAATGCCTGCGATACCCACTTCTTTTTCTGCATCGCAGATCATCAGCACTTCGGAGTCCAGATTCCTCAGCTGGCCGTCCAGGGTCATGAATGTATCCCCGTCCTTGGCCCGGCGCACAATGATCTTATGGCCTGCGATGGTATCCAGGTCATAGGCGTGCATGGGCTGGCCGTATTCCGCCATCACGTAGTTGGTAATATCCACCAGGTTGTTGATGGGACGGATCCCGGCTGCCGCCAGTCTTCTTTGCATCCAGCGGGGGCTGGGGGCGATTTTGATATTTTTGCAGACCCGTGCGCAGTAACGGCTGCACAGATCCGTATCTTCCACTTCCACGCCGACATAATCGTGCACGTCTTCCCCGTTGTCATGCACGGTTACCTGGGGCGGGCAAAAAGGCTGCCTAAACGTAGCCGCCGCTTCCCTGGCAATCCCCAGCACGCTGTAGCAGTCCACGCGGTTGCTGGTAATCTCGTATTCAAACACCGTATCCCTCAGGCCCAGGGCTTCCACCGCGTCCGCGCCCACCATAGCGTCTTCGGGGAAAATATAAATACCGTATTCCGGCGCTTCCGGATACATCTCACGGCTGCTGCCCAGTTCTTCGATGGAACACATCATGCCGTCGGACTCCACGCCGCGCAGCTTGCCGGCCTTGATTTTAATTCCTTCTTCCGGAAGCGGTCCGCCGTCGTGGCCGCCCGCCACACAGCCGCCGTCCAAGACCACGGGCACTTTGTCCCCCTCTTTGACATTGGGCGCCCCCGTAACGATCTGAATGGTTTTGGTCCCGATATTTACCTGGCAGACAATCAGCTTGTCCGCATCGGGATGTTTCTCGATTTTTTCGATCTGTCCGATTACGATCCGGTCCAGATTTTTGTCCAGTCTTTCGTAGCCTTCCACCTTTGTCCCGCTTAAGGTCATGGCGTCGCAGTACTCCTGATCCGTGCAGGAAAGGCCGGGCACATATGCTTTAATCCAGGATAATGCTGTATTCATCTTTCTTTCATTCCCTTCCGCCGCAAAAAGCGGCTCCTGATTCCGGTTTTTTCCGATTAGAACTGCTTTAAGAACCTGATATCGTTCTCATAGAGCAGGCGCATATCGTCGATCTCATATTTAAGCAGGGCAATCCGCTCCAGTCCCACACCGAACGCAAAACCGGAATACTCTTCCGGATCAATATCGCACATCTTAAGCACCTTCGGATGCACCATGCCGCAGCCCAAAATCTCAATCCAGCCGGATCCTTTGCAGAAACGGCACCCTTTTCCGCCGCACTTAAAGCAGCTTACATCCATCTCCGCGCTGGGCTCCGTAAAGGGGAAATGATGCGGGCGAAACTTAACCTTTGTCTCTTCCCCGAACAGCTCTTTTGCAAACTCCGCAAGGGTTCCTTTCAGGTCTGCAAAAGTGATATGTTTATCAATGACCAGACCTTCGATCTGATGGAAGGAAGGGGAATGGGTGGCATCCACTTCATCGGAACGAAATACCCTGCCCGGCGCGATCATCCGGATGGGCAGTTTCCCCTGTTCCATGGTACGGACCTGTACCGGGGAAGTCTGGGTACGCAGCACGATTTCATCGTTAATATAGAAAGTATCCTGTTCGTCCCTGGCAGGATGGTCTTTGGGGATGTTCAGGGCTTCGAAGTTATAATAATCCTTCTCCACTTCCGGTCCTTCCACCACTTCGTATCCCATTCCCACGAAAATACGCTCCACTTCCTCCAGGGCAATGGTGTTGGGATGTCTGTGTCCCACCCGGTTCTTTTTGGCGGGAAGGGTCACATCCAGGACTTCTTTCTTAAGCTGTTCCTCCAGGCGGGCATCTTCCAGCACCGCCTTCTTTTCTTCCAGTGCATCCTCCAAAAGGGCGCGCACTTCATTGACCATCTGCCCTACTTTGGGACGGTCTTTTGGCGCAACCGATTTCATTCCTTTCAAAAGCTCCGTCAGCGCTCCCTTTTTCCCAAGGAAGCTGACCCTGACTTCATTGAGCTCTTCGAGGGACCGGGCAGCCTGAATCCGGCCCAGCGCTTCTTCCCTGATTTTCTCCAGTTTTTCTTTCACAACGAACTCCTTTCTCCTCATCCTGCGAACGGTCTTATATCCGGCGTATGCGGCGCATATTTTGCACAAAAAAAACCCCGGTTTTACAAACCAGGGACGGAATCTCTCCGCGGTACCACCCGAATTCCCGCTTTTTCGCAGGCGCTCTTTTCTTAGGCGTAACGTGCCCGACCCCGTTCCGGCCTACTGAACCGAAAGGGACGTTCAGCCGGACAGCTCCGGTGGGAATTTCGCTGCTGTACCTTGATCCGGACGGGCTTTCAGCCGACGGCCCCTCCTCTCTGCGGAAATGCACAGCGCTACTGACACCTTCAAAGCCTTTCACACTATGTTCCTATTCTATGAAATCCGATTTCAAAAGTCAAGCACATTTTATGCGGGCACATTTTATGCGGGTTCCGGCGCTGTCATCTTCCGATTTCCCGCCGAAACGGCGCCGCAAAGCGATTGATATGGGCCCCTATCAGCAAAAGGTACATGCAGAAATACAGCCAGAGCATAATGACCACTATGGCGGAAAGGCTCCCGTAAACGCTCAGCCCGTTAAAAGTCCCCACATAGATGGAAAATCCCCAGGAAAAGAGGTTCCAGCTCACAGCGGAAAACAGGGCGCCCGGAAACTGATTTTTTACTTTCAGTTTGACGTTTGGGACAAAAGCGTAAAGCAGCATAAACGCCCCTGTCAGAATCCCCCAGGAAAACAGCGGTTTTAAATACATCAGCAAGCGCCAAATCCCTTCCAGTACCGGGATATGCTCGTTAAGCACCCGGACGATGGTGTTGCCGAACACCATAAGGATCAGGGAAAGAAGCAAAAGGATCAGCATCACCACCGTATAAAACGATGCCACAATGCGCTGCACCACATAATTTCTGTCCTCCACCACGCCGTTCATGGCGTTTAAACCGCGGATTAAGGCCAGCATCCCCTTTCCGGCAGACCAGACGGTAACAATGGCAGCCACGCTGATCACCCCGATGGTGCTGTCATAAAGGGATTCGATCAGGTTGACCATCAGCGGCACCAGCGGCTTTGGCATCCCGCTGACAACCTGCAGAAGGTCCGACTTTTGCAGCGGCGTATAGGGCACCAGGGAACAGACCAGGATGACAATGGGGATCAGGGAAAGAAAGATAAAAAATGCCGCGCTGGCCGCGTATGCGTTTACATTTGTCCTGGACATATGCCGCGCAAATCCCCTTACCATCCGTATTGCTTTTTTCATGCGGTTTCCTCCTTGTGTCTGTGTTCTGCCGGGGGCTTTTTAATAAACGGTTTCCAGGCTGCAGCCTTTATAGAAAAAGGCGAGGATTTCATCGGAAGTACATCCCGATGAAGCCATGTTTTTCGCGCCGTTTTGCGACAGCCCCACCCCATGTCCGAACCCGCCGCCGGACAGGGAATATCCTACCACAACTTTGTCTTCTTTGAAAGCGGTGAGGGTAAAAAAGGCGCTGGGCAGCATGGAGGAAGCTTCTGCGCTGCTGCCGTCCTGACGGATTACCGGCGTTTTCCCGTCGCACAGGACATATCGGATATTGTGCTCCGTTTTGATCAGGACCGTCCCATTTGTTGCGCGGATCTCCAGTTCATTGGCCACGCCCCCGGATCCCCGGGTCGTTACCTTCATCTCCAGGATTTCCCCCAGGGAAGGCGGCTCTTTGGACGCAAAACTTCCGTCCTCCTGCAAGGTCAGCACTCCGTCCGGATCCGCCGCATACCGGCTGCGCACCGCTTCCTCAAGCGTCTTTTCTTCCAGTTTTGTAACCTCATAGGTCCACCGGTACCAGGGTTCCCGGCTTTCATAAAAGGAGTTTTGCCCTTCCAGCAGGAAATTTTCGAAAGCTGCTTCGTCCGCAAGGATCCCCGCCTGATCGGCCATGGGCGACATAACCGCCAGCGTCCCGTCCGCTGCCTGCGCCCGGAGGGTTAAGTCCATATTGACAAAGTTAATAGCCTGCGCCATAAGGTAAGGCGCGGACTTGGCCCCTGCATCGCCCCAGATTTCTGCGTTTGTCCCGTAGCCGCAGGAAGTGGAGTAATAATAGGTCTGGGCCGGTTCTTCCCCGTAATATAAGACCTCTCCCTTCGTCTCCTTTACCGCCCTGGTGGTTTCCGTGTTTTCCTCAATATTATTATATACCTGGAAGCCGGTGCTGTCGTCCGCATGGGCCCCGTAAGCGGGCAGGCCCGCCCGGCACATCTTAGAGTAAGCGTAGGTACGCGCGCAGACCGCCTGGCTTTTGAGCGCTTCCAGGGGATAGGAGGCCGGCATCTCGCTGGGCACCACCCCATACAGATATTCTTCCAGCAGCACCTCATTGATCACGGCAATCCCGCCTTCGCTTTTTACCAGTTCCAGGCTGCCCCGGTAAGAAGGGTCGCCAACGGACCGCTCCAGACCTGCAATCCGGATGCGTCCCGTCTGGACGCCGGGTTCGATCCGGATCCGGCCGCCGTTCGCAAAGAGAGGGGAATCCGCCGTTACGGTCAGCGTCTCTTTTGGGGACAGTTTGACCTGTTTTGCATGTTCCCCTTCCCCGGCCGTAATCATGCAGGCGCAGTCCGGCTGCACGGTAACGGAATCATGCAGCAAATCCCTATAGCCGGCCGTCCTGATCAGCACGCGGATCTTTTCCATCTTTTCTTCCCGCGAAACCAGGGCAGCAGCAATCTGTCCGTCTTCCACAATAAAATCGGTAAAGGAATAACCGATCCGCAGATCCTCCGGCGTCAGAAGCTGCATTCTCCCGTACAGCCGGTAAACCTTTGCCTCTTCGGAAAAAGGGTAAAAGCCCTGCCCTTCAATCTGTACGCCCCCGTCCTGAAGGCTTAAAAGCCGGCCGGAGATTTTTTCCGTCTTAAAGTCCACGGCGCACAAAGTTCCGTCTTCAAACTGCAGATCCGCCACCTGGTCCCTTCTTTGTTCATATTCTTTCAGCAAAGTCCGCATCCGGTCCGCACCGCCGCCGTCTTTTTTTGCCTCTATGCAAATCTCCGCGCCGTCCCAGAAAAAGGTCAGTCCTTCCCGGGTGACTTCCATAATCCATGCGTTTTCCAGTCCGGATTTTGTCCCGACGCTGCGAATGGCATACAGCCCGCCGTCCCGCTCCACCACAGTCAGGGGTCTGTAACGCATACTGTCCATGGCCAGCCGGTCCGCATACAGCGTCCGCTCCCCTTCCTTTGCCGCAATCCGGTCCTTGGCAAAGGGCGTTCCGTCGCTGCAGCGCACGTCAGCCCCGACGCCCAGCACCGTCAGCCGGCTGTCCTGTATCCGGCCTGCCGGATCATACCATTTTCTGGCTTCATCAAACCATCCGTACCAGTCGCCGGCAAGAACCCGCTCTTTTTTGGCATACTCACCGCCGCTCCAGCCTGCACCATCGTCCGAAAAACAGGAGAGGATGGCTTGCGCCTGCTGCCAGGTCAGATACCCACCGCCCTGCGAAGCGTCCAGTTCCTTTAACGTTCCCAGGACATTTTCTGCAAGCGAATCGGGAACCAGGCCCTGCTGCGCGGCGGTGTCCGCTAAAAGCCAGGCCAGGTTTCCGGCCTCCTGCAGGGGGATGAATTCACCCTGTTTTTCCCGGGCCGGCCGGGTGATCTCTTCCACGGTCTTTCCCAACAGGGCAAGCAGGAAAAAACAGCCTGCCATCAGGCACAGACTTTTTAGCAGCAGACGAAGCTTCCGCCCTTTTTTTCGGTTTCTGCGTATGTAAACTCGTTCGCCCAAAACAGCCTCCGGACAGGTTTCTTTTCACGTCAAAAGGCAGCCGCAGGGCTGCCTTTTCTTTTGTATGGGAAGTCTTGCGACTCCGGTATCCCCAAAATGCCGCCCCCTATCTTCTGACTCCTAGCCTAAGCCAGGTGGGTAACCGCAACCGGCGCTTCTGCCTTCCCCTGCGCAATGAGGGCCTGACATCTACCCGGCAATATAGGAATCCCGTTTAAAGTAAATGTAGGTTCAAAACGATAAGGGTTATCGAACATCTCAGGTTAACTCTATTATATCCAATGGCGCTGTAAAAAACAACTGGATTTTTTTGATACCGTTTCAGCCGATTTCACGGGTGGCCTGCGCCAGCCATGCCGCCTCTTCCTCGTCCAGATAGGGCGTAATCTTTTCCCGCACCTTTGCATGGTAGCGATTGAGGCGCTGGATATCCCTGGGCTGCATGATGGAAGGATCAATGGCGTCCAGATCGATGGGCGCCCAGGTAAGGGTATCAAAATACATAAACTGGCCGTCCCCGTTTTTCTCCCCGTTTCTGACTACCATCACGTTTTCCGTCCGGATCCCGTGGCTGCCCTCCACGTATACGCCGGGTTCGTTGGTCACGTCCATCCCCGCTTCCAGCACGGCTTCCTGCATACCGTCCGTATATCTCCAGCGGATATTCTGGGGGCCTTCATGGACGTTTAAAATATAGCCCACGCCGTGCCCGGTACCGCATTTATAGTCGATATTCCTGTCCCACATGGGCTGGCGTGCCAGGATGTCCACATTGCGTCCGGAACAGCCGTAAAGGAATCTGGCGTCGGACAGCTGCAGCATCCCCATGGCAACCGCGGTGAAATGTTCCCGTTCCTGCTGCGTAATGGGTCCCAGGACGATGGTGCGGGTCACGTCCGTGGTGCCGCCCAGATACTGGCCGCCGGAATCCACTAAAAGCATCCCTTCCGGGGCAAGCTGCGCGCAGTTTTCCTGCGTGGCTTCATAGTGCATCATGGCGGCGTTGGCCCGGTACGCGCTGATGGTAGGGAAAGAAAGATCCAGATAACCGTCCACTTCGCTGCGCAGATGGTCCAGATATTTGGCCGCGGAATATTCCGTCATGGGGATCTTGCCCACGTTTTTCTTTACCCAGTAAATGAACTTGCAGAGGGCGGCGCTGTCTTTTACATAGACTTCTTCCATGTTGGCAAGCTCCACCGGGTTTTTCACCGCTTTCATCTTCTCTGTGGGATTGTGTGCGTCCACCACTTCCGTCCGGTCCGCAATGGCCTTATAAAAGGCATAGCTGACGTTGGACAGATCGCAGAGGACCTTCCCCTCCATAGGGCAGGAGGCCAGCCAGGCAGCGGTTTCTTCGTACGGGTGAAGCCGGATCCGATACTTGGCCGCATGTTCTGTAAGCCGGTCGGTTACCTCGCCTTCCTGGATGAAATAATGGCACTCCGTCTCTGTCAGGTAAGCATAGGACAGGGCCACAGGATTGCATTCCACGTCCCTGCCGCGGATATTGAAAAGCCACATCAGGTCGTCAAGCTTACTTAAGAAATAGCCTTTTGCCCCAAGCTTCGCCATTTTTTCCCGTACCCTGGCCAGTTTCTCCCCTACCGTTTCGCCGAAAATATCCTCGTCCGGCACCATCACGGGATGGCAGGGAAGGGACGGGCGGTCGCTCCAGATCCTGTCCGCCAGGTCTTCCCGATAGGCGATGCCCACATTTTTGGCAGCCAGCATCTTCTCCAGCTTCAGGCCGAACCTGGTGTCCACTACCCTGCCGTCAAATCCCAGCACCTGTCCGCTTTGCATCTTCTGTTCCAGAAATTCTTCCTTGGTGGGCACGCCTTCTTCCAGCATCCGGTACAGGTCGATTCCCGTGCCGGAAAGCTCCCTTTCTGCCTGGATAAAGTATCTGCCGTCCGTCCACAGGCCCGCTTCCTGTTTCCCGACGATAAGCGTCCCGTTGGAACCGGAAAAATTGCTCAGGTACTCCCTGACCTTGAAATAATCGTCCACATATTCCGAATTGTGGAAATCCGCCGTGGGAACCATGTACCAGTCCACGCCTTTTTCATCCATCACAGCCCGCAGCGCTGCGAGCCTGTCGCAAATTGTCTGATTCATTTTTACCTCCGTCATAACCGCCATTGATCAATAATCCTTCGCGCCGTCGCCTTCCAGCAGGGACACTGCGGAAGAAGTGCCGATACGCTGACACCCCAGGGAAAGGAACCGCTCCAGGTCTTCCCTTGTCTTCACGCCTCCGGCCGCTTTGATGGAGACGCCCGGCCCGATCTGCTGCGAAAAAAGCTCTACGTCTTCCGGCGTGGCCCCTCCTGTCCCAAAGCCCGTGGACGTCTTGATATAGTCCGCTCCCGCTGCAGTGACCGCATGACACATGGCAATTTTTTCTTCGCGGGTCAGATAACAGGTCTCCACAATCACTTTCAGAATATGGCTGCCGCATATGTTTTTGAGCGTCCGGATCTCCTCCTGCACCTGATCGTAGAGATGGTTCTTCACATCGCTGATGTTGACCACCATATCGATTTCATCCGCCCCGTCCTTTAAGGCCTCCCTTACCTCCGCCGCCTTTGCGGCCGTAACGCTGTATCCTAACGGGAATCCCACTACGGTACAGATCGTTAAGTCCGGATAGGCTTTTCTGACACGGCGGATATAGCAGGGCGGTATGCATACGGATGCGGTATGATATGCTGCCGCCTGCCGGCAAAGTTTATCAATATCCTCCCAGGTGGCATACGCCTTTAACTGGGTATGGTCGATATGGGAAAGAATTTCCTGATTGTCCATTCTGCTCTCCTTTCCTTTCTATTGTCCTGTACGGATCGGTATTTATTTTACTCTAAACCCGTTCAGAAAACAATCGCTTTCCTTCTCCTAAAAAATGAATAAAATGTGAAATTTCTTTAAACACCGGCTTTTTTTCTTGTAGAAAACATCCAAAATGTGGTACACTTACTATGAGTTTTAGCTCTTTTATCCGCTAAATCAATGGGTTGATGGTGCATCACACCTGGGGGAAATTTTGAAAGAAAGGTGGTAATGAACATGGAACTGCAAACATCCAACAGCTTTTCCGACATCTCGCCGGAAATTATCCGACTTGCCAAAATGAGCGAACAGGCCGGAACGATAAATCCTGATCTTTATACGAAATACGATGTCAAGCGCGGCCTGAGGGACTTAAACGGAAAAGGGGTCCTGGCGGGGCTAACCAATATTTCCGATGTCCGCGCCACGGAAATTGTGAACGGCCAGTCCGTACCGGCCCACGGCAAACTGTTTTACAGGGGATACAATGTGGAGGACTTGGTCAGGGGCTTTCATTCCGACGACCGATTCGGTTTCGATGAAGTCACGTACCTGCTCCTGTTCGATAAACTTCCCAATCAGGAAGAATTAAAATCCTTCTCCGAACTCCTCTCCTCCTATCGCAGCCTTCCGACCAGCTTTGTCCGCGACATTATCATGAAAGCTCCCAGCAAGGATATGATGAATACTCTGGCCCGCAGCGTACTGACGCTGTATTCCTATGACGACAGGGCGGACGACGTTTCCCTGCCCAACGTCCTGCGCCAGTGCCTGCAGCTGATCAGTCTTTGCCCCATGCTTTCCATTTACGGGTACCAGGCATACAGCCATTACCATGACGGCAACAGCCTTTATATCCATCAGCCGTCCCATGAGCTGTCCATGGCGGAAAACATCCTGCATATTTTGAGGCCCGACAGCAGCTACACCCCCCTGGAAGCCAAAATCCTGGATCTGGCCCTCATCTTACATATGGAGCACGGCGGCGGGAATAACTCCTCCTTCACCACCCGGGTCGTGACCTCTTCCCTGTCCGATACCTATTCCGTCATCGCGGCGGCCATCGGTTCCCTGAAAGGTCCCCGCCACGGCGGCGCCAACATCAAGGTGGTCAAGATGTTCGAGGAACTCAAAGAAGAGGTTCGCGACTGGAAAGACGACGAAGAGATCAGCCGCTATCTGCAGCGCCTGCTCAACCGGGACGCTTTCGACCATGCCGGCCTGATCTACGGCGTAGGCCATGCGGTCTATTCCAAGTCCGATCCCCGTGCGGTCATCTTCAAAGGCTTTGTGGAAAGGCTGTCCGAAGAAAAAGGCCTTCACGATGAATTTGAGCTCTACAACAGCGTGGAGCGGCTGGCGCCCATCGTAATTTCCGGCCAGCGCCAGATGTATAAAGGCGTCAGCGTCAATGTGGACTTCTACTCCGGTTTTGTTTACAAAATGCTGGGGCTGCCCATCGAGCTGTATACGCCGATCTTTGCCATCGCCCGCATGGTGGGCTGGAGCGCGCACCGCATGGAAGAGCTGGCGACCAACGGGAAGATCATCCGTCCCGCCTACAAGACACTGTGCGTGGACCGGGATTATGTGGAACTGGAAAACCGCTGATCCGGTTTTCGGATAAAAATAGTCC
>CALWGP010000023.1 GCA_944380095.1 uncultured Lachnospiraceae bacterium | reverse complement strand
ATCTGCAGGTTAAAGCCGCCGGTAAGGGCGTCCACATCCAGCATCTCCCCCGCAAAATACAGTCCTTTCACCAGTTTGGACTCCATGGTGGAGGGGTTCACCTCCTGCACCCGGACGCCCCCGCTCGTAATAATGGCCTCTTCAAACCCCCTGGTCCCGGTTACGGTGAGGGGCACCTTCTGAATCAGTTCCGCGAATTTCCTTCTCTCTTCTTTTGTGATTTCATGGACTTTCCGCTCCGCCTCCATGCCAGAAAGCCCGATCATTACAGGGATCAGGCGGGCCGGGAACAGACCGTCCAGGGCATTTTTGAAGCTCTTGTTCAAATTTGCGGAAAAATCCCGCAAAAGGCGGTCGTCCAGCTGTTTGGGCGACAACGCGGGCTTTAAGTTCAGGAAGACGTAGCATTCCCCGGCTTCTTTCCCCTTCTTTTCCAGCCTGCGCAAAGCAGCGCTGTAATAACTGCTGGCGCTCAGCACCAGCGGTCCGCTGATCCCGAAATGGGTAAAAAGCATCTCCCCGAATCCTTCGTAGAGTTTTTTCCCGCCAAGTTCCAGGGTCAGCGTCACGTTTTTCAGCGCCAGTCCCTGAAGGGCAGCGCACCAGCTTTCCCGGACGTTAAACGGCACCAGGGCAGGACGGCAGGGAATCACGGAATGGCCCAGCGCTTCCGCCATCCCAAGTCCGGCCCCGTCCGAACCTGTGGTGGGATAAGAAAGGCCCCCCGTAGCCAGGATCACCGCGTCCGCCGCTTCCTGCGTACCGTCGGAAAAAAGAACCCCTGCCGCCCTTGCATCTTTTGTCAGGACCGCTTTCACCGGGGTCTTTAAACGGATTTTTACCCCGTTTTCCTTCAGGACCCTCTCCAGCGCCTTCGTCACATCCGAAGCATGGTCCGAAACAGGGAAAACCCGTTCTCCCCGTTCCGTCTTTAAAGGGCAGCCGTTTTTTTCAAAAAAGGACTGCACCGCATTCGTATCAAAAGAAGCGAATGCGCTGTATAAAAATCTCGGATTGCTGATCACATTTTCAAAAAAAATATCCCGGTCGCAGGCGTTGGTCAGGTTGCAGCGTCCTTTCCCGGTAATATAAATCTTCTTTCCCGTTTTTTCATTTTTATCATAGAGGGTCACTGCAGCGCCCGTCTGTGCAGCGGCAGCGGCAGCCATCATGCCCGCCGCTCCTGCTCCCACTACCGCAATCTTTCGCGTCATACATCGTTCTCCCTGTCGTCGTTTTGTTTTTCCCCGAAAGGATGATATAACATGGATTCTTCGTTGATAAAGTTAATCTCGTCGTTTAAATAAACCTGATAATTATTCCAGGCGCCTTCCAGCGCCTCCAGGCTTTCCTTTACCTGGGAAGGGCGCTTTAGGCACAGCGCCACCACCAGGGCGTTAATCACGGAAAGGGGGGCAACCAGGGAGTCCACAATGGACACCGTATCGCTTCTGGCCAGCAGGTTGCAGGAAGAATACAGGTTCATGGGGGAATGTACGCTGTCCGTAATGGTAATTACCTTCGCATTGCGGTCGTTGGCAAACTCCATGGCTTTTAATGTACGCATGGAATAGCGGGGAAAGCTGATCCCGATGATGCAGTCCTCCTCGTTAATGCGGATCATCTGCTCAAACACCTCGCTGACGCTGGTGGTTTTCAGCTGCACGATACCGCCCCGGATCATGTTCAGATAGAAGCTTAAAAAACCGGCCAGCGGTTCGCAGCTGCGGATTCCCAGCACATAAACCGTCCTGGCCTCTAAAATCAGCCCCACCGCAGTCTCAAACGCTATCGGGTCCAGATGATCAATGGTATGGCGGATCTTCTCAATATCCGAAGACAGGACAGAGGTCAGGATCTCTGACTGGGTACTGCCCGCATACCGGATATCCATCCGCTCCACTGCGTTCAGCTTTCCCTTCACCCAGGCCGCCAGCGCTTCCTGCATCTGGGGATATCCGCCATACCCCAGCCCGGCAGCGAAGCGGACTACCGTAGACTCGCTGACAGACAGCGCTTCTCCCAGCTTTGCCGCCGTCATAAACACCGCCTGGTCATAATGATCCAGAATATAGGTCGCGATCGCCTTATGTCCTTTGCTCATCCCGGAATACTTTTCATTGATCCGGGAAACGATATCGTTTCTGTTTTCCATAACCCCTGCCGTCTGTTCCTTGTAAATCCGGCCCTCCCTATGTGTTCCATTCTAACTGATTCCCGGGTTTTGTGTCAACACAATGGCTCTCAGCCGGTATAGGACTTTGAAAAAGTGTTCGTATAAAAATCCCCTCCCGGCAGGCAGAAATTTCATCCGCCCTCCGGAAGGGGATTCTGTTTTGATTTTTATCAAATGAATTTGACTTCAGGATAGTTTACGCCGGATAAGCGCCGTTTTTGGTATCCGCCTGGGTCATATCCACTTTTTCCTGCTGTGCCTGACGGTATTTGAAGAAATCGAGCGCAACCTGGGGGAACAGCGCATAGGAAAGAACGTCCTCATCCTGCTGTTTCCACTGCTTCATCTCCGCTTCGATCTTCTCAAGCTCGTTGGGGATCAGATCCGCAGGACGGCAGGTAATCACTTCCGCATCGCCGATCACCTTCTTTTGCACTTCGGGATTGAAAGGCTTCACGGTACTGCCGTATTTGCCGGACAGCAGGTCCTTGGTCTCGCCGGTGGCTACTTTGTAGCGTTCGCCCATCAGTACGTTGAGCACTGCCTGGGTCCCCACGATCTGGGAAGAAGGGGTAACCAGCGGGGGCTCGCCGAAGTCTTTGCGGACTCTGGGAATCTCCTGCAGCACATCGTCGTATTTGTCGCTGGCATTCTGCTCTTTGAGCTGGCTGACCATGTTGGAAAGCATACCGCCGGGAACCTGGTACAGCAGCGTCTTGATGTTGACGCCCAGCACCTTGGGATCCATCAGCCCTGTCTTTAAGCACTCTTCCCTGTAAGGACGGAAATAATCCGCGATCTCAGCCAGGAGGCCCTGGTCATAGCCGGTGTCATAGGGGGTTCCCTTGAAAGTCTCTACCATTACTTCGGTAGCAGGCTGGGAAGTACCCATGGAGAACGGGGAAATCGCACAGTCAATCACGTCAACACCCGCTTCCACCGCTTTTAAGTAGGTCATGCTGGCTACGCCGGAAGTATAGTGGGTGTGCAGCTGGATGGGCAGCTTCGTTGCGCTCTTCATGGCGGTAATCAGCTTCGTTGCCTCATAAGGTACCAGCAGGCCGGCCATATCCTTGATGCAGATGGAATCCGCGCCCATCTCCTCAATCTGTTTTGCCACGCCCATCCAGTAATCCAGCGTATAAGCGTCGCCCAGCGTATAGGAAAGGGCGATCTGCGCATGACCGCCTTCCTTGTTGCAGGCTTTCACTGCGCACTCTAAGTTGCGCAGGTCGTTTAAGCAGTCAAAAATACGGATAATGTCAATCCCGTTTGCAATGGACTTCTGGACGAAGTATTCCACCACGTCGTCCGCATAATGGCGGTATCCCAGAATGTTCTGGCCGCGGAAGAGCATCTGCAGCTTCGTGTTTTTAAAGCCTGCCCTCAGTTTGCGCAGTCTGTCCCAGGGATCTTCCTTCAGGAAACGCAGGGAAGCGTCAAAGGTGGCGCCGCCCCAGCATTCCACGGAATGATATCCCACTTTATCCATCTTCTCAACGATCGGAAGCATCAGTTCGGTGGGCATTCTGGTCGCAATCAGGGACTGATGCGCATCCCGGAGAACTGTTTCCGTAATTTTAATCGGTTTTTGTTCAGGCATTATATTTTCCTCCATAAAAAGAATCCGAAATTACCGAAAATCCTTATTCGGCTGCATCCATCAGAATACGCCGAAAATCGCCATAAAGGTTCCGGCCACCACGGCGGTGCCGATGACGCCCGCGACGTTGGGGCCCATGGCATGCATCAGCAAGAAGTTGGTCGGATCCGCCTGGGCGCCCACTTTCTGGGATACCCGGGCCGCCATGGGAACGGCGGACACGCCTGCGGAACCGATCAGCGGGTTGACCTTGCCGCCGGAAGCGATACACATCAGTTTTCCGAACAATACACCGGCTGCCGTACCGAAAGCGAATGCAATCAGGCCCAGCACCACAATCTTAATCGTATCCATATTCAGGAACGCTTCCGCGCTGGTGGTAGCGCCAACGGAAGTGCCCAGCAGGATCACGACGGTATACATCAGGGCGTTGGAAGCGGTATCCGCCAGCTGTCTGACCACGCCGCACTCCCTGAACAGGTTGCCCAGCATCAGCAGGCCCACCAGGGGAGCCGTGGTAGGAAGGATCATGCAGACCACCACCGTAACGATGATGGGGAAGAGGATCCGTTCCAGTTTGGAAACCGGGCGCAGCTGCTCCATCTTGATCTTGCGCTCTTTTTCCGTGGTCAGAAGTTTCATAATGGGCGGCTGGATAATCGGCACCAGGGACATGTAGGAATAAGCCGCCACCGCGATAGGGCCAAGCAGTGCAGTCTGTCCCAGTTTCCCGCACAGGAAAATGGAAGTAGGGCCGTCAGCGCCGCCGATAATGGAAATGGCCGCAGCCGCCTTATCGTTAAAGCCCATTGCAATCGCGCCGAAGTACGCCGCAAAAATACCGAACTGCGCCGCCGCACCTAAAAGGAAACTCTTGGGATTGGCAATCAGCGGCCCGAAGTCGGTCATCGCTCCTACGCCCATGAAGATCAGGGAAGGCAGGATAGACCATTCATCCAGGATATAGAAGTAATACAGCAGGCCGCCGGTCCCGTTGGCCGCATCTTCCGGACGAAGCATGATATCCGGATAGATATTCACCAGCAGCATGCCAAATGCAATTGGAACAAGCAGCAGCGGCTCGAATCCCTTGGCAATCGCCAGATACAGGAATACGCAGGCCACCGCGATCATCAGTAGATTTCCCAAGGTAATGTTGAAAAATGCCGTCTGATGGATCAGGTTGTCCAATGTAGTCGTTATATAAGACATTTGATTGACCTCCTGTGTCGATACTCGGAAAATCCGGTCAGCACCGGTTTCCGGATCAGTTTAACGTTGCCAGTAATGCGCCTGCCTCAACGGCGTCGCCGACTGCAACATCAATGCTCGCCACAGTTCCGTCCTGAGGTGCTACTACGGGGATTTCCATCTTCATGGCTTCGATGGTCACCACGGGATCGCCGGCCTTCACTGCCTGTCCCACTGCCGCGTCAATGCCGAATACCTTTCCTGCCGCGCCCGCTTCCACGCGGATGCTGCCTGCAGCGCCTGCTGCTGCGGGTTTTGCGGGAGCGGGAGCCGGTGCCGGGGCGGGCGCTGCAGGTGCAGGCGCAGGTGCTGCCGGTCTGGGCGCAACCTTGGGTGCTGCCACAGGCGCTGCCGCGCACGTTCCTTCTTCCACTGTCACATCATATACGTTGCCGTTTACGGTAATGGTATAGGTTTTCATTTTCGATTCCTCCTGTAAAATGATGTCCTCACGGGGACTGGATTTTAAATGTAACCTTCAGGGCCTTTATGGCTCCTTAGGCGTTTTTCCATTTGCCGCCTCTGCGCCGGATGCTTCTGACTACGAAACCTTCCGGGGAGGCGCCTTCGCTGGCTGCAATGGCCGCGGCGATTACCGCTACCAGTTCTCCGTCGTCAGGCCGGACAGCCTGCACTGCGGGCACTGCTGCCGGAGCAGGTGCAGGCGCGGGAGCCGGGGCCGCCTTTTTGGCAGGGGCCTTCTCTTCCGCTTTCTTCTTGCCGGAAAACTTTGCCTGGATGGACGGGATGCAGCGGAATGCACTGATTACCAGGCTGATCAGGATCAGTACGATAAAGACTGTCCCCATGCCCAGCAGCGTGTTCAGCGCGGCGTTGGTCATCAGCTCGCCCATGCTGCGCTGTATATTGGTGGTAATGCTCGTCAGGTTGCCCTGGCTGTCTAAGATGATGGAAACCACCGCATCGTGGTCCGTGCCGTCGATGGTTGCTTCGATGGTCACGGAATCCTCATCCCAGGTCATCGTATGTTCCATCACGCCCTGATACTCGCCCAGATCCGGCAGCGCGGAATCCCAGCTGGTCAGCGCTGCGCTCAGGACCGTATCGGATGCGTACTGCTCTTCCATGCCGGCAGCCACGATCTGGTCAATCGCGTCGATGACCTGCTGCGCATACGCCAGCGCGCTCTCATCGTCGATCTGCAGCGGGTTTTCAATCGCTGCGTCCTCCTGATTTTGGGTGCACGCCGTCAATCCCAGCAGACAGGTCAACATACCTAATACTATCAGAAATTTTTTCATATTAAGCAGCTCCCTTTCTTATACTGTGCCGTGTTTTTTGGCCGGACGGTCTTCCCTCTTCGTAAACAGCATCTCGAACGCACCGATCACATATTTCCTCGTTTCGGACGCTTCAATGATCTGGTCCACATATCCCCTTCTGGCCGCGCTCTCTGCGCTGGTCTGACCTGCCTCATATTCTTTTGCGCAGGCGTCGATGGCCGCGCTGTCCTTCCCGTCGCAGATGATCTTGGCCGCCAGCTTCGCATCCATGGTGCCGATCTTGGCATCCGGCCATGCGTAGGTGATATCCGCGCCCACAGCCTTGGAATTCATCACGTTATAAGCGCTGCCATAAGCCTTGCCGATCACTACGTTCACCTTGGGAACCGTCGCATTGGCGAATGCGTAGGTCAGCTTCGCCGCCGCCTTGGCGATTCTCTTTTCGGAACATTTGGTTGCGGCAAACCCGGTCACATTGGTCAAAGACAGGACCGGAATCCCGAAGGCATCACAGAAGTTTACAAAGTCAGCCGCTTTTTCGCAGCCTCTTACGGAAAGCGCTGCATCGAACTTCTCCGCTGCCTTTCCTTCCTCGTCAAGCACTTCGCTGCGGTTTGCCACCGCGCCCACCGTCATGCCGTTTAAGCGCAAAAAGCCCGTTACCATATCCTTCGCCCAAGAAGATTTCACTTCAAAGAAACGCTGGTCGTCGGCAATCAGGGAAAGGGCGACAGAGGTATCGCCCACGCAGGCGGAAAGCTCTTCGTTTACCCGGTTTAAGTCATCCGTACACTCTTCATACGCGTCGTTATCTTCGTTGTTGGCAGGAAGCATGCATACCAGTTCGCGGATCCCGGACAGAATCTGCGCTTCGTCGCCCACCATGTCCACGATGCCTGCTTCTTCGCTCTGGAAAGCAGCCGCAGAGGTATCGCACTTGCCTGTGTAATTTCCCGCCAGGGCATTGGGGGAATTGACGAACAGCTTCGCCTTGTCGGCTTCCATAAAGGTAAAGTCCGTCAGCGTGGGGATCAGCGCCAGTCCGCCGCCGCAGTTTCCAAAGATAGCGGTGATCTGGGGAATCACACCGGACGCCAGGGACTGTTTTAAGTAAATCTCACCGAAGGCATTTAAGGCATCTGTTGCCTCCTGCAGGCGGAACCCTGCGGAATCAATCAGGCCGATCACCGGGGCCCCGGTTTTCATCGCCAGGTTATACAGGTTCACGATCTTCTTTGCGTGCATCTCGCCGATGCTCCCGCCCAGGACGGAAGCGTCCTGGCTGTAAACATACACGAGATTGCCGTCGATCAGTCCGTAGCCCGTGATCACGCCGTCGGAAGGTGTCTCAGTCTGTTTCAGATTGAAGTCGGTGGCTCTGGCTGTAACCTTCGCGCCGATTTCAACGAAGCTGTTGCCGTCGAGTAAAGCTGTTATTCTTTGACTCGCTTGTGAAGTGTTGCTCATTTTTCAGCCCTCCATTTTATATTTGGATAAAATAAATAAACCCGATTGACGAATGAATGCAAAAATAAGCATAATAGCACAATTTTCGCAGCGTATTCGTACTTTAGTAGTATACCACGAAAACGTAAGGGCCGCCAGATATAAAAATGAAATAAAATGACCAATTTATTCGATCTGTTTCCTTATTTTTGAACATTTTTTACAACAGCGCCATGCGCACAACCCTGCGCACACAGTAAGGATAGGTGATTTTTAGCACCGTTTTCCCTGCCTTTACCGGTATAAACGCATAAAGCTCCCCGTTGACAAAATAACTCTGTTTTCCCACTTCGTCCCCTTTTTCCACGGGGGCCTCCAGATGGTCCGGCAGGGTCCATTCCACTTTCACTTCGTCTTCCGGTCCCAGCAGAAGTTCGATTTTTTTCGCTTCCGCCGTCAGAAAAACTTCTGCTTCCTGCCCGTCTGATACCGGGACCGGCTCCAGTTCCTTTGCCTGGTAAATATCGTATTTTTCATAATTTTGAAGGCCGTATTCCATCAGGATCTGCGCATCGTGCCATTTCCACGTCTTATTGTCCGGCCAGCCGCAGGCCAGAAGGGCCACGGTAAAGGTTTTTCCTTCCTTCTCCAGCGCCCCCACATAACAGTATCCCGCTTTCCCGGTATACCCCGTCTTTCCGGACAGGGCCCCGTCCATCATCTGCAGAAAGGCATTATGGTTGCTGCAAAGAAAAGTCCTGTTTCCTTCTGCATACCCTCCTTTTCCTCCTTGTTTATAGTCGCAAAAAGACCAGTCCCGGGTACGGGTCACTTCCAGGAAGGCTTCCCTGGCCGGGGAATCCAGGATACAGTAGCTCATAATAAGCGCCAGGTCACGGGCCGTGGTGGAATGCTCCCGTTCTTTGGTCTGTCCCCCTTCTTCCACGGTCAGCGAAGCGTCCAGGCCGTTTGGCGTGACAAAAAAGGTGTCCGTACAGCCCAGGGCAGCGGCCTTCTCATTCATTTTTGACGTAAATGCCAGCACCGCCTTCCGGCTTTCCTCCTCGGAATGGGAACTGATGTCTTCCGACAGGCCCGCCCATTTGCTCCCGTAGTATTCCGCAATGATGACCGCAGCGTCGTTATAGGATTCCAGCATCAGCGCATAGAGAAGATCCCCGATCCGGTAGACCTCTCCTTTTTTTGCCCCCAGCCGCACCTTGGGCTGATTTTGCGCATAGGAAGAAACCGCCGCCATATCGGCGGTATTTCCCTGTTCCAGCGTCAGGATGCAGGTCATGATTTTGGTGGTACTTGCCATGGGCATTACATCGTATCCGTTTTTCTGCAATAAAACACGCCCGTTTTCCGCATCCATCAGGACTGCGGACTGGGCGTATAGCTGACTGGTTGTACTGTTTTTTTCTTCCTTCCTTTCGTCTGCGGCTTCTGCCAAAGCAGACGTTCCGGCCATGCCGGTCCCGGCCAAGACAAGGGCCAGCGCCAGGATAAAGCAGCAAAACTTCTTCCTCCCTTTTTGCATCTGTCGGCCTTCCTTTCGTCCCGTTTCCACTTGTTACTATATATATGGGCACACAAAACGGGTATGACTGCGTCCGGCCTTTAAGTTTCCAGCTGCAGGGCCGCCTCCTGTTCTGCCTGTTCCTTAAATTCCTCCACTTCCACAGGCGTCAGTTCCGGCAGTTCTTCCAGGGAGCCGACACCGAATGTCCGCAGGAACTGTTCCGTGGTTCCAAACAGCAGCGGCCGGCCCGGGGCATCCAGCCGTCCCAGCTCCATCACCAGGTCAAATTCCACCAGCCGGTTGATGGCATGGTCACAGTTCACGCCGCGGATCCGTTCCACGTCCAGCTTGGTCACGGGCTGTTTATAGGCAATAATGGACAGCGTTTCCAGAAGCGTGTCCGAAAGCGTATATTTGCGCGGGGCTTTGGCCACTTTGATCAGGTATTCATACAGCTCGGGCCGCGTGCACATCTGCCAGGACCGGTCCAGGCACACAAGGGTCACCCCCCTTTCCTCTTCCTGCCAGCGTATCTTCATTTCTTCCAAAATCTGATGGGTCTTCTTTGGGCTTTCCCCGATCAGCTCTGCCAGCTGCTTTTCTTCCACGGAATCCCCTACCGCAAAAAGGACCGCTTCCAGCGCTGCTTCCTGTTTCTTTCGTTCCATTCTAATCTCCATTCCATGCGAAAGCGCTTTCACGCGCTTTGTCCTTCTTTGGAAATAATCGTAATTTCATCGTCAATGGAGTCCTGCTCCACCGTTGCCTTTCCCAGTTTCATCAGTTCCAGAATCACCAAAAAGGTCACGATAACCTCCATTTTGCTGTGCTGCTTTTCCAGAAGTTCCCGGAAGGAAAAGCGCCTGTGGCTGTGCAGGAATGTCTCCACATATCCCGCCTTTTCTTCCATATTGACCTCGTCTTTTTCGATCTTTCCAAACCGGCTCCTGACCGGGTCCACCCGGTCCTGCTGACGCCGCATCACATTTTTGAAAATCCGGTTCAGCTTTGCCAAAGTCAGGTCCCCGATCAGTTCCTCATAATTGATCGGCGGCCGGAACGCTTCCACCTCCGGCGGCATCGTCGCCCCTTTATAGTAGTACCTCCCGGCACCGTCCTGCATGTCTTTTAACTCATAGGACATATACTTGTACATTTTGTATTCCAGCAGTTTCTGTACCAGCTCGGCCCTGGGATCTTCTTCCTCGCCTTCCTGCGTCACTTCCCTGGGAAGAAGCATCCTGCACTTGATTTCCAGCAAAGTGGCCGCCATGACGAGGAACTCGCTCATCACGTTCATGTCCTGCGTCTCCATCCGGCGGATATAATCCAGATACTGCTCGGTAATCCCGGAAATGGGAATATCGTAAATATCGATCTTATTCTTTTCAATTAAATGCAAAAGAAGGTCCAGCGGGCCTTCAAATGCTTCCAGTTTCACTTCCAGCGACATGTTCCTTCATCCCCTGTTCTTTTGCCGTCCGGGCCCGGACTTTCCGTCCCCCGGCACAAGCTCCACGACCACCAGCTCCGCGGGATTGAAAATCCGGATGGGGACCGTATGGCTTCCCAGTCCCCGGCTGACGATCATCCTTCGTTCCCCCCGGCAGAATTCCCCGCCGTCATATTTGGGAAACAGGGTCAGGGAAGTGGAAAGCACTCCCCCAAGCCAGGGCAGGCGCATAATGCCCCCGTGGACATGGCCCGAAAGGGTCAAATCCGCCCCCCAGGACGCGTAAGCTTCAAAATAAGCCGGGTTGTGGGCCAGCAAAATCCCGTATTCCCCTTCCCGGACCGGCCCCAGCATCCTGTCCAGTTCCTCTTTGGAAAGAGGGTGGCTTCGCAGTTTGCGGTAATAAAGGGGCGGCAGATCCAGTCCGTAAATCCGGATTCCTTCCGCAGGCAGGCAGACGCTTTCGTTTTCCAAAAGGCAGACCCTGCTTTGACGCAAAACGTGCCGGTACTCTTCCCCCATTCCCCCGTATTTTTCCGGATCGTGCCAGATCCGGTATTCATGGTTCCCGTTCGCATAATAGAACGGATATCGCCCTGCCAGGGTTTCGACCAGCGCTTCGGCCGGTTTCATGGAAAGCCCGGGCACCGATGTCATAAGGTCTCCCGCCGACAGGATAAAATCCGGCCGCTGGGCTTCAATGGCGTCCAGCAGTTTCTGATTGCCTTTTCCGTAGCTTCTGTTGTGCAGGTCCGCAAGCAGTACAAATTTCACATGTTTTTTGATCTTCGGATGTTCAATCCGGTAGACCGCTTTGACAAAGCGGGTGCTGTCATAAATGATGACCGCCAGCAGGCAAAGGCAAAAAAAAGCCGCCGCGATTCCCAATTTCAGTATCATCTTATTCTCCCGTAAGCGCCCTCGCTTTTTGCCCCATTGTATCACAAAAGGACGGATTATAAAAGAAAATATCCCGCGATTTTCCCTACATAGTCCCGGTAGCCCGCCTTTTTTACGCTTCCCGCAAACAGGATGGGCACGGAGCCGATGACCTCCCCGTTGAGGCTGTATCTGGCTTCCCCCGCCTGCTGCCCCGCCTTCACCGGCGCTTCCGCTTCCGCAGGCAGCACCAGTTCTTTCCGGATCATCTCCAGATCGTGCCCCTCCACATCCAGATAGGAAAAGCCGGAATCATAGGCCAAAGGCACGGTCTCTTCCACCCCTCCCTTCACTTTCAGTTCCGGGATAGTATCCCGGTTTTCATCCCGGTACAGGGAACTGACGCTGTACCCGTAATTGAGCAGGGACGCCGCGTCCTCAAATCTGGATTTGGAATCCGGCGCAGTCATAACGACCGCAATCAGTTCCATATCGTCTTTTCTGGCAGTGGCGGCAAGACAGTATTTGGCCTTGCTGGTGGAACCGGTTTTTAAGCCGGTAGCCCACTGATACTGTTTGAGCAGCTTATTGGTGGAAGAAAGGGTAAATACAGAGCTCCCCCGCGCCGTGGTATGGGTGATGTCCTCCATCCAAATCCCCGTATAGCGGTAGACCTCCGGATGGTTTGCCACCAGCTCCCGGCTCATAACCGCCACGTCCCTGGCGCTGGTATGATGCTCGTCGGAATCGGTCAGGCCGCAGCAATCCACAAAGTGGGTATTGGTCATGGACAGTTCCTGCGCCCTTTGATTCATGCGGGCAACAAATTCCTCTTCGCTTCCCGCAATATGCTCCGCCATGGCCACCGCCGCATCGTTGCCGCTGGCGACCGCGATACACTTGATCAGGGTGTCCACCGTCTGCAGTTCTCCCGCCTCCAAAAACACCTGGGAACCGCCCATGGACTGCGCCCGTTCGCTGGTAATTACCTCGTCCGTAAGTTTAATGTCCCCCCGGTCCAGCGCTTCAAAAATCAGCAGCAGCGTCATAATTTTCGTAATACTGGCCGGCGCGCAGACCTCGTCTGCGTTCTGTTCGAAAATGACCTTGCCGGTAGACGCCTCCAATAAAATAGCAGAAGGGGCCGAAATGGCGACCGCCCCTTCTGCTGCACAAACGCCCGGCGCCGGTGCAAAAACCAGCACAAGAATCAGTTCAACCGACAGAAGCAGCGCAATGGCACGCTTTTTGCATGACCCGTTCATAAAATGCTCTCCGTCTTCAGATTGCTATAGTTATTCTTATGTGGTTTTTTCCGGATTATTCCTTTCCTTCAGTTTACGGAAGCTGCGCCAAGGGCCGCCGCCTGGGCTACCGTCTCGGGAGAAATCACCTCTCCCGTCAGCGTATCCACGGTCACGCCCGTAGCAGGATCCGTCACCCAGGCCGCCGGGTTCAAAACAGGCACCGCCGTCGCCAGTCCGTTGGCGTCAAAGGTATACAGCGCGCCGTCCACCGTCAACGTGGTATTGACCGCCATGCTGCCGTCCGCCTGGAAATAACGCATCCCGGACGCATCGGTATACCATCCGTACTGCATCGATCCGTCCGCCCCGAACAGATAGGTCACGCCCCCGATGGGCACCAGCCCCACGGCCATCACCCCGGAAGCATCGAAATAATACTTCTGTCCGTTCACCGTCACCAGTTCGTTGGCCGCCATGCTGCCGTCCTCTTTAAAATACCGTGTGCCGGCCGCCGGATCCGCATAAAAGCCATACTGCATCGAGCCGTCCGCCCCGAACAGATAAATCTTGCCGTTGAGCGGGATCATTCCCCGCTGCATCAGGCCGTTGGCTGCAAAATAATAGTTCTTCCCGCCGATTTCCACCAGGTCCTTGAGCATGTGGCCGTCGCTGGTATCCATGTAATACATGTTGATGCCGTCGCCCAGCCAGCCCTTTTTATACATGGTTCCGTCCGCGTTCATAAAATAGGTTTTCCCGTTATCCTGCACAAATCCGAACTGCATCCGGTAGTTCTTGTAATAATAGCGGTTCCCTCCCCGGTCCACAAATCCGTTGGCCACGATCAGGTTGGAATAATCCTTGAACTGATAGTTCAGATCCACCCTGCCGTCGATTCCGGGAACCGTGCCGCTGCTGGTAAACTGCCAGAACGCCGGATTGGGGTATTCGCACACATCGTTATACTGGGCGATCCACTTGTCGTAAGGAGTCGTCGCGATCTTCCCGGTCATCCAGTTTTTGCTGGAATAGACCATCGGGTAGTACCCTGCGCTCTGCATGGTGCTGCAGAAAGCCACGGCAAGGGAAGCCAGCTGCTCCGGCGACATGTTCTTATGTATGGAATCTTCCAGATCGTATACCACGGGATAGCTCACCGTATAAGGCTCCAGCGCCGCAATGGCGAACTGCGCCTCCGTAATGGCCCCTTCCACGGTAGTGGCATAAGAGTAAATATAAGCGCCCACTTTCAGTCCGGCCGCATTGGCGCCCGTCATATTCGCCGCATAGTAAGGATCCAGGCCGCTCTTTGCGCTGCCGATCTTAACAAAGGCAAAAGAATAACCCGCATTTTTCACGGAACTCCAGTTCACCGCCCCCTGATATTTGGAAACGTCGATCCCCTTTGCAATCGACGCCGCTTCAGCGCTGACCGGCGCCGCCGCGAAAGTGCCGGCTGCCACTGCCGCCGCCAGCAAAAATCCCATTATTCGTTTCCTCAGTTTCTTCATGCTTTCCTCCCTGTCTCAACGCCGTATGCCCCCGGCCGCCCGTTTGTCCTGCCTTCCAAAGAAGGGGGGGTTCCTGCTGCCATTTTCCGGAAATTTCCCAGTGAAAAAACAGGTCCCAGAATTTCATTCGGGACCTGTTTTCATTTCTTAGTTGTATTTGCGTTTTCTGGCTGCTTCAGATTTCTTTTTACGCTTTACGCTGGGTTTCTCGTAATGCTCTCTTTTACGGATCTCCTGCTGGATACCCGCCTTAGCACAACTTCTCTTGAAACGACGCAGAGCGCTATCTAAAGTCTCATTTTCTTTTACGATAATGTTGGACATAACCTACACCTGACCTCCCTTCAGTCCCGTCTCGTTCCATGACTGATTGGGTTTTTCTAATACATGTATGTAATTGCGTACATCACATGCACAAGAACTATTATAGCAAAAAAATGCAGTTCGTCAACACTTTTTTCGAAAATGACCGGATTTATTTCACCTGTGTGTCCAGAACCTTGGCCGCTTCCCCGATCGCTGCGTCGATTCCTGCCGGATTCTTGCCGCCGGCCTGGGCCATGTTGGGCCGTCCGCCGCCGCCTCCTCCTACCAGGGCCGCAATCCCTTTAATCAGGTTGCCCGCATGAGCGCCCGCCTTTACGGCGGCATCCGTGGCCATGGCGATCAGGTTCACCCGGCCGTCCTGTTCGGACGCCAGTACGACCACGCCCTCTCCCAGCTTTTCCTTAAGCTGGTCGCCCAGATCCCGAAGGCCGTTCATATCCACGCCGTCTGCCCGGGCCGCAATGAGCTTCACGCCCTTTACCGTAACCACCTGGTCCAGCACATCGCCCAGCGCTTCCCGGGCTGCCTTGCTCTTTAAGGACTCGTTTTCACCCTGCAGCTCTTTGACCTGCGCCATCAGATGCTCCAGCCGCTCCTGCAGGGTGGCGGGCGTAGCCTTCACCGTCTGCGCTGCTTCTTCCAGCTTCTTTTCCAGTTCGTCATAATAGCGGAATACGCCGTTGCCGGTAAGGGCTTCGATTCTCCTGACGCCGGCCGCAACGCCGCTTTCGGACAGAATCTTAAACGCCCGGATCTGTCCCGTGCTTCCCGCATGGGTGCCTCCGCAGAATTCTTTGGAGTAATCCCCCATGCAGACCACGCGCACCGTATCCCCGTACTTTTCCCCGAACAAAGCCATGGCCCCGGACTGCTTTGCTTCTTCCAGCGTCATAATCTTTGTTTCAATGGGAAGGTTCTCTGCGATCTTTTCATTGACCTTCCGCTCCACCAGGGCAATTTCCTGTGCTGTCATGGCGGAGAAATGGCTGAAGTCGAACCGCAGATGGTCTGCATTGTTCAGGGAACCCTGCTGTTCCACATGGGTCCCCAGCACTTCCCTGAGCGCCTTCTGCAAAAGGTGGGTGGCGCTGTGGTTTAAGCAGGTCGCCTGCCGGTTCTTTTCGTCCACGGAAAGCTTCACCGTCTCCCCGAGGCGGAACATTCCCTTGGTCACTTTTCCCACATGGCCTACTTTGCCGCCTTTTAATTTGATGGTATCTTCCACGCAGAAAGTTCCTTCCGGTCCCTCAATCACGCCCCGGTCGCCTTCCTGGCCGCCCATGGTAGCGTAAAAAGGAGTTTCCTGTACCACGATGGTGCCGCATTCCCCGTCCGTCAGCGCTTCCACCACTTCCGTTTCCGTGGTCATGGCGCTGATCCGGGACGCATGCTCCAGCCGGTCATAGCCCACGAAAACGGAGGTAATGGCCGGATCGATGGATTCATACACCGTCACATCCGCCCCCATATAGTTGGTGGCTTTCCTGGCTTTTCTCGCCGTTTCCTTCTGTTTGCGCATGGCCGCGTCAAAGGCCGCCTCATCCACGCCGAACTGCTTTTCCTCCAGGATTTCCTTTGTCAGATCCAGCGGGAAGCCGTAGGTATCATATAAGCGGAACGCATCCTCGCCGTTCATAACGGTCGCGCCTTCCTGTGCCATTTTCTCTTCCAGGTCGGATAAAATGGCAAGTCCCTGGTCAATGGTACGGTTAAATTTATTTTCTTCCTGGGTCAGCACATTGAAAATGAAATCTTTCTTTTCTTCCAGCTCCGGATAGCCGTCCCGGCTTCCTTCGATGACGGTCTGTCCCAGGTCCGCCAGGAAAGTGCCCTCAATGCCCAGCAGCCTGCCGTGGCGTGCGGCGCGGCGGATAATCCGGCGCAGCACATAGCCGCGTCCTTCATTGGAAGGCAGGATGCCGTCGGAAATCATAAAAGTGGCGGAACGGATATGGTCCGTGATAATGCGGATGGAAACGTCCCACTCATGCTCTTTGTGATATTCCTTGCCCGCAATCTGGCAGACCCGGTCACGCAGGGCCCGGATGGTATCCACGTCGAAAATGGAATCCACGTCCTGTACCACCACGGCCAGACGCTCCAGTCCCATTCCCGTATCGATGTTCTTTTGCTTTAATTCGGTATAGTTGCCGTGTCCGTCGTTGTCAAACTGGGAGAACACGTTATTCCACACTTCGATGTAGCGGTCGCAGTCGCATCCCACCGTGCAGCCCGGTTTGCCGCAGCCGTATTTTTCCCCGCGGTCATAATAGATCTCCGAACAGGGGCCGCAGGGGCCGGAACCGTGCTCCCAGAAGTTGTCCTCTTTGCCGAAGCGGAAAATGCGGTCCGCAGGAATGCCGATTTCTTCATTCCAGATCCGGAACGCCTCGTCGTCATCCTGGTAGATGGACGGATACAGGCGCATGGGATCCAGTCCCACCACCTGCGTCAGAAATTCCCAGCTCCAGGCAATTGCTTCATGCTTGAAATAATCCCCGAAGGAGAAGTTGCCCAGCATCTCAAAAAAGGTGCCATGCCGCGCAGTCTTGCCGATATTTTCAATATCCCCCGTGCGAATGCACTTCTGGCAGGTGGTCACCCTTCTTCTGGGCGGGATCTCCTGCCCGGTGAAATAGGGCTTTAAGGGCGCCATGCCGGAATTGATGAGCAACAGGCTGTTGTCATTGTGCGGAACCAGGGAAAAGCTCTTCATAACAAGATGTCCCTTGCTCTCAAAAAACTCCAGGAACATCCTTCTTAGTTCATTTACGCCATATGCCTTCACGTATCTTTCCTCCAAACCTGCAGATTTTCTTCCCTCTATCTACAATCCAAATTATTATAGGTTTCCGGTACATCCTTGTCAACTGTTTACAGCGTTCTTTCGTCTCCCCAGAAGAACAGGGCCACCGTGCCCGGGCCGGTATGGGACCCAATCACCGTGCCGATGGGGTTAATCAGCACCTTCCCGTTGAGTTTCGGGAACTTTTCCTCCACCAGCTGCGCCACTTTTTGGGCGTCCTCCAGGCAGGCCGACTGGCTGATAAAGCATTTTCCGCAATACTCTGTCCCGTCTTTGGCATGCTCCTCCATCCGCTTGACAATCTCCCGGATCACCTGTTTCTTCCCGCGGTGTTTGGTGCGGGGAATCAGTTTGCCTTCGGAATTGACATTCATCAGCGGGCAGATGTTGAGGGCCTGTCCCACAAACCCCGCCGCTTTGGAAATACGGCCGCCCCGGATGAAGCTGGTCAGGTCCGTGGAGAAAAACCAGTGGTGCAAAAACAGTCTGTTCTCTTGCGCCCACTTCGCATTTTCTTCCAGGCCCATACCCTTTCGCTGGTTTTCCAGCACGGTATCCACCAGCAGGCCATAGCCGGAAGAAGCAGCCAGGGAATCGATCACAATGACTTTTCTGTCCGGATACTGTTCTTCCATCTGGGCCTTCGCCACGTTCGCGGAATTGATGGTACCGGAAATACCGCTGGAAAGGGTCAAATGAAGGATATCTTTCCCGCTTTTTAAAATAGGTTCAAAGAGACTGCAGTACTCCTCCACATTGACCTGGGAAGTCACCGGCTGTGCCCCGTCGGCAATCTTTTGATAAAACTCTTCCGGAGTAATGGACGCATACAGGTCGTCCGGATAGTCCTTTCCGTCCATCTGATAATGAAACATGATGTACGGCACTTTATTGGTTTCCATATATTCCCTGCTCATATCCGCAGTGGAACAGCATGTAATCACATAATCGCTCATATCGGCTGATTTCTCCTTTCGCAATCCTTTCTTTCTCTTCCTGCGCGAAAACTTCCTTTCGTATTATAATCAATCCCAGGAAAGCTTACAAGAGGAAATCCCGAGTTGACAACGGCTTTTGACGGTGTTAGGATTTGATCAGAACAAACGTTTGTCTGCGGTCGGGGCAAAGAGCGCACCGACATGGAGGTAGCCTTGATGAAACAGCTTTCCCTATTCGATTCCCAGCCCGCTGTCTTGTCCCCCCTGGCCAGCCGGCTTAGGCCGGACAGCCTGGATGATTTTGTAGGACAGGAACATCTGCTTGGGCCGGGCAAACTGCTGCGCCAGATGATCGATTCCGACCGGATTTCCTCCATGATTTTCTGGGGGCCTCCCGGCGTGGGAAAAACCACCCTGGCCAATATCATCGCCAAAAAGACCCGTGCCTCTTTTATCAATTTCAGCGCCGTTACCAGCGGGATCAAAGAGATCCGGGAGGTCATGGCCCAGGCGGAGAACACCCGGATTCTCGGGCAGAAAACCGTTCTTTTCGTGGATGAGATCCACCGCTTCAACAAGGCCCAGCAGGACGCCTTCCTCCCTTTCGTGGAAAAAGGAAGCATCCTGCTGATCGGCGCCACCACGGAAAATCCTTCTTTCGAAATCAATTCCGCCCTTCTTTCCCGCTGCCGGGTTTTTGTCTTAAAACCGCTGACGGTTTCGGATCTTGAGAAGCTGCTCTATCGGGCGGTCAATAGCCCCTGCGGCTTTGGCGGCACCAGGATTGAAATAGAAGACCGGCAGATTTCCGCCATCGCAGCCTTCGCCGACGGGGACGCCCGCGTCGCCTTAAACACCCTGGAGATGGCCGTTACCAACGGACAGGTGGGCAGCGGGACGATCCGGGTCACCCAGGAGGGGCTCAACCAGTGCATCAGCCGCAAATCCCTCCTGTACGACAAAAACGGCGAAGAACATTATAACCTGATCTCCGCCCTGCACAAGTCCATGCGCAACAGCGATCCCGACGCAGCCCTCTACTGGATGTCCCGTATGCTGGAAGGCGGGGAGGATCCCCTCTATATCGCGCGGCGGCTGATCCGGTTTGCCAGCGAGGATATCGGGCTGGCCGACAGCCGGGCGCTGACGGTGGCAGTCTCTGCCTTCCAGGCCTGCCATCTCATCGGGATGCCCGAGTGCAGCGTCAATCTGGCCCATGCGGTGGTTTACCTTTCCATGGCCCCCCGCTCCAACGCCGTCTATCAGGCCTGTGAGGCGAGCCTGCAGGACGCCCGGGATTATCCCGCCGAACCCGTCCCCCTCTATCTTCGCAATGCGCCCACGCAGCTGATGAAGGATCTCCACTACGGGGAAGGTTATCAGTACGCCCACGATACGGCGGAAAAGCTCACCCGCATGCAGTGTATGCCGGATTCTTTGCAGGGCCGGGTCTATTACCGCCCCACGGACCAGGGGGACGAAAAAGCGGTCCGGCAGCGGCTTTTTCAAATCCGCGAATGGAAGGAAAGAACGTAAAGAGCATTTGAGGAGGCGACATACCGCCTCCTCTTTTTTCGCCGCAGGGGATGGGTTCCCCTGTCCGGTTTATTGAGTTTCTTTTTCGCCCTTTCGCTCAATGAACAGCTTTCTGGTAATGAAGTTATATACCATCACAACGCCCGTTGCAAAAGGTTTGACAATAATGTAGGACCGGCTCCAGAAGGGATCCAAAACCAGGGTGCCCAGCCTGAGCACCACATTGTTGATGACAAGGCCGCCTACCGCCAGCGCAAAAAACACCGCAAACTGTTTGCCCTGGTTGGCTTTTTTATCCGCATCAAAGACAAAGGCGATGCTTAAGATATAGTTGACAATGGCAGACACGGTAAACGCTGCCGTATTGGCAAGGATTACCGGGAGGTGGAACAGTTCCTTCAAAAGGATCAGCAGTCCGAATTCAATGAAAAAACACAGAAAACCCACCACGCCGAATTTCAGGATCTGCTGGCCCAGTTTACTCTTTAAAAAACGATCGATCACAGCCTGTCCCCCGTCACATATTCTCAAAAGTCCTGCGGATTTCCCGGATAAAGTCCTGGCTGTTGAGCACCTTCACATCCTGCAGGGAAGTAATCAGGGCCAGATCTTTTGTCATGCGCCCGCTTTCAATGGTGGCGATGGTGGCTTTTTCCAGACGGTCGGCAAATTCGCCCAGGGCGGGAATTGCGTCCAGTTCGCCCCGCTTTTTGAGCGCCCCCGTCCATGCAAAGATGGTCGCTACCGAATTGGTGGAAGTTTCCTCCCCTTTTAAGTGCTTGTAGTAATGGCGCTGGACCGTCCCGTGGGCAGCCTCGTACTCGTAGACGCCGGAAGGGGAAACCAGTACGGAGGTCATCATCGCCAGGGAACCGAAGGCGGAGCTGACCATATCGCTCATCACGTCCCCGTCGTAGTTCTTGCAGGCCCAGATGAAGCCGCCTTTTGCCTTCATCACCCGTGCCACTGCGTCGTCGATCAGGGTATAGAAGTATTCGATCCCCAGGTCTTCAAATTTTTCCCGGTATTCTGTCTCGTAAATGTCCTGGAAAATATCTTTGAAGGTATGGTCGTACTTTTTGGAAATGGTGTCTTTGGTGGCAAACCACAGGTCCTGCCTGGTATCCACCGCATAGTTAAAGCATGCCCTGGCAAAACTCTGAATGGACTTTTCCGTGTTATGGATTCCCTGGAGGATGCCGGGGCCCTTAAACTCGTGGATCAGCTCCCTGGTCTCGGTGCCGTCCTCTGCCGTAAAGACCAGTTCCGCCCTGCCGGGGCCGGCCACTTTGATTTCCGTATTTTTATACACATCCCCATAGGCATGACGGGCCAGGGTGATGGGCTTTTCCCAGCTGCGCACGCCAGGTTCGATGCCCTTTACCAGGATGGGCGCGCGGAATACCGTGCCGTCCAGCATGGCGCGGATGGTCCCGTTGGGGCTCTTCCACATTTCTTTCAGGCCGTATTCCTTTACCCGGGCGGCATTGGGGGTGATGGTGGCGCATTTTACCGCTACCCCATATTTTAACGTGGCATTGGCGGAATCCACCGTCACCTGGTCGTCGGTTTCATTGCGGTGCGCAAGGCCCAGGTCATAATACTCTGTTTTTAAATCCACATAGGGCAAAATCAGCTCGTCCTTGATCATCTGCCAGAGGATCCTGGTCATTTCATCGCCGTCCATCTCCACCAGCGGCGTCGTCATCTGTATTTTTTCCATCGCTATTCACCATTCCCTTCATAGGCTTTCAAAAGCCCGCTTTGTACCATATTAGCATAAGCGTTCTTCATATGCAAGGCTGCAAGTTGCTGTGCGCGGTCCGCATCCTTTTCCCGGATCGCTTCCATAATCCGTCCGTGTTCCTGTACCGCCTCCATCCCCCGCTGGCTGTCCGACAGGTTTTCCCGCCGGATCCGCTTGACGTATTCGTGGAATTCCCGCAGGACGTGCTCCAGCATTTTGCTGCGGCAGGCCCGGTAGAGGATGTCGTGGAAATCGTCATCCAGTTCCGTCAGCTGCTTGGCATGCTGCTTTTTTGCATGGAATCCGGAAATATAAATATTCTCCTCCATGGCCTCCAGCTCCTCCGGGCGGATATTCTCCACGGCCCATCCGGCGCACAGTCCCTCCAGAAGGCCGCGGATGGCATAAATGTCGGCGATATCCTTTCCCGTAATGGCCGTCACATAAGCGCCGCGGTTTGGCACAATGGAAACCAGTCCTTCCAGTTCCAGCTGACGCAGCGCCTCGCGCACCGGCGTCCGGGAAACGCCCAGCTCTTCGCCCAGGGCGATTTCCTTTAGTTCTTCCCCGTCTTTATATTTCCCGCTTAGGATATCGTCCCTGAGCCTGTGAAAGACCATCCCCCGCAAAGAATAGCGGTCCGTTATCTCTTCTTTTCCTTTTCCCTGACCCATGGCTTAATCCTCTGCCGCTTCCCGTCCGATCAAAGAGATGCCAAGCCTGCCGCAGGCGTCGTCGATTACCCGGATCAGTTCCTCATCCGTCAATACCGTTACGCGGCCCGACGCGTACTCTTCATCCACCCATTTTTTCACTTCGCAGACTAAGTCGCAGTTTTTATCCAGCTTCTTTTCCTCCGGCAGATGGAAATAGGTGTTGATCCAGTGGGCGATCCCGGCCAGTCCGGACGTATTGGAAACCGCGCACAGCACCGGCCTGTTTAAGAACTTCTCCGTATCGAAAATATTGTAAATCTCTTCGTTTTTCAAAAGTCCGTCCGCATGGATCCCGGCCCTGGTCACGTTGAAGTTCTTTCCCACAAAGGGCGTTCTGGGCGGAATGGAGTAGCCGATCTGTTTTTCGTAATATTCCGCCAGCTCGGTGATCACCCGGGTATCCATGCCGTTTAAGGTTCCGCGCAGCTGCGCATATTCAAACACCATGGCCTCCAAAGGCGTATTGCCCGTCCTCTCCCCGATGCCAAACAGCGAAGTATTAACCCCGGAACAGCCGTAGAGCCAGGCAGTGGAAGAATTCACCACAGCTTTATAGAAATCGTTGTGCCCGTGCCACTCCAGCAGTTCGTGGGGCACTCCCGCATGGGTATGCAGGGCGTAAATAATCCCCTGTACGCTTCTGGGAATCACGGCCCCTGCATAATTGACCCCGTATCCCATGGTGTCGCAGGCCCTGACCTTAATGGGAATCTGATATTCCTTCATCAGCTTCATCAGCTCCAGGCAAAAAGGAACCACATACCCGTAAATATCGGCCCTGGTAATATCTTCCAAATGGCAGCGGGGGCTGATCCCCTCTTCCAGGCAGTCCCGGATCACGCTCAGATAATGTTCCATGGCCTGCCGCCTGGTCATCTTAAGCTTCATAAAAATATGATAATCGGAGCAGCTGACCAGGATGCCCGTTTCCTTCATGCCGATCTCTTTGACCAGTTTAAAGTCTTCTTTGCTGGCGCGGATCCAGCTGGTCACTTCCGGGAAGCGGTACCCCCTCTCCATACAGCGGTAGACCGCGTCCCTGTCCTTTTTGCTGTAGAGGAAAAACTCGCTGGCACGGATCATCCCGTTCTCCCCGCCCAGACGGTGCAGGTAATCGTAGATCTTTACGATCTGTTCCGTGGAATAGGGCGCCCTGGACTGCTGTCCGTCCCGGAACGTGGTATCCGTAATCCAGATATCCTTCGGCATATCGTGGGGTACGATACGGTCGTTAAAAGGAATCTTGGGCACCTCGGAATAAGGAAACATATTGCGGAATACGTTGGGCTTTTTGACATCATCGAGAATGTACATATGCTCTTCGATTTCCAGCAGGTTTTTCTGTTCGTTCATCGTCACCGGACGATTGGTAAATTCGCTCATAATGCCCTCTCCTTTGTCACATCCATGATGGTTTTCTTAATACTTGTATCATTGTATACAATTATACTGTTTCTGTCAACTGGCGTTTTCCCATTTTTGTCATATCTTAAAAGAAAAAGGAACAATTTGGAATGAACCGTGTAAAAAGGGTAATTCATGCCCTTCCGTCCCAGACAGCGCCCTATACCGGCGCAGGAGTCACAGCCGCCCTGCTGGATACGGGATTTTCCCTCCATCCCGATCTGTCCGGGCGGCTGGCCGCTTTTAAGGATTTTCTTTCCGAAAGCAGAATGCCTTACGACGACAGCGGTCACGGCACCCATGTGGCCGGCTGTCTGTGCGGCAGCGGACAGTGTTCCGGCGGTCTTTACAGCGGCGTTGCCCCCGGCTGCAGGATCCTTTCCTGCAAGGTATTAAACGCCAAAGGGGAAGGCTGTGTTGACGATATGATTTCCGGCATCCGCCACGTCCTGGATACCCGCAGACTGTATCGCACCAGGATCCTGAGCATTTCCGTAGGCGTCGGACGAATAGAAGAAAAACGAAGTCAGCAAAAGCTGATCTCCTGGCTGGAAGAAGCCTGGGACGCAGGGCTTTTGGTCATCGTTGCGGCCGGGAACAAAGGGCCCGCCCCCGAAAGCATTTCCCCCCTAGGCACGGCAAACCGCGTGATCTGTGTGGGATGCCATGACGGGAAAAAATTCCCCAACCGGAAAAATTCCTGTGAAAGTTACTCCGGGAGGGGACCTGCCGGAAACCTTCTTCGGAAACCCGACCTCGTTTCCCCCGGGACCGGCGTGGTCTCCTGCAGCGCCTTTTTCCGGCCGACCCGGTCCGGGAAAGTCCTCAATGCCTACGCCGTCAAAAGCGGCACTTCCATGTCCGTCCCGGCGGTCAGCGGCGCCGCCGCCCTGCTGTGGGAAAAATACCCCTCCTTTACCAACGAACAGGTCCGGGAAAAACTGCTCTTTGGCGCACAGGACCTGGGGGAGGAATGGGGGAAGCAGGGCTGGGGAATGCTGGACGTGCGCCGCTGCCTGACAGGATAAAGCTGCGCGGAAACACAGACAACCCGGCTGTCATATCATAAAGCATAACTATCCTTTTGGAGGCTCATAGGCAATGAGTGATTTATCAGCTACAAACTGCGGATGCAACAATTCCTGTTCCAACAACCGTTCCGGCTTCGGCTTCGGCGGCGACAACTGCTGCTGGATCATTATCCTGCTGCTTTTGTGTAGCGGATCCGGCAACAATTTCGGTTTCGGCAACAGCGGCTGCGGATGCAATGACAACGGCAACGGATGCAGCTGCATTCTGTGGATCCTGATCCTGATGTGCTGCTGCGGCAACGGTTTCTGACCGACTTTTGACCGCTAAAGTCCCGGCCTTTGTGCAAAACACAGGGGCCGGGAAACAGCCCGCCAAGAAAAAACGCTCCTTCCCGGGCGCAGGATTTCCTGTGATAACCGTCTTCCTGCCGGAATAAAATGTAGTAGCAAAAAAACGGAGAAATGCGGATGGAACACTGTGACAGCAAAGCGGTGATCTCTTTCGACACCCTTTATACGAACAACCATATCCAGATCCTGAAAGTACTGCTGCCTTATTTTGATCCCGGCAGCCGCAAAAACCTGGCCATCCTGATCAAATTCATGGAACTGCAGTACACCATGGACTATTTTTCGCGCCATCCCCTGGCGCTGCAAGCCGCTTCCTGCGACCCGAAACAGCCGGATATCGTGGAAATTTTTGAGCAGATCAAAAATTTCTGTACCCCTTCCGAAAAGGCAATGTTCGAACAGCTGGCGAGCATGAAAAAGAGCATGGAAATGTATGAAGAAATGATGAGCGCAATGCAGCTGCTGGAGCAGTTCTCTTCGGGAAACGGGGGCCGGCCGCCGGTCCCGCCCGAATCCGCCAATCCTTTCGACCTGCTTAAGGAAATGCTCTCCCCGCAGCAGCAGGCGATGTTCGAACTGTTCCAGTCTTCCATGGGCGGTTCCGATGAAAAAAAATCATAAAAGAAGGAGGAAACACGATGGATCAACCCAAGGAATCCCCTATCTGGATGCAGGAGCCTTCCGTCCAAAGCATTCCCCGGGAAAAACTGGAATTTCTCCAGAAACTCGTATTTGAAAGCGCCTCCCTGACGCCCAGGCAGCTTCTTCCTTTCCTGATGGCGCTGGCGCAGCGCAGCAGGACGGAGCAAATCAGTTTTTCGCAGGAAGAAATGACCGCCGTCATCGAAGCCATTCGAAAATACAGTACCCCGGAAGAAATCGGAAAGATGGACCAGATCTTAAAACTTCTGTCTTCCAAAAAGTCCCGGGAAACCTGAAAAAGGGGGCGGTATTTCGCCCCC
>CALWGP010000022.1 GCA_944380095.1 uncultured Lachnospiraceae bacterium | reverse complement strand
CCTTTACAGGCCCTTCCCGGAAAACAGGCTCTTTACATGGTCCACTTCTTCCTGCGTGGCCTTCGCCGCGGGCACATAATAGGATTTCTCCCGGGCAATCCGGTACAACTCCTCCTGGGACTGCTCGCAGGCAGCCCTAAACTGCTTCAGCGTGGTTTTAAGCTCCTTGTTTTCCGTCTGGGGAATCATCTCCCCGAACCGCATCAGTTCGCCGTTGATCCCGGTCAGGGTATCGGCCACCATAGTCTTGTCTTCCAACATCTTTCCCTCCTACTGCAGAAATTTCATCAGGGCCTGCTTGTTCTCCATCGCGGATTTCGCCCCTTTTTCAAAAAACTGCTTCACTTGTTCATCCTGCGCGCAGCTGGCATATTCCTGCAGCTTGCAGTGAGTGGTGTCGTAGCCTCCGATGAGGTGACGGAGGTTTTGCAGCTCCAGTTCCGACAGATTCGCCATCGTTGTTCCCTCCTTTTTGTTTTACACTGCCAGTATGTCCCCCTTCTTTCCCGTTTATGCGCCCGCCTCATCGTAAGGAATCAAAACTTCCACATAGCCGGTGGAGTAAGGGGCGATTTCATAGGGCGGAAGGTAAAAAACGATTCCGGTATCCGAAAAATAGCAGCCGGCCTTTTGCATATCGCAGGTCTGCAGCCGTTCCAGGGCGTTGTTATAATAAAGGGCCGGATCGCCTTCCCGTACGGCCCGGGAAAAGTTTTCCCGCAGGATCCGGTCCCACTCCTTTTGTTCCTTTTTTGTGATTTCACAGATTCCCACCCTTTCCCCGTCTGAAATCCGGAACAAATGGCTTTCCCGGTAAGGCAGTCCGCCGGCCGCCCCTTCCGCCAGAGAAGAAGCCATGAGGATGCTCACATAGTCCCCGTGGGTCTGTACCGATTCCACCGCATAGGTTTCCCCCCAGGGGCCCGTCCAGCTCGTACTGCGGCTTTCCCGGTAGACCTCCAGCGCCGACTGCCGGGTGGAATTTTGTCCGCCGCCATACTCCGCCAGTTTTGCCTGCGCCCAGTTTTCAAAATAGCGGTTGATGGTTTTTACGCCTTCCCCTTCCCCGTCAAAAGCCGGCCAGGACAGCTGCACGGAAAAGATGGGGGCGCCGTCGTCCGCCTGGTATTCCTGCCAAAGCTGGCGCACTACATAGGTCAGCGGGCCGCTTCCCCCTCCGGAAGGATCCCGGTTTCCTTCCTCCCGTCCGGGCGCTTTTTGGGCCGCGCCGTCCACTTCCCGGCCTTCCTGCGCCGGATAATCTTCCTGTACGTCCGCTTTTTCCGGGCTTTTTTCCGCGTCCCGCCTGCCGGAAACCATCCGGATAACGAAAAGGGCAGTCAGGGAAACGGCCAGCACCGCCAAAATGACCCAAACGCTTTTCCGCCTCATCTTTGTTTTCCTTTCTGTTTTGAAATCTTTTTATGGATATGGTTTCCAGCCGGGCAAAAAAATATACGGGACCGCAGCACAAACCGAAAATCCGGTTCATGCAGCGACCCCGTATCCTGCTTTTCTCGTAAAATATCCTGCGGCGGCTGTCAGACAGCCGTCCCCTTTTATCCGATCAGCCAGTCGTACATCTCCTGATATTTCTTGGCGGAAACATACCAGGAGAAGTCTGCCGCCATGGCGCGGTCCACGATCTTGTTCCACTCGCGCTTCTTGTCGTAGTAGATCTGCTCCGCATAGCGGATGGTGGACAGCATCTCGTGGGCGTTATAATTGGTGAAGGAAAATCCGGTCCCCGTCCCCTCGTATTCATTATAGGGCTGCACCGTATCCTTCAGGCCGCCGGTCTCGCGGACAATGGGCACCGTCCCGTAGCGAAGGCTCATCAGCTGGCTTAAGCCGCAGGGCTCAAACAGCGACGGCATCAGGAAAGCGTCGCAGGACGCGTAAATCTTGTGGGAAAGCGCCTCGGAATAATAGATCTGCGCGGATACCTTTCCGCCGTACTTCCACGCGAAATGGCGGAACATATTCTCATAGCGCTCCTCGCCGGTTCCCAGGACCACCAGCTGGATATTATCCTGGCAAAGTTCATCCATCACATAGGCGATCAGGTCAAAGCCCTTCTGGTCCGTCAGACGGGAAACAATGCCGATGAGCATGGTCTTGTCGTTCTGGTCCAGCCCCACTTCGGCCTGCAGCGCCCTCTTGTTTTTAATCTTTTCCTTGCGGAAGTTCACCGCATTATAATTATGGGCAATATAGCGGTCGGTTTCCGGGTTGAACTCCTCGTAGTCAATCCCGTTGACGATGCCGCGCAGATCGTTGGCACGGGCCCGCATCAGGCCGTCCAGGCCTTCGCCGTAGAAAGCGGTCTTGATCTCTTCCGCGTAAGTATCGCTCACCGTGGTAATGGCATCCGCAAACACCAGGCCGCCCTTTAAGAGGTTGGCGTCCTTATACGCTTCCAGCTTATCCGGCGTGAAGTAATAATTGGAAAGCCCGGTGATGTCCTGCACGTCCTTGATGTTCCACTTGCCCTGGAACTTTAAGTTATGAATGGTCATAACGGTCTTGATCCCGCGGTAGAAGTCGCCGCCCGCAAAACGCTCATGCAGATAGACCGGGATCAGGGCGGTCTGCCAGTCGTGGCAGTGGATCAGGTCAGGCCGGAAACCGATCACCGGCAGGATGGACAGCGCCGCCTTGGAGAAGAAGGCAAACTTCTCGATCTCAAAAAGGACGTTGTCGCCGTAGGGCTTAAATCCGTTGAAATAGTATTCATTATCGATGAAATAATACTTGATTCCGTCGTATTCTGCTTCCAGGATCCCCACGTATTCATTTTTCCAGTGGAACTCCATATAAAAGTGATCGCGGTAATGGAGCATATCCTTCTTGTCCTGGTGCATGCAGTTATACTTGGGCAGTATCACCCTGACGTCATAGTATTCCTTATCGATGCACTTCGGCAGGGAGCCGACTACATCGGCCAGACCGCCTGTCTTGATAAAGGGCACGCCTTCCGATGCCACAAACAGAATCTTCTTCATTTCGTATCCTCCCATAGAGATGTAGTATAATTTGCTTCCCCAAAGCAAGCCTTTTGTTTATTATACATCATTCCCATCTTGAATGAAAGGACTTTTTGCCCGCCTTATTCCTTATACCGGAGGCGGATTTTATCGGCGATCAGGGCGATAAATTCCGAATTGGTCGGTTTTCCCTTCCCGGTATTGATGGTGTAGCCAAACAGCGCGTCCAGGGTTTCCATCTTTCCCCGGTTCCACGCCACTTCAATGGCATGGCGGATGGCCCTTTCCACCCTGCTGGGAGTGGTCTGGTACTTTGTAGCGATGGTGGGATAAAGGGTCTTTGTAATGGAACCCAGCATCTCCATGTCGTTTACCGACATCTGAATGGCCTCGCGCAGGTACTGGTATCCCTTGATATGGGCCGGCACCCCGATTTCGTGGATCATGTCCGTTACGTCTTTCTCCAGGTTGTGCGCTGCCCTGGGCATCGCCCCTTCCTCCCGGCCCTGCTGCGGTACAGCGGTTTTGGACGCCGGCACCGTAATCATAATCTGGAATTCTCTATTGTTTTTCATCAGATCCGTCAGAATCTGTACGACTCTTTCGCCTTCTTTTCCCGCTGTCATGCTAAGCTGTTCCATTGAAATTCCTCCATCCTGTTTTCCTGCGAAAATGATCTTGTAAATCCCGGCAGTTTTGGAAAAACGCCTGGATCCGACTGCGTTTTTCCCTTCCGGCACGCTCATTATAGTCTCAAAATGGAAGTTCCTGCAAGAAATTGACATCGCAAAAAGCCGCGCTATTTCCCGCTTTTTCGCCGCTTCTTTCCGCAATTTGACGCGATTTTTTTCGAAAAACCTCAAAAAAGCGCGAAAACTTCATTCCTGTCCCAGCATGTTTTCAATGAAAATCCCGTATCCCCGGGTGGGATCCTGCACCAGCACATGGGTCACCGCGCCGATGATTTTGCCGTCCTGAAGGATGGGGGACCCGGACATTCCCTGGACAATGCCGCCCGTCTGCGCCAGCAGTTTTGGATCCGTTACCCGGATCTCCAGTCCCCGGTTGACGTTATCGTGATCCGGATGCACGGCCGTAATTTCCACCGTGTATTCCGTGGGAACCGAGTTTTCGTCCACGCAGCAGCGGATGGTGGCCTCCCCGGTCCGGACGTCCTGCTTTAAGCCGATGGGCACAGCCTCTTTTTGAAGCTGCTGCGAGATATCCCCCTCCATGGTTCCGAAAATCCCTTCCACGCAGTTTTGATCAATGGTCCCGATCCGGTTCTTTTTATTGTAGTCAATTACCCCTGTCAGTTCGCCGGGCACCCCGTCCTGTCCCTTTTTTACGTCCACAATTTTTGTCCGGTACAGGCTCCCCTGCCCAACGTCCATCAAAAGGGCCGTATCGGTATCATTGATCCCGTGTCCCAGGGCCCCGAAGGAAGCGTCTTCTTCCAGATAGGTCATGGTCCCCACCCCCTGGGCGTTGTCCCGGATCCAGATGCCCAGCTTGTACTCCCCGGCCGCGTCCTGCTGGGGCTTTACCCGGATATCAAATACTTCCCCGTCCCTGCGGATGGTAAGCACCATTTCCGTTCCCCCTCCGGAAGCGATCTTTTCCGTCAGCTCCTGCTTGGACGTCAGTTCCTGTCCGTCCGCTTTCAGGATATAGTCCCCCGCCATAAGCAGGTGCCGGGCAGGCTCCTTGACCGAGTGGTCGATCCCCTCAAACTCTCCCTGGGCAATGACCATCACCCCGTCTGTCTTTACATAGATTCCGATGGGGATTCCGGCAGGGATGAGCATCTTGTCCGGTATTACCTGCACGTCCACCGTTTTAAAAGGAATCACCCCAAACAGTCTCACATCCATTTTATAGCTCTGCGTCCGGCTGGCCATCATGGTGACCGGCCGGCTCAGATCCACATGCAAAGACTGCTCTTTTCCCACAGTCTCCATCTGCATCCCGGCGGCCGGAACCGCTTCCTTTTGTTCGTCCAAAGACAGATAAACTTCGCCGCTCACCGGGACATTAAACGACAGCTCCTGGGAAACTCCCGCCTTAATCCGGATGGAAGCCGGGATTTTTTCCCATGTAAACCAGATCCATCCGCTTAAGGCAGCGATACACAATACGGCCAGCAGCGCGCAGATCGGGAACTTTTTCTTTCCGGTACCTTTTCTCCCCACCATTCCACATCCTTTCATCCAAAACAGTGTGTATGTGTATCAAAAAAAAGAGAACGCAGCCGCGTCCTCTTTAGTATGTTCCCTTTCTTCTGTTTTTCTCTGCCAATTCTTTCATTTCAGCGGCATTTTTCAATGCGCCTTCCGTAAGGTCCGCAGCGCCGGACAGCCTGGCCAGCTCCCGCAGGCTTTCGGTTTCTTCCAAAAGCCGGATCGTAGTGGCGGTGGACTCTCCCACCGCATTTTTTTCGATATAAAAATGACGGTCCGCCATGGCCGCGATCTGGGGCAGATGGGTGATGCAGATAATCTGGTGGTTCTGCGCCAAAAGCCCCAGCTTTCCGGAAACCTGCCAGGCGGTTTTCCCGCTGATCCCTGCGTCGATTTCGTCAAAAATAAAGGTTTTTGCAAATTCCTGGCCTGCGGTAACGGTTTTCAGCGCCAGCATGATCCTGGAAAGTTCGCCTCCGCTGGCCACCGAAGCCAGAGGCTTTAAGGGTTCGCCGGGATTGGTGGAAATCATAAAAACCGCGTCGTCCCACCCGTCCTGCGTACACTGTTCCTTTTGGGTCAGGGAAACGGAAAATTCCACATGCAGAAAGTTCAGATCCTGCAGGGCTTCCCGCATCTGTCTGCAGAAACGCCCGGCCGCTTCCCGGCGCAGTCCGCCCAGTTCCCCGGCTACGGCAAGCATCTCTTTTTTCGCTGTATCCGCTTCCCGGCGCTTTTGCTCCAGCCACTCTTCCTGATGCAAAAGCCGGTCCGCCTCTTCCTGCCGTTTCTTTTCATAGCTGCGTATCCCGGCTATGGTCCCACCGTATTTGTCTTTCAGCCGGTTGATCTCGTTGAGGCGGTCCTGCGTATCCTGAAACTGCGCCGGATCAAATTCCAGGTCCGACATGTACGAGGAGACGCTTCGGTTAAAATCGGAAAGCAGCCCGTCCACTTCGGACAGCTGGCTGTAAAAATCCTGCAGCGTTTCGTCAAAAGAAACCACGCCGGACAGTTCCCTCAGCGCCCGCCCGGTGCTTTCCCCGGCGCTGCGCCCGTCAAAATCCCCGGTCAGGGCATAGACCGCGCCGAGACTTTCCCCAATCTTTTTGCTGTTGGCCATGCGGCGGTATTCCCTTTCCAGCTGTTCGTCCTCGCCCTCCTGCAGGGCTGCGGCCCCGATCTCCTCCAGCTCAAACTGCGCTAGGGACAGCTCCCGTTTCCTGGAGGACTCGTCCAAAGCGTTTTCCTCAATTTCACGGACAACGGCCGTATATTTTTTCCAGGCGGCCTTCATCTTTTCCTTTTTGGGAAGGATGCTGTCCGCGGCATAGCTGTCCAGGATTTCCAGATGCTTTTTCGTCTGCAAAAGCATCTGGCTGTCATGCTGCCCGTGAATATCAATGAGCAGCCCCGCCAGCTGCCTGAGCACCCTGGCGCTGACCGTTTCCCCGTTGACCCTGCAGACGCTTCTGCCGGGCAGGATCTTTCTTTGCAGGACCACATGCCCGTCCTCGGCCAGGATTTCCAGTTTTTCCAGCTCCCTGGATATCTCGCCGGATACTTCAAAATCCAGTTCAATGAGGGCGGATTCCGCCCCGGTCCGGATCATCTCCCGGTCGGCTTTTGCCCCCAGCGCCAGCGCCACAGAGCCCAGCACAATGGATTTTCCCGCGCCGGTTTCCCCGGTCAGGATGTTTAACCCGGGGCCGAACAGCACCTCTGTTTCCCGGATCAGCGCCAGATTTTTTACATACAAGCTTACTAACACTTTCCGCTCCTTTATCCTCAGTGGATCAGTTCCCTGATTTTTCCCATCAGGATCCTGGTATCCTCCACGGAACGAACAGCCATCATAACGGTGTCGTCCCCGGCAATGCAGCCCACCAGTTCCTTAAAGTGCATGGCGTCCAGCGCGGCCGCCACCGCCATGGCCATTCCGGAAACCGTCCGCATCACCAGGATATTCTGCGCCATATCCATGGAAACAAACGCATCTTTCAGCACCCTGATGTATTTTTCAGACATCGCGCTGTCTTCCGGCCGCAGGATCACATACTTCTGCCTGCCGTTTCCCGCAGGCACTTTGGAAAGGTTCATCTGCCGGATGTCCCTGGAAATCGTGGCCTGGGTTACGTTAAAGCCCGCTTCCCGGAGCTTTTCCGCCAGCTCCTCCTGTGTTTCAATCTCATACTCCGTGATCAGTTCCGCAATTTTCTGATGTCTGTTCTGCTTCATGCCTCGGTTCCCCTTGTATTTTTTACTCGCTCAGCTTCCTGTGCAGCACTTCCAGGAAACTGGCTTCGCTCAGTTTGATAATCGGCGTTCCCCTGGGACTTTTTAAAATGCGCACCTCGTCCCCCGGACAAAGGGCAAGGTTTTTGCTGCCGTCAAAACATACTTCCACGTTCTGATTCTGCCTGCCGTCCCTTTCCGGAATCCGGATGCTGATCTCGTCCTCCGCCCGCAAAATCACGCTCCTGGTCTGCAGGGTGTGGGGGCAGATGGGCGTCAGCAAAATCAGCTTCGCCCCCGGCTCCACGATGGGGCCGCCGGCCGACATATTGTATCCGGTGGATCCTGTGGGCGTAGCCAGGATAATGCCGTCCGCGTGATATTCCTTCAGCGGCTTCCCGTTGACAAAGATCCGGAAAAAAAGCATCTGGAGGTGGCCGTTTCTGGTGATGGTAATGTCGTTTAACGCGCAGGCGCTTTCCAGCAGTTTCCCCTGCCGGATTACCTGTCCGGAAAGCATCATCCGCTCTTCCACCGTATAATCCTCTTCCACCAGCCTGCCCAGCGCCTGCCGCAGGTTGCAGCGCTCCACTTCCGCCAGATAGCCCATGGTGCCCAGGTTGATCCCCAGGACGGGGATCCCCGCCCGGGACGCTGCGTCCGCCGCTTTCAGCAAAGTGCCGTCCCCGCCCAGCACCAGGATGCCCGCCGCCTTCCTTTCTTCCGGCTGCATGACCCACGCTGCGCTGGAGCTTTCTTCGGAATAGACGCTGCTGGTACAGCCCATCTGCTCAAGCAGGCTTTCCACCTGCTTTGTCACTTCCAGCTTGGGATCTTTCCCTTTGTTTGTAATAATAATATAATGCTTCATCCTTCACTCCCAAGCCGGCTGTGCGTCTCTTTTACCACGGCCTGCGCAAGTTTTTGCAGATCCGGCCGCCGGGAAATCCCGGACTGTTCCCTTAAAAGTTCTTCCAGCCGTTCCAGCGCCTCGTGCTCCTGCGCCGGGACGGTTTTGCCTTCCGGTTCTTCCCTGCGCAGATGGATCAGATATTCAATATTTCCTTCCGGCCCTTTCACCGGGGACCAGGTAAGCCCCAGGATCAAAAAGCCCATCAGGTCGGCAAAATCCATCACTTTTTGGATCACTTCCCCATGGACGTAAGGATCCCGGACCACGCCTTTTTTGCCTACCTTTTCCCTGCCCGCCTCAAACTGGGGCTTGATCAGGCAGACCATTTCCCCTGCCGGCTGCAGGAGGTTTCTGGCGGGAAGCAGGATCCTGGTCAGGGAAATGAAGGATACGTCCACGGAAGCAAAATCCAGCCGGTCCGGGATATCTTCCGGCTTCACATAGCGGAAGTTGGTCTTTTCCATGCAGACCACCCTCTCGTCGTTGCGCAGCTTCCAGGCCAGCTGCCCGTGCCCTACGTCCACGGAGTACACTTTTTTCGCCCCGTTTTGCAGCATACAGTCCGTAAAGCCGCCGGTGGACGCCCCGATATCCATACAGATCTTACCGTCCAGGCAAATCGGGAAGCATTCCATGGCCTTTTCCAGCTTCAGCCCGCCGCGGCTTACATATTTCAGCCCGGCGCTGCGCACCTCGATACGCGCCTTTGTCTCTTCAAAGAGCGTGCCTGCCTTGTCCTCCCGCTGTCCGTCCACGAACACATCCCCGGCCATGATCAGCGCCTTCGCCTTTTCCCTGGACTGGGCCAGTCCCTGCTTTACCAGCAGTACATCCAAACGTTCCTTCATTCTCTCGTCAGTTCCTTCATAATTCTGTCAAAAATCGTATCCGGATCGATGCCGATTTCCTTTTTCAGAAGCTCCACGTTGCCGTGCTCCACATATTCGTCCGGAATGGTAACGGGCAGCACCCGTGCGGGCAGTCTGTGATCGTCCGAAAAGTCCCGCACCCTTTCCCCGAATCCCCCGCTGGCTACGTTTTCCTCCATGGTCACTAACAGCGGATGGTCATGACCAAGGGATGTTACCATCTCTTCGTCAATGGGTTTGACGAAGCGGGCATTGACCAAAGTGGCGTAGATTCCCTTTTCCGCCAGCTTTTCCCTGACCGCAAGCGCCGTCTTTACCATGCTTCCCACCGCCAGCAGCGCCACCCGGCTGCCCCGGTACAAAAGCTCGCTCTTTCCCATCTTTATGGGGGCGCGCATCTGGGCCAGCCCGTCAAAGGCTTCCCCCCTGGGATAGCGGATGGCAATGGGGCCCTTGAAGGCATAGGCAAATTTGATCATATCGGAAAGCTCCCATTTGTTTTTGGGCGCCATAATGTGCATGTTGGGGATGGAGGAAAGATAGGACAGGTCGAAAATGCCCTGGTGGGTCTCCCCGTCGCTTCCTACCAGTCCCGCCCGGTCGATGGCAAAAATCACCGGCAGGTTCTGCAGACAGACGTCGTGCAGGATCTGGTCATAGGCCCTCTGCAAAAAGGAGGAGTAAATGGCGACCACGGGATGCAGTCCGCCCACCGCAAGCCCCGCCGCAAAGGTAACGGCATGTTCCTCCGCAATCCCCACGTCAAAGAAACGCTCCGGGTAAAGGCTTTTAAACCGCTTCAGCCCCGTACCGTCCGGCATGGCCGCCGTAATGGCCACCACATCCTGATGCCGCGCCGCCATCTTTACCATCACCGTGGAAAAAACGTCCGTATAGTTGGCCTTGGTCTTTTTCTTTAAGGGGATTCCCGTCTGTACGTCAAAAGGCTCCGCCCCGTGGAACCGGGCGGGATGCTTCTCCGCGGGCCCGTATCCTTTGCCCTTCTGGGTCATCACATGGATCAGCACGCAGTTCCTGCGCCGCTTGGCCTCCCGGATCACCCGGACCAGGCCGCTTACGTCGTGGCCGTCCACCGGCCCCAGATAAGTGATCCCGATATCCTCAAACCACATGCCCGGGATTACCAGCTGCTTTAAACTGTTTTTCACCCTGCGCACCCCGGTCACCACGCCGTCGCCGTAGCGGGTGCCCCGGATGGCGTCATAAATGCCGTCCTTAATGTCCAGATAGGCGTTGGAAGTCCGGATATTGTTTAAATATCTGGAAACCCCGCCCACATTTTCCGAAATGGACATGTTATTGTCGTTTAGGATGATGATAAAGTTGGTATCCATCCTGGCCGCATTGTTTAACGCCTCATAGGCCATGCCGCCGGTCAGGGCGCCGTCCCCGATGACGGAAACCACCGTATTGTCCCCGCCCTGGATGTCCCGGGCCCTCACCAGGCCCAGCCCTGCGGAAATGGAAGTGGAGCTGTGCCCCGTATCAAAGCAGTCGCAGTCGCTTTCCTTGCGCTTGGGAAAACCGCTCATCCCGCCGTACTTGCGCAGGGAATCAAACCCCTCCCGCCTGCCGGTGAGAAGTTTATGGGTGTAGGACTGATGGCCCACGTCCCACACGATCTTGTCCTCCGGGAGATTCAGGGCCAGGTGGAGGGCCATGGTCAGTTCCACGGCGCCCAGGTTGGAACCCAGATGTCCCCCTGTCACACTGATCTTTTCAATGAGGAACTTCCTGATTTCTTCCGCCAGAAGCGGATAATCCTTGGGGTCAATTTTTTTGATATCGTTTGTCTGCTGTATCTGCTCCAGAAGCATACGCTGCCTCCTTCTTCCTTACTTCCTGCGGTTGATCAAAGATTCCACCAGCTGCTCTAAAAATTCGCTGCGCTCCGGGAAGCTGCGCAGCGTCTCCAGCGCTTCGCCGGAAAGCCTCTCCACATCCTTGCGGGATTTTTCGATCCCGTTTAAGCTCACATAGGTTACCTTATGGTTTTTTTCGTCGCTTCCCGTCTGCTTGCCCAAAACTTCCGCCGAACCGGTCACATCCAGGATATCGTCCTGGATCTGGAAAGCGACGCCGATACGCCGGGCTGCGCCCTCGATCTTTTCTGTTTCCTGCGCCCCTGCGCCCGCCAGCACGGCGCCGATCATCATGGCGGCTTCTATCAGGGCCGCCGTTTTGTTTTCATGGATATACAAAAGCAGGTCTTGCGTCACTTCCTGCGCCGGCAGCCCTTCTGCCCGGATATCCGCGCACTGTCCGCCGATCATCCCGTACACGCCGGCTTTGCGTGCCAGGATCTCCAGCGCTTTTGCCACGGCCCGATAGGCACAAACCTGCTGCGCAGGGTCTGCGTTTTCCTCCTCTTCCAGCAGGTCAAAGGCCGAAGCCGCCGTCTCAAAGGCCGCGTTGAGAAGGGCGTCTCCCGCCAGGACAGCCATCCCTTCCCCGTAAACGCTCCAGGTAGTCTTCCTGCCCCTGCGGTATTCGTCGTTGTCCATGCAGGGCAGGTCGTCGTGCACCAGGGAATAATTATGTATCATTTCCAGCGCAGCCATAAAAGGCTCCACCAGCCGGCCCTTCCCCGAAAACAGGCGGAAGGTTTCCCCCATCAGTACCGGGCGGAGCCGTTTGCCCCCGGCCAGGACGCTGTAATTCATGGCCTCCAGTACTTCCTTCTGATAGCCCTCTTCCCGCGAAAGATAGTGTTTCAGCACTGCCTCTGCTTCCGATACCCTTTGACCAAGCGTTTCTTCAAAATTCATCCAGCTTTCCCTCCCCGTTTAATACCAGCACCTTTTTTTCCACCCGGTCGATGCTGTCGTTACAGTATTTCAGCAGCTGCATCCCTTTCTGATACTGCGCAAAGGAGTCTTCCAGGGAGATTTCCTCATCTTCCAGACGTCCGGTAATCTCCTCCAGCTGCGCAAATGCCTCTTCCAAAGTCAGCTCTCTTTCTTCCATTGCCAAAATTCCTTTTCCTTTACCTGTGCTGTCATGCGTCCGTTTTTTACATGGATGGTAAGCAGGTCGCCGACCTGCACCGAATCGATGTCCGTCACCGTCCTGCCCTCTTTGTCCGCGATATGGGAAAACCCCTGGCTGAGTTTTTGCAAAGGCGACAGGCCGTTGAGCCGTTCGGCATACAGCGCAACCCTGTGGCGTGCGCCGTCGGTCCGGTCCTGCATCCCTCTTTTGATCCGGTCCGAAAGCTGCGCAAGCCAGAGTCTCTTTTCCCGGATCTGTCCCATGGGGCTTTTATGCTGCAGGCGGACCCGGGCATTTTCCAGGTACATCCTGTGAATCGTAAGCTTCTGCTTCATCCTCCTGGTCAGTCCCGCCGCCGTCTCATCCAGCTGCGCCCGCAGCAGGCTGTAATCGTAAACGGCCAGCTCTGCGGCAGCGGAAGGGGTAGGGGCGCGCAGGTCCGCCACATAGTCCGCGATCGTGGTATCCGTCTCATGGCCCACGGCGGAAATCACCGGCACGCTGCAGTCGAAAATGGCCCGGGCCACGATTTCTTCGTTAAAGGCCCACAGATCCTCGATGGAACCGCCCCCGCGCCCCACGATCATCACATCCACGCCCAGCGTCTCCAGCGCCCGGATCCCGTTGACGATGCTGGCCGGGGCCTGTTCGCCCTGTACGATGGCAGGATACAGGATGATCTGCACGTAAGGATTGCGCCGGGCGGCAATATTCATAATATCCCGGACAGCCGCCCCCGTAGGCGCGGTCACCACGCCCAGCCTGCGGATAAAACGGGGAATGGGGCGCTTATACTCCGGCGCAAACAGCCCCTGCTCCTGAAGGTCTGCTTTCAGCTGTTCAAACCGCTCATAGAGCCGCCCTGCCCCGTCCTGTGCGATTTTAACCGCATAAAGCTGGTATTTCCCGTCCCTTTCATAGACGTCAACCGTGCCGGACACCACCACCTGCTGCCCTTCCCGCATATGAAATTTCAGCCCGCCCCGGTTCCCGGCGAACATCACGCAGGCAATCGCGCCTTTTTCATCCTTCAGGGTAAAATAAATGTGCCCGGAAGAATGATATTTGCAATTGCTGACCTCGCCCCTGACCAGAATGGACTGGAGTAAAAAATCCTGGGTAAACATGTTCTTAATATACGAGTTTACCTGGCCTACAGTATAAACGTGCTTCATCGGTCTCCCCGGTCAGGCGAATTTCGCAAGGACGCCGTTCACAAAGCCGGCGGACCCGTCCTGGCCGAACTTCTTGGCCAGCTCCACGGCCTCGTTGATGGCCACGCCCACGGGAACCTCCTCGTCAAAAAGGATCTCATATACGGCAAGACGGATAATGGTCAGGTCCACCTTGCCCATGCGGGAAGTGCTCCACCCTTTCGCCTTCTCATTGATCATCCCGTCGATTTCCGGAAGTTTCCCCGCAATCTTCTCATATTTCCCCCGGATATATTCCATATCCTTTTCGGGGGCCGCGTTTTCATCGTCCTCAAAAAAGAGATCGCACTGCCCGGGCATCTCTTCCTTTTCGTTAAACTCAATACGGAACAGCAGCTTAAAAACCTGTTCCCTCTGCTCTCTTCTGTTCATCTGTTCTCCTACGATAACGGAACAAGGGGCTGTCTGCGGAAAAAAACTCCCGCATCGGCCCCGATCCGATTATTTCCCGGCATTCATATTGACCCCGGCGATGCGGATATTTACGTCCGTCACGGTCAGCCCGGTCATATTCTCGATGGCGTTTTTCACGCGCTCCTGCACCTTCTGGCTGGTAGCCGGGATATTATATCCGTACTCAAGCATGACCACCAGCTCCACCTTTACGTCGGAACCGAGCACTTCCACCTTCACGCCCCTGGTCAGGTTCTTGACTCCCACCTTGCTCATCAGCTCGTTGGTAATATTCCCGCCCATGGCGGAAACGCCGTCCACCTCCGTAGCGGCAAGAGATGCGATCATGGCAACCACTTCATCCGCGATCTGTACGGAGCCGAGATTCTCGTCTTCCTGTAATACATACGTATTTTTGCTGCTTTCTTTTTCCATAAGGGTGCCTCCTTTACTCTCACGTTTTATTATAACAAACTCCTCTGCGTTTGCCTAGTAGTTTTCAGGGTTCCAGCCAGAAGCACAAAGTCCTCTGACCGGGATTGTCCGCATAGGCCACCGACCCCGCCGTGTCCGGCAGATAGGAAAAAATCCCCTGTTCCAGGATCAGGAAACGGTAAACTTCTTCATACACCGGATCGTCTGCGCACTGCATGCGGACGATCCCTGCATTTCCTTCCTGCGCCCTGGCAAAAATCTCCCCGATCCGCTGCGGATTTGCATCTTCCAGGTAAGCGCCCTCCCTGCGGTAGTAGTTGTCCTCCACCGCCGTGCAGTCCGGCAGCCGCTGCCAGGCGTCCGGTTCGTGGGTCTGCCCGATCTGCTCCGTGGTCACGCAAAAATAATCGTAATTGACGGAAGGCCTTTCCTGCGCCGCTGCAAAATCCCGGCCGTCCTGCTGCCAGGACGCATCTCCCCAGGTAGGATCCACATGATACCATTCCCCGTCCAGCTGCGCCACAATCCAGGCATGGCCCTGCCCGTTTACTTCCCCCGTCACCAGCATGGACGCAATCTGCGCCTCCTGGTACAAAAGCTGCAGTGCCTTTGCGTAACCCTGGCACACCGACCTGCCGTTTAAAAAGACGGAACAGATATTCTGGCTGTCCTGCGCCCCCTGCTGATATTCTGTATGCAAAATCAGCGTTTCATACAGATACCTTGCCTTTTCATAGTCCCCTCCGTCCGGAAGTCCTGCAAGCCAGCGGCCCGCCGCCTCTTCCAACAGCCCGGTCCGCCGGACGATTTCCGGCTCGTCCATGGTGTAGGACCCGGTGAAGGTCAGCTTTCTTACTTCTTCGCCCAGCTGATAGGAGGTACAGGAGTATCCGTCCGCATAAAAGATCTCCGGATGATCTGCCAGCACCGTCATAAAAACGGGCTCCACCAGTTCCTGGTCCAGCGTGGAAAGCTCCGTCTCTTCCTCCCTGTTTTGCAAAGACCGCAGGATCTGTCGGTAAAGCGCCTGCTCTTCCTGCGTGGAAAGGCTCCCATACCCGCAGTAAAAAAGCTCCCCCTGCTCTTCGTGCACTTTTGGGGCCGCGTCTGTGTGTACGTCCTCTTCTGTCTTTTCCTGCGCAAAAGCAGAAGCCGCCGTCGTATCCGACACGCCGGCTGTTTTTTCGGCCTGTCCGCATCCTGCACACAGCCCAAACGCCAGCAGCGCCGGCAGAAATACCAAACTCAGTTTTTTCATTTTGAACAATCAGTTCCTTCCGAACTCCGCAAGGACAAGTCCTTCGTTTCGATCCAGCACCATGCCCACGCTCCAGGAGTTGACAAACAACAGCAGCGGGTTGCCCTTCAGATCCCTGACTTTCTTCATGTCCGAAGTGCCCACAATCCTGCCAAGATCGACCTGTTCCCAGTTTTCGATCCAGCGGATATGCTCATAAGGCAGCGGCTCCAGCTTGATCTCCACATTGTATTCGTTTTCCAGGCGGAACTTTAAAACGTCAAACTGCAGCACGCCCACCACGCCGACGATAATCTCTTCCATGCCGGTGTTAAATTCCTGAAAAATCTGGATCGCGCCTTCCTGCGCAATCTGGCTGATTCCCTTGACAAACTGCTTGCGCTTCATGGTGTCCACCTGGCGCACCCTGGCAAAATGCTCCGGGGCAAAGGTGGGAATCCCTTCGTACTCAAACTGCTCTTTTGGCATGCAAAGCGTGTCCCCGATGGAAAAAACACCGGGATCGAATACGCCGATAATATCCCCCGCATAGGCCTCCTGCAGGATCTTGCGGTCGTTGGCCATGATCTGCTGGGGCTGGGACAGACGCATCACCCGGCCGCCCTGCACATGCTTGACCTCCATATCCGCCTCAAACTTGCCCGAACAGATCCGCATAAACGCGATCCTGTCCCGGTGGGCCTTGTTCATATTTGCCTGAATCTTAAAGACAAAGGCGGAAAAATCATTTTCCACGGGGTCGATCAGGCCCTTATCCGCCCTGCGCGGCAGCGGGGTGGTGGTCATCTTCAAAAAGTGCTGCAAAAAATCTTCCACGCCGAAATTGGTCAGGGCGGAACCAAAGAATACCGGCGTCAGTACCCCTGCCTGCACCTCTTCCAGGTCAAATTCCGCGCTGGCGCCGTCCAGAAGCTCGATTTCCTCCATCAGCTTCTCCTTTAAGTTCTCCCCCACAAACCCGGTCAGCCGGTCCGCTTCTTCCAAGGGGATTTCCGTCGCTTCGCCTTCCTTGGTTCCCTTTTCCGTGTCCGAATAGGTAATCACGCACTTTTTCTCCCTGTCATAAACCCCTTTAAAGCTCTTTCCGGAGCCGATGGGCCAGTTCATGGGGCAGGTGGCAATGCCCAATTCCTTTTCAATGTCGTCCAGAAGTTCAAAGGTATCGTTGGCGTCCCGGTCCATTTTGTTAATAAAGGTAAAAATCGGGATCTTGCGCATCACACATACCTTAAACAGCTTGCGGGTCTGGGCCTCCACGCCCTTGCTGGCGTCGATTACCATGACCGCGGAATCCGCCGCCATCAGGGTCCGGTAAGTATCCTCCGAGAAATCCTGGTGGCCCGGCGTGTCCAGAATGTTAATGCAATATCCGTCATATTCAAACTGCAGCACGGAAGAAGTGACGGAAATCCCCCTCTGCTTTTCAATTTCCATCCAGTCGGATACCGCATGGCGCGCCGTGGCCTTTCCCTTGACGGAACCCGCCAGGTTGATCGCTCCCCCGTAGAGCAGGAATTTTTCCGTCAGCGTCGTCTTGCCCGCGTCCGGGTGCGAGATAATCGCAAACGTTCTCCTCCTGTTAATTTCGTCTCGAATGTTTCCCAATTTCGTTTCCTCCACATCAAAAAGTTCTTTTCCCATTAAACAGCAGCGAAAACGCTTTTGTCAACCTCTATTCCCGTCTCAGAGCATGGACTTTCCCGCAAAGGCCGGCTGCATTCCAAACCAGTCCAGCACCGTGGCCGCAATATCCGCAAAAGTCTCCCGGGTTCCCAGATTGGCCGGGACTACCTTCGGTCCGGCCATCAGAAACGGCGTATACTCCCTCGTATGGTCCGTGGTCTTTTGATAGGAAGGGTCGCAGCCGTGGTCTGCGGTAATCATCAGGACGTCCTCCGGGCCGAGGCCGTCAAGCAGCTTTGGCAGCTTTTCATCAAAATAGGTAAGCGCCCTGGCGTATCCGTCCACGTCCCTTCTGTGCCCGTAGAGCATATCATAGTCCACCAGGTTCACAAAACACAGCCCGTCAAACTCCTTTTCCAGATAGGAGAGGGTCTTTTCGATCCCGTCTTCGTTGCCCGATGTGGTGACAAATTCCGTGATCCCCTTTCCCGCGAAAATATCCCGGATCTTGCCCACGCCGATCACCGAATATCCCGCTTCGGACAGCTGGTCGAGCATGGTGGTCCCAGGAGGGGTGAGGGAATAGTCATGCCGCCCTGCCGTCCGGACATAATGGCCGCTTGTCCCGGTAAAAGGCCTGGCAATCACCCGGCCCACCCCGTGTTCTCCCTTAAGCTGCTGTCTGGCGATCCCGCAGATCCGGTACAGTTCCTTTGGCGCTACCACTTCTTCGTGGGCCGCGATCTGGAAAACGCTATCCGCAGAAGTATAAACGATGAGCTTGCCCGTCCGGACATGCTCGTCCCCGTAATCCTGGATGACCTGGGTGCCGGAATAGGGCTTGTTGCACAGATAGCCCCTTCCCACGGCGCTGCAGAAAGGCTCCATCACCTCTTTGGGAAAGCCGTCCGGATAAGTGGGCAGGGGCCTGGGGGAATAAATCCCCGCGATTTCCCAGTGGCCGATGGTGGTATCCTTTCCCCGGGAAGCTTCTTTCATCCGGGCAATCCTGCCGGTAAAGCCGGTTTCGCCCTTATGCCAGTCCACCCCGTCCAGATGAAAAAGGCCCAGCCGGGCAAGATTGGGCAGGTGGAAAAAAGGACTGGACGCAGCCGCCTTTAAGGTATTGGTTCCCTCGTCCCCGTAAGCGGCCGCATCCGGCATTTCCCCGATTCCCACGCTGTCCAGTACGATCAAAAACACTCTTTTCATATGGCGCTTCTCCTTCCTGAAAACGGATTCGTCTCCTGTTCTTTCTGAAAAATCCAATCTGTTTAAGTGTAACATATTCTGCCTGCTTTGGCACGCCTTTTTCTGCCGTAAGCTTCCGGCTTTGCCGGCCTTTCCTAATTTTCCGTCATGGGGTTAATCACAATATTTTCCGCGGCGACCCCGGCCTTTCTTGAAACGATATCCTCAATCTGCGCGCACTGGGCGTCCGTCAGGGAGGCCATTGCAACCACCACGTCCGCGCCTTCGCCGCTGATTGTCACCACCGCGTCCGCAAAGCCTTTCGCCTCCAGCAAAATCTCCGCCGCAGTCTCCCGCTCCGCCACGTCCGTCATGGCGATCATATTGTCCACAGCCTCCTGCTTTTGGTTCTCCGCAATATTGGCATTGTTGATAATCTCAAGAAGGGTTTCCTTGTTTTTGGCCCGGGTCTGCTCCTTTAAAAGTCTGGCGCCGGACAGGGTGGATACGCCGGAGGAACTGGTATAAACGGCCTCTCCCGGCGTCTCCCCGTCCTGTACCTCTGCATCCTGGACCTGTGCATCCTGGCTGACCGCGTCCGAGGCGTCCGCCTGCTGCTGTTCTTGTGTCAGATACTCGGAAACAATGGAAACTTCCGTCCCGTCCGCCGTCTGCATGTCGGAATCCAGAAAATTATCCACGGCCGCAGCCTCATCGTCGGAATCCAGGCTTGGAATATCCGCCGTCACATCCTCCTGCAGCGGATCGGACAAATCTTTTGCATCCTCCTGCACGGTCTGCGCCCCGGCGCTTACCATCTCCTCTTCCCCGATCGTGGTCCCGGCGAAATTCAGATACCCGGCCACCGCTATCATAATCGCCAGGGCCGTGATCATAATCTGGTTGCGTTTGAACATGTTTTTCAATTTCTGATCCCTCTGCTTTCCTCATTTTCCTCTGCGTTATCCGCTTCCGTGGAAGGGACCGCCAGCTTTGCTACTTTAATTTTATGAGCTTCTATCCCGAATAATGCCTCTATCACGTCGGTAATGTTTTTCTGGACGGCCGGCAAATCCCCTCCCTGCGCCAGCACGGTCACCCCTTCCACACAGGCGGCCAGCGTCTTTTTCACATAAGGGACCTGGTTGCCGGCAGCGTCGGTGGTATAGACCGTAGACGGCTCCTGCTCCCTGCCGGAAACGGTCCGGCTGCCTCCTGCGCTGTCGTTTTCGCTGGTCTGGGAATCGGAAAACGCAGCGTCCTTTTCCACCACCTGTTCCGGGCCGGAGGAAAAGGTAAGCATCACCTTTACCTCCCCCGCCCCTTCCATGCGGGAAAGAAACTCCTCCAGACGCCTCTCCAGCTTTTGCATACTGCCGTCCGTCCCTGTTTCCTGCCCTTCTTTTGTCACAGTAGCCCGGGCGGTTGCCGAACCGGGCTCTTGGCCTTCTTCCCGCTCCTTTTTCCCGGAAGGAAGGGCAATTACCATGAGTAAAATTCCCGACAGCGCCAGGACGATCATGTTCTCCCGGGTCAGCTTTGCCCGGCACCACTTTCGCAGCTTATCCACTCCCGATCACCTCCACTTCCCCGGTTTCCATGCCCAGCGCCTGCGCAAACCGCTCCGCCAGGTCCTGCCTGTGCACTCCAGCTATCCCCGCCGCCTGCGCGGCCTGCCCGCCGATTTCCACCCGGTCAATCCGGACAAGGCCGTCCTCCCTGTCCCTATTTTCCGGCACCAAATCCCCGCTTTCCACGCCGATGATAAGAACCCCGTCCGACAGCCGCACCGAGCAGATCCGCACCCCTGCCGCCGCCGCTTCCGGTTCCAGTCTTTGCTCCACGGAAGAAAAAAGCCCTTCCTCCACCAGGTTTTCCTCCATCCCCTCCATTTCTTCCAGCTGCCTGGAGAAAATTTCATTCTGCGCCTCCATCCGTTCCATTTTTTCCCGGAAATCAGAAGCCAGGTCCTTTTGGAAAAAAGACAGTACCGGAATGGCCAACTGGGTGAGGACCACCAAAGCGGCAATCATCTTCCCGTATTTTTCGTACTGCTTTTCCACCGAAAAATGCAGGATCAGCTGGGATGCCAGCATAAATATGGCCGTTTCCTTCAGGATTGACAGAAGTTCGTTCAAAGTTGCCCTCCCGCCAGACAGGTGACGATTGCAATCAGGACCAGGAAGCAGGCGGCCGCCGTGCCGGACAGACGCAGGGTCAGAAACACTGCGTCCGCCGTCCGGTTGACGCAGGCGGTCAGACGTTTGTCCGCCACAATCCCCAGAAAGGCCCCCGCTGCCCGCAGCATAACCCCGTAAAAAAGAAGTTCCCCAAAGGGGGCGGCAACTAAAAGGACCAAAAGGATCAGGGCAAACAGTCCCAGACTGTTTTTTAAGAGCACGGCCGAGCCGATGAGCAGCTGGGTGGTACTCTCCGCCAGCCCTCCCAGGGCCGGGATGGCGGAAACCGCCTTCTGGACGGCCCCCCGTTTCAGTCCGTCCAGCGCCGGGGCCACCATGGACTGCAAAAATCCCAGCCCGGCAACCGCCGCCAGGCAAAACCCCGACGCCGCTTTCAGCCCTTTTTCCACCAGTTCCATCAGGGACGCAAGCTTGCCTTCCTCCCAGACGCCGTTCATCAAAAGCAGCAGCATAAACACGGGCAAAAAGGGCAGGCACAGCTGCAGCAGGAAGGTTTCCACAAGAAAGATCAAAACCAGCGCCAGTTCATAATATCCGGCGGCGGTCAGCCCTCCCGCCGCCGGTCCCAAAGACAGGCACAAAGCCGGCAGCACAAACTTTGAAAAACCGGCCATGGATTCCATGGCCCCGGCGGCGGTCCCATAGCACCGGGCAAAAACTTTCAGGACGATGGCCAGCAAAAGCAGATAGAAAATGTAATGGGCGATCTGCGCGATCTGGTGGTTTTCGAAGCTGGCCAAAAAACTGGAAACCAGTACGGAAAGAATTCCCAGGATCAGCAGGGACACAAACAGTCCTTTCATCCCCGCTACCTGCTCCCAGATGCTGCCGAAAAGTCCCTGCCAGGCCATTTGTCCCGCTTCCTTCCATTCGCCGGACAAAATCCGTTCAAACATCCCCCAAAGGTCCAGGGAAGCGTCCGGGAAAAAGCCGTCCAGTTCTTCCATCATTTCCGTCAGATTCAGCTGTTCCAGATAATGCTCCATGGTTCACCCCATAAATCCCGCAATCGTTTCCACCAGGGACAGAAATACCGGCATTCCCACAAAAAGGATGGCGATTTTTCCAAAGAGCTCGATCTGGGAAGCAATGGCGGAAAATCCGCTGTCCCGGCAGATCCCCGCCACAAATTCGCACAGCCAGGTGATTCCCACCACCTTAAACAGCAGGGTAAAATACTTCCCGGCAGAGCTTAAATAGGCCCCGAAAGATTCCAGCTGCTCCTTCACCTGTCCCATATAGGCCGCCGTACAGGAAAAAATCAGGAGGCAGATCACGGCCCCGATATACGTCCCGTATTCCTGCCTGCCGCTTTTAAACTGGATCCCCAGAAGGACACCGGCCACCGCAATGGCCCCGATTTTGACAAATTCCATTCCCCAAGCGCCTCCCTGTTTTCGTTCCATCCCGTAAATTTCACAGGGAAAACAGCGTCTGGATGGTGGAAAACAGCTCGTAAATATAAGGGACGATCCAGCTAAGCACCAGGATCAGGGCAGCCAGCGAAAGCAAAAAGGCGTGCTCCTCCCTTCCGCTGTGCTTTAAAACCTGGCACAGGATCGTCACCAGGATTCCCACCGCTGCAATTTTAAAAATCAGACTGACCTCCATCCGCTTTCCCCCGTCTTTTTCACGCCAGCAGGATCGCCGCCAATGCCCCGCAGGCGACGCTTAACGCCATTGTGATTTTGTTTTCCTCTTTCTGCGCCTGTACGGCCTGCTGCGCTTTTTCCGAAAAGCCCCGGGAAAAGGCGGCCACGGCCTCCTGCTGGCGCGCCCCGTCCAGGTACTGGACGGCGGAGGGAAAAGACAGGATCCGTTCCCTTTCTTCCGGTTTAAGATGCGTCCGCCGCAAATATTCCCCAAGCTCCTGTTCCCAGACGGTCCGGATATCCTGTCCGGTTCCGTCGCACAGTCTTTTTCCCAGTCTGCGCAATACCCCTCCCAGTCCCTGGTCCCCTTCCAGCCGCCGTCCGGCTTCCAAAAACACTTCCGGCAGGGAAATCCTGCTGTAGGCGATTTCCCCGGCCATCAGCCCGAACACCTGCGTGAAAAGATACAGCTGGGCAATCCTCTTTTTTCTTTCCAGGCAAAGGCAGGCCCCCGCCCCGGCCGCTCCCGCCAGGACCAGGCAGGCGCCCATTGCGGCCAGCATCAGAGTCCTTCCGCCAGGATCCGTCCCTCGGCGTCCCGGATCTGCTCCACCGCAAACTTCCCGTCCCGCCTGCCCAGCACCACAAACCGTCCGAACACATGTCCTTCCAGAAGGGGCTGCAAAAACCGCTTCCTGCACAGTTCCTCATAGGAAGCGCCGTGGATGGTGGCAAGTACGCTGCATCCGCATTTGAGCACCTGTTCCAGGGCGTTTACGTCCTCCCGGCTGCCCAGCTCATCCACCGCCATTACCTTCGGCGCCATGGACCGAAGCAGCATCATCATCCCTTCCCCTTTGGGACAGCCGTCCAGCACGTCCGTCCGGCTGCCCACATCGTTTCCCGGGACGCCCTGGAAACAGCCGGCAATCTCCGAACGCTCATCCACCACCCCCACGGTCTGGCCGGGGGCGCAGTCGTTCCCGTCCGATACCATACGGATAATATCCCGCAAAAGGGTTGTCTTCCCGCAGCCGGGCGGGGACAAAATCAGGACGTTTTCCAGTCTTTCCCCGTTATAAAGCCATGGCAGCACAGGGGCTGCGGCTCCTTTTGCCTCGTGGGCGATCCGGATGTTGAGGCTGGAAATATAGCGGACATTCCTTACGCTTCCGTCCGGATTGAGGACGACTTCCCCGGCGATCCCCACCCGGAACCCTCCGTCCGCGCTCATGTACCCCCGGCTCATTTCCTCTTCATAGGCATACAGGGAATACCGGCAGATATGTTTTACAATCTGCGCCAGCTCCTCCCCGGACAGAAGCTGCGCCCGTTCCCGGTCCCGGGTCAGTTTTCCGGAACCGTCCAGAAACCATTCCTCCCCTCCTGCATAAAGGATCACCGGTTTTTCACAGCGCAGCCGGATTTCCTGCAGCGTTTCCCCCAGTCCGGCCACGCTTCTCCATTTAAATCGCAGATACTCGGGAAACAGCCTGATCACATTCCGTTCAAGCTGCATCGCACCCTCCTCCTTTCCAAATTCCTGTTCCGTTTTCCAGTGTTGTCCACATAATTCAATATATTGTCCCGCCATAGCGAGTATGCATGAAAACGGCCGCGCACCTCACGACGCGCTGTCCTTCCTAAAAAAATCCCCGTTTAAAAGCACCAGCAGTTCATGGGCCAGCAAAGGGAAGGCGGACATCCCCGTCAGATACAGCCATTCCCGCCCCGTCAGCCTTGCCGTGGAAAAGGCGGAGACCAAAAAGGGCGCTTCCGTAACAAGAAACTGCAGGAAAAACCCCGCCAGGCAGGCCAGGATCATCAGCCTGTTTTCCAGATGGTTCATCCTGAAAACGGATTTGTGCACATCCCGCATCCCTACCGCATGAAACAGCTGGGACATGCCCAGCACGGTAAAGGCGTAGGTCTGGGACCGGGCAAGGATTTCCCCCTGCATAAGCACCCTGCCGATTTGTTCCGGCAAAAAGGGAAGGCCCCGGGCTTTTAAAACGGTCCATGGCAGGGTAAAAAAAGCGGTCAGGCTGATGCCTGCAATCAGCGCCCCGAAAAAAATCGTCCTAGACAGCCCCCGGTCGGAAAACAGGCTCTCCTTCGCCCCTCTGGGCGGCCGTCCCATAAGCTCTTTTCCGTCGTTATAATCCACGCCCAGCGCCAGCGCGGGGAGGGAATCCGTAATCAGGTTGATCCATAGGATATGGCCGGACCGCAATGGGGAGGCAAGGCCGGCGGTAACTGCCGCAAACATGGTCAGAATCTCCCCTAAGTTGGAGGACAAAAGGAACACCACCGACTTTTTGATGTTCTCATAGACGCCCCTGCCTTCCTCAATGGCCTTTTCGATGGTTGCGAAATTGTCGTCGGTCAGGACCAGGTCCGCGGCCTGCCGGGCCACATCGGTCCCTCCCTTCCCCATGGCTACCCCCACGTCCGCGATTTTCAGGGAAGGCGCGTCATTGACCCCGTCCCCGGTCATGGCCACGATATTGCCTTTTTTCTGAAATCCGCGGACGATTTTTACCTTGTCCGCCGGGGAAACCCGGGCAAAAACCCGCACCCGGTCCAGACGTTCTTCCAGTTCTTTTTCCGGCAGTGTATTGAGTTCCTCCCCGGTCATGCACTGTCCGGGTTCTTTTGCGATGTGAAGCTGTCGGGCAATGGCAAAGGCCGTATTGACGTGGTCCCCGGTGATCATCACCGTGTCCACGCCGGCCCTGCCAAAAATCTCCACCGCCTCTGCGGCTTCCGGGCGGACCGGGTCTTTCATGCCTGCGATTCCCAGAAACAGGAGGTCTTTCTCTTCCGGCCCCCCTGCCCCCCTTTTGCAGGCCACCGCCAGGGTGCGCAGCGCGTCGGCGGACAGTTTTTCCACGGCGTTTTCAATCCGACGGCGTTTTAAATCCGTCAAGGGCTCTTCCCTGCCGTCCTGCCAGACGCAGGTGCACAGCTTCAGCACCCGGTCCGGCGCCCCTTTTGTGACGCTGATCGTTCCTCCGCTGCCCCTGTGCCAGGTGGTCATCATTTTGCGTTCCGACTGGAAAGGGATTTCACCCTTTCTCGGCCATTTTTGTTCCAGTTCCCCTTTCCGGATCCCGTAACGGCCGGCCAGTTCCAAAAGGGCCAGTTCCGTGGGATCGCCGATTCGTTCCGAAAGCACCGCGTCGCTGCACAGGGCCATTCCTTCCAGAAACAGTCCCTGCTTTTTTTCATCCAGCCCGTCCGCGCTTCGAATCCCGCCGTCCGTATAACAGGACAGCACCTGCATCCGGTTCTGGGTCAGGGTCCCCGTCTTATCGGAGCAGACCACGCTTACCGCGCCCAGGGTTTCCACGGAGGGCAGGCGGCGCACAATGGTATTGACTTTCACCATCCGCGTCACGCTCAAAGCCAGGCACAAAGTTACCACCGCAGGGAGTCCTTCGGGCACGGCGGCTACCGCCAGGGAAATGGCGGTCAGCAGCATATCGAATACGTTCCTGTGCTGGAAGAGGGCGATCCCGAATAAAAGGGCGCAGATTCCCAAAGACAGCAGACTGAGTGCGGTTCCCAGTTCCCCCAGCTTTTTTTGCAGGGGCGTAGGCTCTTCTTCGCTTTCCGTCATCATGGAAGCGATTTTGCCGATTTCCGTTTTCATGCCGGTGGAAACCACAATTCCCTTCCCCCTGCCCGCCGTAATTACGGTGGACATATAAGCCATATTTTTCCGGTCCCCCAAAGGGGTCCCTTTTTCCTTCTTCGGCAGGCAAAGGGCCGCGTCCTTGGTCACCGGCACGGTTTCCCCCGTAAGGGTGGATTCCTCTGCTTTCAGCCCTCCCGTTTCCGTCAGCCGCAGATCCGCCGGGACCTGGCAGCCCGCCTCCAGGCAGACTAAGTCCCCCGGTACCAGGCGGGAGGCTTCCAGAAGCGTTTCCTTCCCGTCCCGGATCACCAAGGCGGCAGGCTGCGTCAGCTTTTTTAAAGAGTCCAGCGCCTTTTGCGCCTTTCCCTCCTGCGCCATGCCCACAAAGGCGTTCAGCCCCACCACTGCGATAATGATGACGGCGTCGCTGACTTCCCGCAGCAGCAAAGATATAGCCGCGGCGGCCAGCAGCACGTAGATCAAAGGATCATTGAGCTGTTCCAGAAAACGGACAGGCAGACTTTTTTTCTTTGCCGAGGCCAGCCGGTTAGGCCCTTCCCTGCTGTAACGGCTTTGGGCTTCCTCTCCGGAAAGCCCCCTGTGCATGTCCGTTTTTAGCATCTGTTCCGTCTGTTTTACCGTTTTCGTTTCAAACATTCCCATCCTCCCGTCTCTTTCTTCCTGCACTGGTACAACCTATGCGAAAGCAGGACAGGGTATGACGGAAAAAAAAAAAAAAAAAAGGACTGCGAAAAAGTAAGTTCTCA